>CBKZPU010000014.1:0-47247 GCA_966696705.1 uncultured Verrucomicrobiaceae bacterium | reverse complement strand
CGATCCGCGGAGAGCTTGAAATCGCCGCCGGAGGGTGCTTTCAAGGCTTGGGCCATAGCGTGCTTTTCCAACTCGGCCTGAAGCTCCGCTTGATCGGCTGCGGCGAGAGACTTCGAACGACCGAGATACTCCGTCCATGCCGCTTGTTCCACGGCGGGCAGCCGGCCAACCGTCGCGGCGGTGACCGGCGCGGCCTGGACCACCGGATGAAGCGAGGCGAGGACAAATGGAATGAAGTGGCGGTTCATGGTGACGAGGTCTCGCGCTTCTACCGGGCGTGTCGAGGTGGACATTCAGGAGGTACCTCATTCATCGTGCAGAATCAGTTGAGTATTGTGCAAGGTGGCGCGCCGTCAGGTTGACAGCCCGGGCGTGGAGACGGTCGGATTCCATGCCATGAAGGTAGCCATCCTTGCCGTGACCTGCCTCGCTGCCCCTCTTGCAGCGGCGGAGGAGAAGCTCGACCGCGAGGCGATCGTGCGCCGGCACCATCCGGTGATCGAAAGGGCGGACAAGCTCACGCCCTTCGGACTCGGGCTGCCGGGCGCGGACTTCGTGTTCACCGCGGATGTCACCGGCCTCCAGACGCTCGTCGATTTCCACCGCGACGGACAGGACCTCAACACCATGGCCGGCTGGGCGTGGCACGAGTTTCCGAATCCGGAGAAGTTCACCCTCGCCGACTGCACCGCGCCGCATCCGCACGACGGGGAAACACGGCCGTACCAGCCGATGAATCCGCCCGATGACCTTCCACCGGAGAAAAAGGAGCGCTGGTTGAAGGCGTCGGCTTGGCTCCGCTCGAATCCGCACCGGATCGACCTCGGGAGGCTCGGCTTTGTGAAGCCGGATGGAACGGCCATCAAGCCCGAGGACCTTTCGGGCATCCGCCAGGAGATGGACCTGTGGTCCGGAACGCTGCGCTCGCGATTCATGTTCGAAGGCTCGGAGGTGAAGGTCACCACCGTGCCGGTCGCCGGTCCCGATGGCGTGGCAGCGAAGATCGAGTCGGATCTGTTGGAGAAGGGACAACTCACGCTGGCGCTGGGCTTCTCCGGTCCCTCCGGGGAATGGGGCGGAACGGCCAACGACGCGAATCCCGACGCGCACCGGACCGAGTTGAAGTCGAAGGAAGGACACCGCGCCCTGTTTGCCAGGACCATGGACGCGACGAGCTACTCGGCGTCGCTCACATGGACCGGTGAGGCGGCCCTCGAAAGAATTGGCGCACACCGCTTCGAATTGAAGCCACGTGGCAGCAAGACCATCGACTTGGGGCTGGTATTTTCTCCCGAGCACCCAATCTCTGACAAGCAGGCTTCCTTTGAGGAATGCGCCGCGGCCTGCACGAAGCAGTGGAACGGCTTCTGGAACCGCGGCGGCGCGATTGACTTCGCTGGTTCCACCGACCCGCGGGCCAAGGAGCTCGAGCGCCGGGTGGTGCTCTCGCGCTACCTTATGGCCATCCATAGCGCGGGACCGAACCCGCCGCAGGAGACCGGCAACGCGCGCAACTCATGGTTCGGCAAATTCCACCTCGAGATGGTGCCGTGGCACAGCGCCCACTTTTCGTTGTGGGGCATGCCGGAGATCACCGACCGCCAGCTTGAATTCTACCACCGCATCCTGCCGAAGGCCCGCGAGACCGCCGCGGTGCAAGGCTGCAAGGGAGCCCGCTGGCCGAAGATGACCGACCCATCCGGCCGCGAGAGTCCCAGCGACATCGGCGTTTATCTCGCCTGGCAGCAACCACATCCGATCTACCTCCTGGAACTGGTCCGTCGCGCCCAACCCGGCAAGGAAACCTTGGAAAAGCACAGGGAGGTGATCTTCGCCACCGCCGATTTCATGGCGTCGTTTCCCCGTCGCGCCAATGATGGGAAGCTCCATCTGCTGCCTCCGTTGATCCCCGCCCAAGAGTGCTACAAGCAGGCGGAAACGAAGGATCCGGCCTACGAACTGGCTTACTTCCGCTGGGCGCTCGGCAAGGCGCGGGAATGGCGCGCCGAACTCGGCGTGGCGCCTGATACGGCATGGGAAGCCGCGTGGAAAGATCTCGCTCCCTTGCCCGTGGTGGAAGACCGCTACGCCACGGTCAGCGGCCCGCCCTTCACCCTCTACCACGACCACCCTTGCGTGCTGATGATCTGCGGCTGGCTGCCTCCGGAGAAGGGTCTCGACATGGCGCGCTTCGGCCGCACCTACGACGACATCGCGAAAAAGTGGGACTACCCGACCACTTGGGGCTGGGACCCGCCGGTGATGGCGATGGCTGCCGCACGCCTTGATCGACCGTCAGCCGCGATCGATGAACTGCTTCGCAACACGCCCCGCAACGGCTACCTCGCCAACGGCCACAATTACCTCGACCAGCGCCTGCCGCTCTACCTTCCCGGCAATGGCGGCCTGCTCCATGCCGTGGCGATGATGGCCGCCGGCTGGGAGGGCGCTCCGGATCGTCCCTGCCCCGGATTTCCGGCCGACGGAACGTGGAAGGTGCGGACGGAAGGACTGATCAAGGCGCCGTGACGCGGGAAAAAGTTCCTCCATTGACAGGACCGGTTCCGTAAAACATTGTAATACCATGATCAAGACGATCACCAAGATCGGCAACTCGCAGGGGATTATCTTCGACTCCACCTTGCTTCAGCTTTCGCATCTCAAGGTAGGCGACGAGGTGAATGTGGAGGTGCATCCGGGAGGCACGATCACGATCACGCCGATGCATCCAGCGCAGATTTCCCCCGCGGCAGCGGCTGAGACGGCAAAGCGGATCATTGGCAAGAACAGCGAACTCTTCCGTCGGCTGTCGTGAGCCAAGGGATCAAACACCCCACGGTGGACGCCGTCTTGGCGATCCACGAGGAAGTCCTCGTCGCTCATGGAGGAGCGCCGGGCCTGCGTTCGAGAGATCTGTTAGAGTCGGCTGTCGCCGCACCCCAAGCAACGATGATGGGGGCACCATTGATTTCCGACCCGATCGAGATCGCTGCCGCTTACTTCTACTACCTTTGTAGCAATCATCCCTTTGTCGATGGCAACAAGCGGGTGGCGCTCGCAACTTGCCTCGTGTTCCTCAGCGAGAACGGACTCTTGCCGGAGGAATCACTCGATGTGGACGCATGGGAAAGCCTTACCCTCGCCGTCGCCGCCGGGCTGCTGAGCCGCGACGATGTCACCGTCAACCTCCGCAGACTGCTTCGCTGAAAAGAAAGCGTATCGAGCCGCGTCACGGCAAAGGGACACGCAGCCGGCCAAAGATCTTCGGCTCCGTCGTCGGGACGGTCACCGTGATTTGGTCGCGGGCGGCATCCAATGCAGTCTGGGTGATCGTCACTTGGCCCACACCGTGAACGGCCGTCGTCCACGTTCCCGCCAACGAGGAACTCGTCTCGACACTCCAGGCCACGTCTGCCGCCGCCTTCGCAACATTGAACCGGAAGACCAAAGCCGCGGGACCGCTTGTGGATCTTGAAGCGACCGGAAGAATCGCACGACTATCACCACTCGTCGGATTCCCGCCTAACAGGAGCTCGATGCGATTCGCGAGACCGTCGCCGTCGGGGTCCGCAGCGGGAGCGCCATTGGTCGTGGGATCAAGCCCGAACGACGATGCCCACGCGCTTTCGGGATCATTGACGGAAATCGTCGCGGGCGCACTTTCGGTGGATCCGGCGGAATTGCCGGCGACGACCTTGTAGCTGCCCGCATCGCTCGCTGCCGCGCTTGGGATCGACAGGCTGGCGGCGGTCTTGCCGGCGAGGATGGTTCCATTGCGATACCACTGGTAGGTGGGTGCCGGAGTTCCTTCAGCAACGATCGACAAGGTGACCGGATCACCGGGATCCACGGTGACATCCACGGGCTGGCCAGTGATGCGAGGAACCAGCGCCGGCATCCAGCCGTTGAGGTTGAAATACGGGTGACCGAAGATCGCTTCGAGCGTGTAGTCGGCGGGGTCCACCGTCACAACCTGGCGATTGCCGGTGCCGGTGCTTGGTGCCACCAGCGAATTCGTCTCCGTCATTGGCGGCCCGGTGTAATCCGGATCGATGGTATTGAGCCAATACGCCCCTGCCGACCGTCGTTGCGCGGGAGTCGGCGCGGTGCCACCGCCGATCATGGTCGATCCAACTTCGCGGGCTCGGCATAGGACCTCGCGGTCTCCCCATTCACCCCAGCCCTTCGTGCTGATGTGGGTATCGAGATGGCAATTGACGATCTGCGTCGCGCCATCCTGTCGCCACGGGCGCATGAAGGTGGTCGAGTTGGCGTTCACCTCGTACGGGAAGCCATCGGCAACCCGGGCGCGCGGGAACCGACAACCGAGGAAAACTTCGCCATAGGGCTGCGCGAATGCCGTGCTGGGCGCACACACCGGACCTCCGGTGGAGCGGATCTGCACGATGTCGCAATCGTCGAAGACCGCCAGCGCGCCGCCATAGATGAAGTCAACGCTGCCCCAAATCTCGCAGCAATGGTAGTAGCCGATGCCGCTATTGGCGTAGAGCGTGTCTTGGCCGCCCTTCATGAGGATGTTGTCGAAGACGAGGCGACTGCCAGTGGTGTAAACGGTATTGATCGGCCCGGCCCAAGCGGGAGCACCATTGGCCGGATTCGGGAGATACACGCCGTTGTCGATGGTCAGGTCGCGCACCGAGACGTCATTGCTTTCAATGCGCAGCGTGCCGGCACCGCGGTCGTTCGCGGACGACAAGGCGGCGTAGGGGTAGTAAATCAGCACGTCCTCGCGGTGGTCCCCACCGCCGGCAATGCTCACGAAATTCCGGTTCTGCGCGAAGGTTGCATTGTCACGATAGACACCCGGCTTGATGACGATGGTGCGCGGCAAGGTGTTGTTCTGCGGAATCCAATCGGACGCACCTTGCAGCGTGGCGAAATCCCCGCTTCCATCATGACCTACGGTGATCGTCGTAGGTCCCGTCGTCGCGGTGGGTGTCGCAGGACCCGCGGTCTTCGTCGAAAAGCGCCATGCTGAGTCACTGGAGATCCCCGGATAGGCGGCATTCGTTGAATCGACGATCAGCCCCGCGTCCATGGTGACGTAATAAGTTTTCCCATAGGCCAGGCGCTGCGACGGGCTGAGTGTGACCCACAGCTCGTCGCCGTAAATCGCCAGCGGCATGTAGAAGTAGCTCGTTCCCTGGACCGTGCGGACCATCGCATTGGGGATCGCCGCGGCGAACAGGCTGAAGGTTTGGAATTGCGATCGGTCGATGGACGCAACGACCGCGTCGTTGGAAGCATCGTGGATGCGCAGCACACCAGACAGCCCGAGCTTTGGAGCCGAGGGAAAGACAAGCCGGAGCTGCTGGTCGATGCTGATGCCCGTCGCATTGTTTGTCGGCGCGAAAGTCACCGCCTGCGTGCTGGGCACGCCGAAATAGACGACGTTGCTGGTAGCACTGCCCGCGCTATTGGTTCCGGTGACGCGATAAAAACCGGAAGTCGCAAGCGATCCGGCGAGCGCGAGTGACGCGCCGTCGCCACCGGCGACATTGCTCCAACTCATCCCATCCGCACTTTTCTCCCACTGGTAGGAAGGTGCCGGAAAACTTGCCCCGAAAACCGCGGAGAGCGTGTGCCCGACACCGGGCTCCACGATCGCCGTAGTGGGTTGCGTGGTGATGCTTGGCACCCTGGTCACCGTCAGCGTCGCGCTGTTGCTGTTAGCTGAGTCCACCGGATTGGTCACCACGACCTGATAGGATCCGGCATCGTCCAACTGGGAGTTGGCGATCGAGAGATTGGCGGTCTCCGCACCCGAAATAGTCGAGCCGTGTGTCGTGGGACCATTCGCCAGCACATTCCCGTCCTTTTTCCAGACGTAGGAAAGCGGGGCGGTGCCATTGGCGACCACCGCGAGACTCGCCGTGTCGGGAGACAGCACGGTCGCATCCTGCGGATGGTTGGAAATCGAAGGCGCTTGGGGAGTGCTTGTGACTGCAAGGCTGGCCGCGTTGCTGGTGATCGAGCCACCCGGGTTCGTCACCACGAGGCGATAGTCTCCGGCATCGGCATTCTGGAGGTTTTGGATCGCCAGCGTGTTGGTCGTCGCGCCCGCGTAGGTCGATCCGTTGCCCGTCGCGCCATCGGAAATGTCGGCGTTGTTCTTTTGCCAGCGATAGGCAAGCGGGCCCGGCCCGGTCGCGCTGGCGGTCATCACGAAGTTGCTGCCAATTGTGGCGCTCGGTGTCGGCGGAGGTTGGATCGCAATGACCGGCACGGGATAGGGCACGAGCTGGAAACCGGTAAAGTAGCCCGTGGCCGTGAAGGACAGGCTGCCCGCCGCGCCGACATTGGGCGCGAACTTGAGGTAGGAGTGGCCCTCGGCATTCGGCGCGAAGAGGTCGCGGTTGTCACTGCCCGTGGCAGAGGTCGTTCCCGAGCCACCGCCATTCGCGGCGGCAACGGTCACCATCGAGTTCTGATTCGCCTGATCCCCGTGGGCGAAGACGTAGAGGACGTAGTTTCCCTGTGGCAGACCGTTGAGGCTGACCGTGAAATTCCCGCCGAAGAAGTAGTCCCGCATCAGGTTGAGGGGGTTCGGATTGCCGGGACTGCTGGCCGCGTAGGAGCGGATCTGGGTATCCGTGCTGCTGACGGTGAGGCTGACGCCCGGAACGGTGGTCCCGTTAGACGCCAACACATTGGAAACGGTGTAGGATGCCACCAATGAACTGCCCAAGAGCTGGTTCCACGTCGTGCCCGGATCGCTGGCCACCGCGGTGCCGGCGTAGGCGGTCGCTCCGGCATCGGCAAAGATCGAAGGTCGCGTGTCCGCCACCGGTGGCGTCGAGGTGATCCGCTGCAGTTGAAAGCCGTTGAGGAAATTGCCGACTTCGAACTTGAAGGTCCCGCCGCTGCCGACGGTCAGTCCATCGAGAAAGACGTAGGACACGCCGTCGCCGCCATTGACCAGGTCGCGGCCCAAGGGGCTGTTGGCCGTCGATCCGCTGCCGCCGCCATTCGCGGCATCGACCGTGACCGTCCCGGTCTGATTGTCCACGTTGCCATGCCCGAAGAACCAGAACTTGTAAGTCCCTTCGGCCAGGCCGCTGACCGTGACGTTGTAGGAGCCACTGTAGGTATAGTCCTGCATCAGCTTCTCCGGGTTCGGCACCGGACCGGACGTGCTGGAATAGCGGTTGATGACGCTCGTGCCGTTGCTGCTGGCGATGTTGACGGAGACGCCCGACAGCGTGTTCCCCTGCGAGTCCTTCACGCTGCCGGCCGCGATGGACACACCGGTCTGCCCCGAGTTGATGTTGAGGCCGTTCCATGTGGTTCCAGCATCGTCCGTCGCGATGCCGACACTGCTGTAGTTGTTGGAGCTGCCACTGTTGACATCAACGTTGATGGTCTGACCAGGAGCGACCATCGCGAGAAAGCCGGCGGCAAGAGCCGCAGCCAAGCGGCGCGACAACAGGAGGGGAAGGACCGGCAACCGATCCGCAAGGGTCACAGGCATGGGTTTGGGAGAGAAGTTTCGGAAAGCGGCGCAACCGCCGTCCTGGGACTTGGCCCTTCAAACTATGTTTGCGGGCAGCGGCAGGGCGGGCAGATCGGGAACAGGAAGCAGGACATCAGAGCCTGAGCCGGACAAAAACCTTCGGCTCAATGGTTGGAATGGTCACGGTGATCCGGTCGTGGGTCTCGTCCAGCGACTCGGTGACGACCGTCACCTCATCGGCCCCATTCACCGCCGGAGTCCATTCGCCGGAAAAATCCGAAGTGTATTCGACCACGAATGCAGTATCGGCCGCGTCCTTGAGGCGGTGAAACACATACTCGACCCCACCTTCGACCGGACGGGCGGCGGGAAGATCTTCCGCCGGGTCCGACATGGTCGGATTGGTGCCAAGGAAGAACTCGAGGATATTGGCCAGCCCGTCAGAGTCGGGATTCGAGCCAGATGCCCCAGTCGTTTCCGGATCCAGCCCGAAGCTGCTGATGTAGGCACCGTAAGGGTCGATGAATTCGAGTGGAGCCGCGTCGCTGGTGACGGAGCTGCCGGCATTCGAAACCACCACCGAATAATCTCCGGCGTCGGCTTCCGAGCTGGTCGGGATGGTGTAGCTGCTCTCGGTCGCACCGGGGATGGGCGTGCCGTCCTTGCACCACTGGAAGGAAGGATCGGGATCGGCGGTGGCCGCCACCGTGAAGCTCGCTTGCTCGCCGACGTGGATCGTCTGACCCGCCGGCTGCCCGGTGATCTGCGGCGGCTGATAGGTGACAAGTTGGAAGCCGTTCAGGTGGGCACGCGAGTCGAAGGCCGCGACGCCGTTCGCGTCGGCAGTGACGATGCCCTTGTTCCAAACCTGCCCGATGGGCGCGAGGCTGAAGCTCCCGCCGCTGTAGTTGAAAAGCGCGTCGGTATTGGGATCCGTGGCAGCGGAAGGATCGTTGGTCATGATGTCCACTGTGCCATCGCGATCGAGATCCACGCGGGCCTTGTAGCTTCCCGTGTTCCCACTGGCGGCACCATAGACGTAAAGCAGGTAGGGCTGGCTCGCGGCGAGCCCGCTGATGGTGAAGCGCTGGAAGTTCCCGACGCCGTTGCGATCCCAGTAGTTCCGCATGAGCTGGTCCATGACGCCGCCCGTCTGGCCCGTGTTCACACCGGCGACCGTATTGAGGCGGTCACTGTTGAGGACGTCGGTCACCGCATGGTAATCCACGCTCATCTTCGCCGCGCTGGTAGTGCCGTCGGCGCTGGCAAGAGCCACATTGCTGACGATGTTCCAAACCTGACCGGGGTTCAGCGGGTTCGGGAAGGTGGAATTGTAGTTCGTCTCGTTGAAGACATTCCAGACCTCGCCCGGCACCGGAGCCGCCGCGCTGTAACCCCATCCCGAAACCGCGGGTATGAGATGCGTCGCGCCGGTGTTGCCGTTCGCGGTCGTCATGTTGATGAAGAGGTTCTGCTTCGGCTCGGGGAGGAGCTGGAACCCGTTGAGATAGGACGCCACCGTGAAGACCAGCGTGCCGGGCGCACCGACCACCGGCTGGAATTTCAGATACGAATAGCCCTCCGCTCCGGCGGCGGTGAGATTGCGGTACTCGGTACCGGTGGTCCCCGTGGCGGCACCGCCGCCGCCATTGTCGGCGTGGATCGTGACGGTGGATCCCTGGTTCACCGCATCGCCGTGGGCGTAAACGTAAAGCTGGTAGGTTCCCGCGGGCAAATTCGTCACCGTCACGGTGTAGGTATTGCCGTAGAGGTAGTCGCTCATCAGCGCCGAAGGGTTCGGGTTGCCAAGCGTGGTCTCGTTCCAAGCCTTGATCGTGGAACCGCTGGACGAAATCGTGACACTGCAGGGCGTCGCGCCGCCATTCGCACCGATGGCGTTCTGGATCGTGTAGCTGCTGGTGGATTGGGCCGCCACATTGTTCCAAACCTTGCCGACCAGCGGTGCCGCGGCCGTGCTCGCGTGGACCGCACCACTCCCGCAATCGACATTGAGCTGGACGGCGGACACCGGCGCGGAGCCGCCGCCCGAAACGAGGATGGCGAACGGCCGTGTCCACGAACTGCCCTGCGAGTCGGTGACATTGAAGGAGAAACCCGCGCGGCCGCGGGTGTCCGGCGACGGCGTGAACTTGACGACCGGCCCGCTCGCCGAAGGCGTGGTGCCGTTTGCCGCGAACTGCTCGACCGTGCCGCCGGTGATCGAACTCACGGCGAACACGGGATTGCTGCTGAAGCCGCTGGTGTAGCGCCGCAGATCGACGGTGAGCACGGATGGATTCGCGGCGGTGTTTTCCGCCACGAATGCATGTGGCAACGTGAGAAAGTGCAGGTACTCCTCAAGCTGGGTATAGGCTGCCGGGGTGTCCGGCGGAAAGAAGGTCGGTGCGGTGATGACCGTGCCGTTGTTGGCAAAGGTCGCGTTGTTATTCGCGGCCGACGGATTGAAGCCGAGTGCCATCTCCCACTGGTCCGGCATCCCGTCCCCATCGCTGTCCACGGGACCGGCACTCATGGCCAGCGAGCCGAAGCCGTTGTTGGATACGGGCAGGTCCGATTCACGCGTGATCCGGCTGTGGACTTGGTTGACCACGTTGTTGAAAAGCAACGTGTCCACCTCGTCGCGAAGGCTGCCAGCGCCCGCGTTCATCCGCACGGCACCGCCGTCAGAGACCACTTTCTTGAAGGCCACGATCGGGTCATCGGTGCCTATCGCGATGTTTCCCGAAGAGCCGGGGAACGGCGTGGGCGCCTTCACGTAGCGGTTGGCGCCAGCCGGATCGCCGGCTTGGTATTCGGAGCCGGCGACGATGGCGTAGCCCTTGTCGGTGCCGTTGAGGATGCCGTCGGTATCGGAGTCGTGGCGGCAGTTGTCGAGATACAGCGAGAAGTTCGGATTGCCGTTGCGATCCACCGTGGCGCTCTCGAGGGCGGTATTGTCGCGGTATGTCGGCGGCGCGATGAAATACGAGCCGATCACATTCGCCTTCCAGTTGGCCGGCGTTTCCGAGTCCCCCATGATGAAGCCGATGCCCCAATCGAAGGTCACGTTGTTCACCCACTCCAGCAGCCCGTATGGCCTGGCCTTCGGATTGCGGGTCTTGTGGTGCGCCCACAGCGAGTGATGGCAGGAGCCGTTCTGGAGATCCCACAGTCCGCCCGCATTGTGGGTTTCAAGCCCCCAGGCGCTCACCGAATTTTGCATCGTGAAGTTGTTCAGCGTGCTGTTGAAGAACGAGATGTTCTCGTCCGTGCTGAACTGCATCGTGACGTGATCAATGATCGAGTTGGACGCGGTGGACTCGATGTTCAGGCAATCGCCGGCACCGCCGTTCTTCCCGTGGCGGATGCGGAGGTTGCGGATGACCTGGTTGTTTCCCGTAAGGAGTATCCGGCCGTCCTTGAGGCCGATACCATCTCCCGGTGCCGTTTGTCCGGCGATGGTGATCTTGTTGCGGACCAGTCGTATGGTCTGGTTGCCGGTATCGCTGTTGTAGTTGATGGGAATGTAGCCGCTGACGCCGAAGACAATCGTTCGACCCGAGGTCGGGGCGTTCTCGATCCCGTAGCGCAGCGAGCCCGCGCCGGATGAATTCAGGTTGGTTACGCGATACACATCGCCGCCGCGGCCGCCGGTGGCGTGGGCACCGAAACCCTCGGCACCTGGAAATGCGGGGATCTGGGCAACAGCAGTGCCGAGCGACGCGGAAACCAAGAGTCCGCGGACGCACCGGGAAAGGAACCGGGGAGTGAAGGTCATGCGCAAGGGCTTGCCGCTGGGTGACGGCATTCGGGTTTCAAGATGGCCCTTCAAGAAGCCACATCGGCCGCGGCACCCGCTACCGACAATCTTGCAATTCCCGTTGAAAATTAGGCACCGGATCGCGCGCCACCCCAGTGATCTCAACGGAATGAACAGCTCTAAACAAAAAGGCGGCCCCCGGAAGACGAGGACCGCCAATGGAGAGGCAAGAAGCTGGCGGAGGATTACGGCTGTTCGACCACAAGCCGGACGAAGACCTTCGGCTTGCCGGTGGGCAGGGTGTAGGAAATCGTCGATGCGTTGTTCGCGGTCGGCGTGACGGCTTGCCACGCATCGGTAACGCCCAAGTCATCGGACTCCTCGATCGCCCAAGTCACATCGCCGTTGGCCACCGCTTCGGCTCCCTTCGAGAAGGAAACGGCGCCGCCGGCATAGGTCCCGGACGGCACGCTGGAAGCGGTCGGGCTGAGGCCGAGCGCATACTCGATCAGGTTGCTCAGGCCGTCGTTGTCGAAGTCACCGGAGGCGGGCTCGCCGGGGATGCCGTTGGTGGACGCCCAACCCGCGTAGTTCGAGCCGCCACCGGTGGACACCGACAAGACACCGGTGGCCTCGCTGAAGGTCCAGGTATTCGCGCCATCGGCCATGGTCCAGACATCGGCCGTCTCGGTGAAGGTCGATCCGCTGGGGCCGCCCACCGGCGTGATCTCGACGCCGCTCACCTTGGCATTGTCCGTCACCGTCACGAACTGGATCGCAATGCTGCCGCCAAGATTGGCCGGAACCGTGAACTCCTGGATGATCGCCTTGTTCTTGGCTCCGGCGGTCGCGAGGACGTCGAAGTTGCTCAAGACGGTGGAGCCGTTGATGAGGACGTTGAACAGTCGGGCCCCCGCGGCATTGTGATAGATCTCCGCGAAGTGCAGTCGAATCTTGTAGCTGGCGCCGGCGCCGAGTCCCGTGAAGTTGTAGGTGAAATTGCCGGAGCGCTCCGACTGATAGACCTCCTGCGGCGCTGGATCGGTGACCGCGCTCATGTCGATGGTGTTGGTGTTCGAATAGTTGCCGCCGCCGGTGGCGAGGGTGTCGTCCTCACCGAAGGATCCGAACGTTCCGGTCCCCGAGTTGATCAGGTAAGTCGTCGAGGGCACGTAGGCCGTGTTCACGATCTGGAAGGTGGGCCCGAAGGTCTCGTTGAGGTTGGCCACGTCCACCAGCGTCCACGAGTTTCCGTCCGCGACGGTTGCACCGCTCAGATCGACGAAGAATCGTCCGTCCAGTTGGACCGTGCCCGTCACCTGCGGCGCGGCCGCGGTGATCTTGTTGGAAACGCCGGCGGCAGCGGGCTTGAAGCGGAGCGAACCCGTGCCGGAAAGCAGGAGGGACGCTTCCGTCTGTCCCAGGGTCGTGTCTCCCGAATAGGTATTGGCCCCCGAAAGGGTGAGCACTCCCGTTTCCGTGCCGCCCGCGGCTCCGACCTGCAGCGCGGTGGTGCCGCCGGTAGTGCCGTCCTTGATGGTTCCGGAGAAGGTCCGGCTGACCGTGCCGCGGGTCACGATGGTGCTGGTGGTGCCGCCGGAGCCATGGTTGGTGATCGTGCCGGAGCCGAGGAAACTGCCCACGTCTTCTTGCACCGCTTGGGCTAGATCGAGCGTGCCGTTGACGGTATATGAAGCCCCGTTGTGAAGCACGCCGCTCGGCGAGGTGCCGCCGGTGGTGAGGGTGGTGCCGGCGGCGATGGTGCCGCCGAAGAACAGGTTGCCGTTCGTGTTGACCTCCATCGAGCCGTTGTTCAGGGCGAAGCTGAAGGTGTCGGTGCCAACCAGCGGGCCGTTGATGACGAGCTTGTTCGAGCCGATCTTGGTGATGGCCGTGCCGAAGCCGTTGCGGAGGCCGAGGCTGTTGACGACCACGTCGCCGCCGGCGGCGTCCACCGTGAGGCCGCCCACCGCGTTGTCGAACTGCAGCGGGAGTTCGAGCGTCTGCGCGCTGGTGGAATTGTTGGTGATGCTTTTGCCGCTGAAGTCGATCGCGTTGCCTTGGAGCGTGAAGGCACCCGCGCCAGCGTCGAACCTCAGTCCGCCCACCGTGAAGGTGCCGGGAGTCGAGGTGCCGGTGTCATAGTCGGTGTCGAGGTCATTGACGTTGGTCGTCTGGGCGGTTCCCTCGAACACGAGCAGGTCATTGGAGATGAGGTCTTGGTCCCAGTTCGTGTTGTTGGACCAGTTGGCGTCGGGGCTGGCGCCGCCGTCCCAAGTGGTGACCGCGATGCGCCCGAAGGTGAGCTGGCCGGTCGATTCGGAGAACGTGAACACCCCGGAACCGGTGTCGTGGGTCCAGAAGCCAGGCGAGGTTTCCGAAAAGGGGGCGGCCACGCTGAAGGTGGCCCCGTAGGTTTCCGTCAGCGTGCCCGCGTCAACGAAGGTCCACGTATCGCCGTTAACCGCCGCACCGACCAAACTCAGGTCAATGTCGAACGCGCCGTTGAAGGTCGCATTGCCCGTGCCGGAGACCTTGTTACTCACGCCGCCCGGCTCCGGCAGGAATCGCAGCGATCCGGACGAGGCCAGGTTCAGCGTCGCGGTGGAAGCCACCACCGTGCCACCGGTGTGGGTGTTGGCTCCCGAGAAGGTGAAGGTCTGGCTCGCGTTCTCGTTGAGGAGGTCCAGCTTCAGCTTGCCGCCGCTGGCCGAGTCTTGGAGCGAACCCGCGAAACCGGTGGTCCCGTTGTTGGTGGAGCGGAGGCGCAGCGTGGCGGTCTGCCCGCTCTCGCCGAGGCTGTTGACGACGCTGCCGGCCGCTCCGTTCAAAATGCCGAACTTGGTCGTCATCGACGGTCCGAGACTGAGCGTGGCTGGCGAAGTCGCCGTGCCGGCATTGGTGTTGGCGAGGTTGAAGGTGGCGTTGAAATGCGTGGGGCTCGCGGCACCCGTGAGCTTCAGCGTGCCGCCGTTGATCGTATTGGTGTTGGCGAGACCGTTCCCGCTGCTCTCGGCCCAGTCGATGGTACCGTTGTTCTGGGTGATGCGGAACGAGTTGTTGCGGTTCGCCACCGTGACCGTTCCAGTCCCGTCCTTGGTGATCGTCTTGCTGTTGGTGCTGGTGTTGATGTTCTCGAGAGCCAGGTCGCCACTGCCGTCCACCTTGAAACCATTGCCGGTTTCCTTGAGGACCAAGGCGACGGTCTGGAGATTCGTCGAGTCATTCCGGATGGTCTTGTTGTTGAGATTGATCGCGGTGCCCTCGAGGACGAAGGGATCGGCACTTGCATCGAAGGTGATGCTGTTGACCGTGAACGTGCCGCCCACGTCGGTCTGCAAGTCGTTGTTGCAGACGGTCAGGTTGATTCCACCAAAAACCAGATCGTCGCCCGACACGGGCGCGACGTCTCCAGCCCAGTTGTCAACCGCGCTCCAGTTGTTGTCGAACGAAGGGTTTCCTCCATCCCAAGTCGAGATCGCGGCGTGGGCTGCGGCGGAGAAAATGACGGTGCCACACAAGCAGAGGCGGACGATGGATGCGCGGCGGGACAAATGACTGGAGTGGAGATCACGCGAAAAGCGCGGGGAGCGTTGGGATTTCATGGGGATTGTTCTTGGGTTCGGCCGGATGGATCTTGGGGTGTCGCTCGTGCCGCCTTGGTCGGGCACGTTCCATCCTGAAGTTAGGAAATCTCCCGCAAGCGATGCATCGCACGTTTCTGCAAACGACATTCAAAATTGGGAACCCGCCGGTGCCTTGCTTCCACTGTGAAGCAGCGGCCTTCCTAACTGCAGAAAGCGTGAGTGAGCACGAAGCCGGTTTGTTCCCGGGCACGTTCGGCTCGCGACCCGGCGAGAATCTCCGGCAGAAGGGCACTCGTCGGGCAAAGTTCCCCCTCCGCCAGCACCACCCGATCCAATGGCTGATCCTCCTCGTCTCGAATCAAGCCACCACCGGCTCGCCATCCTGCTTCAGCGCGCGGCCGAGCAAGGCCTGCTTGCGGAATTCACCCGGAGGCACGCCACAGGCTTGCTTGAAGGCGATGAAGAAGCTGTTCACGCTTTGGTAGCCGCTCAGGAAGGCCACCGATTCCACCTTGTTGTTAGACTCGCCTAACAGGCGCTTGGCGTGCTCGATGCGGGTGGAACGGATGTGCTCGCCGGGCGTCAGGCCGAGATGCTCGATGAATGCCTGGTGCAATCCCCGCCGCGAGATCCCCGCGGTGCGGGCCACGGTGTCGATGTCGATGTTCTCGCTGAAATGCTCGGCGATGAAGCGCAGCGCCTTCGCCACGCCGGGATGATTCACGGCGGTGATGTCGGTGCTGCGGCGGGCGATGATGCGGGTCGGTGGAATGCGGATCGGCGTCGGTTCCACCTTGATGCCATTCATCATGCGGTCCAGCCACGCCGCGCCCTGGTAGCCCAGGTTTTCGAAATCGGGATCCACCGCGGTAATGGGACGCTGATTCGACTGTGGCAGCAGCAAGTCATCCTCGATGCCGATGATGGACACTTCCTGCGGCACGGCGATGTCCGCGAGATCGCAAACCTCCTGCACTTCCACGGCGAGAGTCCCGTTCGCGGCGAAGACGGCCAGCGGCTTCTTCGCCTGGCCGATTTTCGCGGCAAGCCAGGCGCGCCGCTCGGTCCATTCGCCCCGGCCCTTGCGATACGACTTGTGGGAATGCCAGCGGATCCACGTGCAGTCGTGGCCGTGCTTGGCCACGGCCGCGGCAAAACCATCGCCGCGTTCCTCGAAAGTCCAGTTCGCCGAGTCGCTATAGAAGAGGAAATTCTTGAAGCCGCGGCGGATGAAATGGTCGGCGGCGAGGCGGGCACACTCCGCGTGATCCTGCACCACGTGCGTGAACGGCAGATTCGCCCGACGCAGGCTGAAATCGACCGTCGGTTTCTGCAGCGACTGCACGAACTCGCACAGTTCGTCGCTGCCCGCGAGCCATGCCAGCACGCCGTCGCCGCTCCATCCCCACGGGATTGCGAGTTCCTTGGTGATGCTTGCCGCGGAGATGTGCCAGTGGTGCTCGGCGGCATAGGCCGCGATTCCCGCCAACAATCGGTGATCGTGCCAGCCCAGGGCGAGCAGAACGCTCTTTTGCCTCTTCATGTGGGTTTTACTTGGGTCTCTCAAACTCCCTTTGGCGAATCCGGAAGTAAATGCGGAATTTTGAATGAGTAATCCAAAATCCTGCAAATCTTGCGGCGTCCGCCGCTCGGGTCGCCACCCTTTGGCGGGTTTGGCCTGTCGACCCGGTGCCTTTTTTTCAACCCCTTTTGCAGAACGGGTCCGTTTACGCACCACCGGACGCTTTGTATTTCTTCCGCTGCCCGCCGGCGACCGGCGGAAACCAATCGCCGGACAAGGGAGTCCATCCCGGGTCCGGCACGAGAAACCCCAAAGCCCTTGTTCACCAAGTTTTCCATCGGATGGTTCGGAGTCCCATCGTCGCGTCGCGACGGCGGCTTCCTTGCTGCTTTCGCCGGCCCTCACCGGGTGGTCACTGGCGAAGGGAAGATGCCGGAGGCGGCGAGGGTTTCCCTCGTTCACGAGGTTGCCGCCTCCGGCCACTCTCCCGTCACGCGGCTTGCGATCGCCATCATTGCCTTGTTCACCGCGACATCTCCCGCCGCTGAAACCAGCCCGGCGATCCGGCGGCCGGAGATTCCATCTTTCGCCAAGGAAGTCCCCGCGTCCGACGGCAGCGCTCCGGCCACTGTCGCGATCCAACAGGCGCTCGACGCGGTGCGCGATGCCGGTGGCGGTAAGGTGATCCTACCCGCGGGCCGTTTTCCGAGCGGACCGCTCGTGCTCGGCAGCAAGACCGAGCTGCATCTTTCCAAGGGCGCGGTGCTCGTCATGAGCGACAAGGACTCGGACTTTCCGGCTGAGAAAAATCGTCGTCCGGCGTTCCTGTCCGCCAGCAATGCCCATGATATCCGCATCAGCGGCGAGGGCAGCATCGAAGGCCAAGGCGGTCGCTGGTGGAAGGTCTTCCTCGATGAGAAAGCGCGCGGCATCAAGGACGCGCCGCGTCGCCCGCAACTCATCGCGATTTCGCGCTGCGAACGGGTCGAGGTGGAAGGCATCTCGACCATCGACCCGCCGAACACGCACTACTCCTTCAAGGACTGCCAGGCACTCGCCATCCGCGGCATCAAGGCGATCGCACCCGACGAGTCGCCGAACACCGACGCGCTCAATCTTTCCGGAGCCCGCAACGTGCTGATCGAGCGCTGCCACATCAGCACCGGCGATGACAACATCGTGCTGTTATGCGGTGCGGCGCGGAAGAAGGGCCTGCCGGAAGTGGACAACGTGGTGATCCGCGATTGCACGCTGGGATTCGGACACGGGCTCTCGATTGGCAGCTATACCACGGGCGGCGTGCGCAACGTGACCGCGGAGAACATCACCTTCGACGGCACCACCTCCGGCATCCGGATGAAGGCATGGCGCGACCGCGGTGGCGTGGTGGAGGACATCCACTACCGGAACATCGCGATGAAGAACGTGCGCTACCCGGTGTGGATCACCAGCTACTACCCGAAGCCGCCCGCTCATCCGTCAAGGGATCAACCCACCGGAGGCAAGTCGCTCAATCCGGTATGGCGCGACATTTCAATCGAGAACCTGACCGTCACCGGCTCGCGGAATTCGATTCTCCTGTGGGGCTTGCCCGACGAGCCGATCGATGGCGTGACATTCAAGAACGCGAAGATCTCCGCGGAGACCGGCGCGCTGGTCTTCCACGCGAAGAACATCGGCTTCGCCCATGTCTCGATCCATCCGGCCACCGGTCCGGCGCTCCGTCATTTCGATGCTGAAATCCAAGGGCTGAAGAGCGAGAAATACGACGACAAGCCCGTGAAATTCAAATGAACCCTCAAGCTCCAACCACCGGGGAAAAATCCGGAAACGTCCGCTGGATCATCTGCTTGCTGCTGTTCTTCTCGGTCGCGGTCAACTACATCGACCGGCTGGTCATCGGCATCCTGAAGAAGCCGTTGAGCCAGCAGCTCGGTTGGACCGACAATGACTACGGCACCATCGCGGCGGCGTTCTCCTTTGCCTACGCCTTCGGCTACCTGTTGGGCGGCCGCTTCATCGACAAGCTTGGCGTGAAGCGCGGTCTGCCGCTGTTCGTTTTCCTGTGGAGCCTTTCGGCGATGGCACATGGCTTGGTCAGCCACCTCGATCTCACCGCGGAGTTCCGCATGAAGTATCCGTGGTTCTCGCTGGCGGAAGGCGGCTTCGGCCTCGCCACGCTGGTGATGCCGATGACGGCGGCGGGCTTCATGTTCGCGCGCATCGCGCTCGGCCTCACCGAAGGCGCGAACTTTCCCGCCGCGATCAAGGTGGTGGCCGAATGGTTCCCGGTGAAAGAGCGCGCGCTCGCCACCGGATGGTTCAATGCCGGCACCAATGTCGGCGCGGTGCTCTGCCCGATCGCCGTGCCATGGATGTTCTCGCACATCGGCTGGGCCTGGACCTTCTACATCACCGGCGGCACCGGCTTCCTGTGGCTGATCGGCTGGTGGTTCTTCTACGACGAACCAAGCGATCACAAGCGGGTGACTCAGGCCGAGCTCGACTACATCCGTGGCGACCAGCCGGTCGTGGAAGAAAAGAAGGTGAAGGTCCCGTGGTTGACCTTGCTGAAGTATCGCGCCGTGTGGGCCTACGTGCTTGCCAGCATCTTCGCCGGCCCGGCATGGGGATTCTATCAGTTCTTCCTGCCCGACTTCCTCGACAAAAGATTCAACCTCAGCTTGCAAGCGACCGGTTGGTGGACGGGAGCCTTCTATGCACTCGCCGCGATCGGTGGCGTGGCCGGCGGCTGGCTGGCCGCCAAGTTCATCGGAGCAGGGTGGGATCTCAACCGGGCCCGCAAAACCACGCTGCTGATCTGCGCGCTCTCGGTGGTGCCGGTGTTCTTGGCTCCGTTCGTTGGCTCGGTGTGGCTCGCGGTGTTCATCGTCGGCCTCGCCGGCTCCGCCCATCAAGGCTGGTCGGCCAATCTCTTCACCGTCGTCTCCGATACCATGCCGAAGGAAGCAATCAGCTCGGTCATCGGGTTCGGTGGCTTCGTCGCCTACTTCACCGGCGGCTTCGTCAACAAGTTCACGGGCATGATCGTCGAGAAGACCGGCAGCTACGTGTGGGTCTTCGCCTACTTCTCGCTGATGTATCTCCTTTCGCTGGGGCTGCTGCACCTGCTGGTGCCCCGCATCCAGAGGGAAACGCGCGCGCTGCCCATGCCCGAACCGCTTACCGAATCATGACTCCCGCCGGCCATTCTTACCCGTGGGTGCCCGACCAGGGCGACGGAACCTACCGCAACCCGGTGTTGCACGCCGATTACTCGGACCCCGATGTGGTCCGCGTGGGCCCCGACTATTTCCTCACGTCTTCCAGCTTCAACTGCACCCCCGGCCTGCCGATCCTGCATTCGCGCGATTTGGTGAACTGGCGCATCGTCAATCACGCATTGGAGAACCTCCCCCATCCCCGCTACAGCGAGGTCCAGCCCGGCCACGGTGTGTGGGCGCCCACGATCCGCCACCACGATGGCAAGTTCTGGATCTTCTTCCCGACGCCCGACGAAGGGATCTATCTAACAACCGCCACCGATCCCGCGGGTGAATGGTCGGCACCCCATCTGGTGCTGGCCGGCAAGGGACTCATCGATCCCTGCCCGTTCTGGGACGACGACGGCAAAGCCTACCTCATCCATGCCTATGCCGGCTCGCGAGCTGGCATCCGCAACAAGCTCCACCTCCGCCCGTTGGCTCCGGACGGCAGCCGCACGCTCGGGAAGGGAAAGGTCGTGATCGAGATCGATCCCTCGCTGCCCGCGCTCGAAGGACCGAAGCTCCACAAGCGCCACGGTTGGTACTACATCTCCGCTCCGGCCGGTGGTGTGGCCACTGGCTGGCAATGCATCTTCCGCTCGCGGAGCATCCAAGGCCCATATGAGGAAAAGATCGTGCTCGCCCAACGCGGCACCGCGATCAACGGGCCGCACCAGGGAGCCTTGGTTGACACGCCGGATGGCGACTGGTGGTTTGTTCATTTCCAGGACAAGGATCTTTACGGACGCATCGTCCACTTGCAGCCCGTGCGCTGGGAAAACGACTGGCCGCTCATCGGCGAATCACAGGACGAAGCGGGCGTCGGACGCCCGGTGCTCCACCATCGCAAACCGCTGCCCGGCGATGGATTTCCCGCGGTACCGCAGGACAGCGACGAGTTCGAGAACGACGCGCTCGGCCTCCAATGGCAATGGCATGGCAATCACGAGGCCGACTGGCACTCGCTCGCCGAGCGCGCCGGATACCTGCGTTTGAAGCCGCGCTTCGTCCTCAACGGCAACATCGCCAAGGCACCGAACCTTCTTTTGCAGAAGTTTCCCGCTAGCGAGTTCGAGGTCGAAACACGGATCGAGCTTCCGGTTGGCCATGCCTCCCTTCATTCGGGGCTCGTTGTGGCCGGTGAAAACATGGCCGCCCTCGACGCGCAACACCTCGACGGGACGTATCGCCTCCGCCTCATGATTGCGGGTGAGTCACAGGCCACGATCGATCTTTCGGCACCGGCGCTGGTCCTCAAGCTCAAGGTCGGCGAAGGCGGCGTCTGCCGGCTCGGAGTCGCGATGGCGGAAGCCCCTTTCTATCAGATCGGACCGTCCTTCCAAGCCACTCCCGGCCGCTGGATCGGTGCGAAGGTGGGTCTCTACTGCATTACCACCGATGTGCTCGATGCCTCGGGCCACGCGGACTTCGCCTGGTTCCGGTTCGGTCCCGTACATCATCCGCCGCAGCAACGAAAGCACCGCATCAACGGCGCCGAGGTCCACGATCATGCCAGCCGCGAGCACACCCGGAGCACCGCGCGACCGCCCCGTTCATGAAGACCTTCATCACCGACGACTTCCTGCTGCACAGCGACGTGGCGCGGGAACTCTACCACGACCACGCGAAGCACCAGCCGATCTTCGACTACCACTGCCACCTGCCGCCCGACCAGATCGCGGCAAACCGGCGCTTCGACAATCTCTATCAGATCTGGCTGGAGGGCGACCACTACAAGTGGCGCGCCATGCGCTCGAATGGCATCGCGGAAAGATTCTGCACCGGTGATGCGAGCGATCGCGAGAAGTTCGACGCCTTCGCCCGCACGGTGCCGCGAACGCTGCGCAATCCGCTCTACCACTGGACCCATCTCGAACTGCTGCGCTACTTCGGCATCGACGACCTGTTGGACGAAAGCACCGCGGACTCCGTGTGGCAGCGCGCCAATGGGCAACTCGCCGGCACCAGTGTCCATGATCTGCTGACCCGCAGTCGTGTGGCCGTCGTCTGCACCACGGACGATCCTACCGACACGCTGGAGCACCATCGGAAGATCAAGGAGGAAGGCACGCTGGGGACGCGCGTTTATCCCACCTTCCGGCCGGACAAGGCGCTCGGCGTCGATCACCCGGCCGCATTCAACGCGTGGACCGACAAGCTGTCCGCTGTGGCTGGCATCGACTGCGGCACGCTCGCCAACTTCCTCGATGCGCTGAAACAGCGCCACGACTTCTTCCACGAGATGGGCGGCCGGTTGTCCGACCACGGGATGAACGCGGTGGATGCCGAGGATTGCACCGAGCGCGATGCCGCGGCGATTTTCAACCGGGCTCGCTCCGGCTGTCAGGTCACACCGGGCGAGGCTGCCGCGTTTCGCAGCTTCATGATGATCTTCTTCGGTCATCTCGATGCGGAGAAAGGTTGGACCAAGCAACTTCACCTCGGCGCCTTGCGGAACAACAACACCCGGCTGCTGCGCAAGCTCGGGCCGGACACCGGCTTCGACTCGATCGGCGACCAACCCCAGGCCGCCGCGCTCGCACGCTACCTCGACCGGCTCGACCAGGACGATCGACTGCCGAAGACCGTCCTCTACAATCTCAACCCCGCCGACAACTACCTCTTCGGCACGATGATCGGGAACTTCCAGGACGGCACCGTGCCCGGGAAAATCCAATTCGGCAGCGGCTGGTGGTTTCTCGACCAGAAGGAAGCGATGGAGTGGCAGCTCAATGCGCTCTCGAATCTCGGTCTGCTCAGCCGCTTCGTCGGCATGCTCACGGACTCGCGCAGCTTCCTCAGCTACCCCCGCCACGAGTACTTCCGTCGCATCCTCTGCAACCTCATCGGCCGCGATGTGGCAAACGGCGAACTGCCGCGCGACATGGCGCTGTTAGGCCAGATGGTCCGCGACATCTGCTACGGTAACGCCCGCGATTATTTCGGGCTCGAGATTCCTGAGATGCCATGAGGATGCCTGCCCATAAGGAGTGTCGACGTTCCGCCGACACGGCGTGGACAGAACGTCCACGCTCCTTAATTCGCCTGGCTCGCTCTCTCGCAACAGGTTTGCTTCTCCCCGGCTCCCTCGCCTCCGCCGAGCCGAAGTGGCACCCCGACATCGAATACTCCCAAGCCGGCGGTGAAAGCCTGCGCCTCGACGCTTCCATTCCCGAAGGCAGTGGCCCCTTCCCCATCGCCATCCTCATCCACGGCGGCGGTTGGGGCAGCGGCGACAAGGCCGCCGACTTCGATGCGCTGTCCAAGCCACTCACCGCTGCCGGCATCGCGTGGTTCTCGATCAACTACCGCCTCGCGCCGAAGCATCCATGGCCCGCATGTCTTGAAGACGTCCAATCCGCCATTCGTTGGGTAAGGACAAACGCCGCCACTTACAACGTGGATCCGAAGCGCATCGCCCTCGCCGGCTATTCTGCCGGCGGGCAGCTCGCCGCCCTCGCCGCCATCCGCGCCGACGAACTCGCCCGCGTGCAAGCAGTGGTCGGCTTCGCGCCCGCCGTCGAACTGGTCGCGGACATGAAGCGTCGCGGCGAAGTCAGCGTCGCGATGCGGAATCTGTTAGGCTTGACGGACAAGCTCGACGACGACGCCCTCGCGAAAATCGCCACCCTTTCCCCGGCGGAAGAAATAAGGCCGGGCCTGCCGCCATTCTTCATCGTCCAGGGCACCGCCGACCAGTCCGTGCGCCACGAGGAAACGCTGGCCTTCGCCCAGCGGCTCAAACAAGCGGAAGTGTCCTGCACGATTCTGGTGATGAAGGACGCGCCGCACCGGATCGCCGAGTGGCCGAAGTTCGCGCCCGGCTATGCCGAGACAGCCGCCGCGTGGCTCAAGACGACTTTGGCAGCAGCGGGGAAGTGACCTTCCCAATTCTCAAGGTCATTTGCAGAAAGGCCCGATAGGCGGCGCAAGTCCGGGAAGCCTACGATCAAGGGTCATGGTCCGATCCCAACGGGCCGGATGCTCCCAAGCCCAACCCATCGTTTCCGAATGAAAACACGTCTCCCCGCGACGCCTGCCAGCAGGCGCTCCTCCCTGGCTCTCGTCTCATTCTCGCTGGCTCTCGGCCTGCCCTCGGCTCCGGCCGCCAGCTACGAATGGGATCCCGACGCCAATGCCGGCAACGGAGCGAATGGTGGAACGGGAATCTGGAACACCACCAACACCAACTGGTTCAACGGCGCGGCCGACGTGGCGTGGCCGAACGTCGTCGCCAACGACGACAAGGCGGTCTTCGGAGGAACCGCCGGAGCCGTCACGCTGGGCGCCAGCCTCACCGCCGGCGGCCTCCAGTTCAGCACCAGCGGCTACTCGCTGTCAGGCGCGTCGGTCGATCTCACCCTCAACTCGCAGACGCTGGGCTCGGATGCCATCGTCGTCGGCTCCGGAGTGGAGAACATTTCCATCGGCGTCCGGAAGCTCATCCTCACCAATGGCGGTGCCGGCAACATCGGCGACCTGATCAATCTCGACAAGGTTGACTTCGGCTCGACGATCGTCGCCATCAGCGGGTCCCGCCAGTTCACCCTCGCCAATTCCTCCGCCGCGGCGACGACGACGCTCACCAACTTCGCGGTCAGTTCGGGCACCGGCACCAACGGGGCCTCGCTCTATCTGAACCAGGGCAACCTCGTCATCGCCAACCTGGCCTCCGGCTCCTCGTCCAGCGCGTTGGCCGCGGCAAGCTCCACCGCCACCAACGCCGGATTCGCCCTGCGCTACAACGGCACCGATTCGACCAAGGTTGGCAGCATCACGTTCACCGGCAACAACACGCTCCTCAACAACGCCGGCACCGGGAACTTCGGAATCAATCTCCTCAATCCGCACGCCACCTACGACATCCAGCACAACAACGCGCTCGGCGCGCGCGACGGATCAAACAACCTCACCGACACCTACGTGGAGTTCAACGGCGGGACGCTGGTTTCCAGCAACGGCGCCCGCACGATCGAGAACGCCGTCAACCACACCGGCAGTTTCACCATCGGGGGCAGCAATGCGGTCACGCTCGCCGGCAACTACACCCACTCCGGCGGCAACCGGACGCTGACCAACAGCAATAGCGGCGGACTCACGATGTCCGGAGCCGTCTTTCTCGCCAACGACAATGTCACCGCCCGCACCCTCACCATCACCGGCACCGGCAACACCGAGATCAGCGGCAACATCGCGAACAACGCCGCCGGCAACACCGTGGCGAGTGGACTGACCAAAAGCGGCGCGGGCACCCTCACCCTCAGCGGCGCCAGCAGCACCTACACCGGAGCCACCTTGGTTTCCGCAGGCACGCTGCTCGTCGATGGCTCGCTCGGCAACACGGCGGTCACGGTCGGATCCAATGGAACCCTTGGCGGTGGTGGCAGCATCGGCGGGAGCGTGGCCTTTGCCGACGGCGCGAAACTCACGATCAATCTCGCGGACATCTTGACCGTTTCGGGAATCGTGAGCTTCTCGAACTTCGGCTTCGACGATCTGGTGGGCTTCGATGTCGAAACCGCCGGACTCGGAACCCACACGTTGCTCGCGGGCGACAACATCGACTTCACCAATGTTGAGCACTTCGGAATCGAGAACGCCTTCATTCGCGGCGATGGTTCCAAGGCTTATTTCGAATCCGGCAGCCTCGCGGTGACCATCGTCGCGGTGCCGGAAACGTCAACGTTCACACTAACCGCTTTGAGTGGTCTCGCGCTGTTGCGCCGGCGCCGCCGTTGAGAAGAGAATCTCCGTTGAAGGCATCGCCGCGCGGCTGTCGAGGCCACGCGGCGGTCCCGTGCCCGGCACGCATGCTTCAAGCTCGCTGAATTCCCTGCTGTTATCGCCCGATGTTTAATTTCGTCCGCCCTGTTCTTCCGCTTTTCTCAAGCGCGCTCGTGCTCCCGCTCCACGCTGGCGAGCTGCGCGTGGACATCAATCGTGACACCAACAACACCACCGCGGTCACCGAGAACGGCTACACCCGTTGGAGCCCTGACAATACGAATGGCGCGGCGTCCGGCACGACTCCCGTCAGCCGGAGTTTCACCACCGCCACCGGAGAAAACGTCACGGTCACCTTCGCCCAAACGGCCGCTTCCGCCGCGGCAGGCGGCACCGGCTTGCTGAGCAACTGGTATAAGGCGGGTGCCGAAGGATCGGCCAAGTTGGTAAGCGACGGTCTCACCGTGGCACCCGCGAATTTCGCCGGTGGCGGCCAGCTCCGCATGACGATCACCGGGCTATCCGCCGGCACACACACCCTGCTCACCTATCACAACGCGTGGGACGGCCTCGCCACCGGGACCGTGGGCCCCATCGACATTTCGGTCAATGGCACTCAGGTCATCGACAATCTCCAGCCGACGATCCGCGCCGCATCGACCACGGCCGCGGCCATGGCCTATGTCGAACTTAGCGTCGCCGGACCGTCCACCGTGACCGAGGTCCATTTCGCTGCGGAAACCAACACCGCCGCCGGAGTGACGATCCGCAATGCCATGATCAACGGCTTCGAGATCGACACGCCGAACTCACAGAAGATCGCCCACACTCCCTCGCCTGCCCACGCCGATGAACACGTCGATGCGGACTCCGGCTCGATTTCGCTATCGTGGCAGCCGGCGCTCGCTGGTGGCATCGCCTCGCACGACGTCTATTTCGGCACGAGCGAAGCGGCGGTGAAATCCGCCACCCGGACCGCGCCCGAGTTTCTCGGCAATCAACCGGGAACCAGCCGTTCGGTGGCGCTCCCTAACAAACTCGCCACCTGTTACTGGCGCGTGGATGAGATCGATGCGCTCGGCAACGTGGCCGAGGGCGTCGTGTGGCACTTCCGCCCGCGCCTGCTCGCCTTTCCCGGCGCCGAGGGCCATGGCCGCTTCGCTCGCGGTGGACGCGGCGGAAAGGTCGTCCACGTCACCTCGCTCGCCGACTACGAGAGCAATGTGACGCCTGTCCCCGGCACGTTCCGGTACGCCATCGAGGAGGAGACGGGCCCCCGCGTCATCGTCTTCGACACCAGCGGCCTGATCACAATGACACGCCGCCTCACCCTGAGCTCGCCCTACGTTACCATCGCCGGGCAGACCGCGCCGGGGAAAGGTATCTGCCTCCGCCAATGGCCGCTTGGCATGAGCGGCGCGAACGATGGCGTGGTGCGCTTCATTCGCAATCGCCCCGGCAACATCAGCGGCCAGACCATCGACGGCGGCGGCCTTGCCGGCTGCAATCACTCGATCATGGATCATTGCTCGATCAGTTGGTCCATCGATGAAGGCTTCAGCTCGCGCGGTGCGAAAAACATCACACTGCAGAAGACGCTCATTTCCGAAGCGCTGGCCATCGCCGGACATTCCAATTACCCGGCAGGCACCGACCACGGCTACGCGGCCACCGTCGGCGGCGACATCGCCAGCCTTCATCACAACCTGCTCGCCCACTGCTCCGGCCGAAACTGGTCGCTGGGCGGCGGTGTCGATGCGCTCGGGTTCTTCTCCGGCCGCCTCGATATCCGCAACAACGTCGTCTATAACTGGAAGAGCCGCACCACCGACGGCGGCGCGATGGAGGTCAACTTCGTCAACAACTACTACAAGCCCGGTGCCGCGACGACCTTGGTGCCCTACGCGCTGACCATGAACCACGAGAATGACTTCGGCGGTTCACAGCGATGCTACTTCACCGGGAACATCATGCAGGGGCACTTCAACGAGAGCAACCAAACCATCGGCCGCCGCAGTTTGGTTTCGAATGGTGCGCCCACTCCGACTTACGAAACCTTCGTCTCCACTCCGTTCTTTGAACATCACGTCACCACCCAGAGCGCGACGGGTGCCTACAAGCGTGTGCTCTCCGATGTCGGTGCGAACCGCCCGCTCGACGACCATGACGTTCGCGTCATTCAGGAAACCTTGTCCGGCACCTATACCTACACCGGCACCGGTCCCTATGGCGGAGCCCCGGGTTTGCCGAATACGCAGGATGATGTCGGTGGCTGGGAGAACTATCCCGAAGAAACCCGCTCCGCCGGCTTCGATAGCGATGGCGATGGCTTGCCGAATTGGTGGGAAATCCTTCATGGCACCAATCCTTCATCCTCCACCGGCGATTTCTCCGATGCGAATGCCGATCCGGAGAACGACGGTTATACCCGTCTTTGCGACTATCTGGCATGGATGGCTCTGCCTCGCTTGGAAGTAGCTCCGGGAGCCTCGGTCACGCTGGATCTCTCCTCGTTGACCAAAGGCTACACCGCCTCGCCGATCCACTCGGTGCAACTCTCGCCGGCATCCGCGGGCGCAGGCACCGTCCAGCTTCTCGCCGATGGAAAGACCGTCCGCTTCACTGCCGCGGCAGGATTCTCGGGCATCGCACGCTTCACCCACACCGTCACCGATTCGGCGGGCGATACCATGAGCGGTGAAGTGGGAGTCCGCGTCACTACCGACGCTCCGCCTCCTGTGACGGAGCCGGTGCCGCCGATCTTCGTGAATCTTTCGACCGCGCAGGTCGCCTCCGGCGCCATACCGACGAATGCCGCAACGGTGACGATCAACGCACCCGGCTCGGGATGGAGCCATTCCGCCGCCGCGCCGATCGCAGGCACAGTGTGGAACAACATCCTTCGCCCGAATCCGCCCATCGGCTCCAACAGCACCAGCGCTACCGGCCAGTATGTATGCAACTCGGCTAATGACATCGCCTTGGTTTCTTCCACCGGCAACGCGACCGGCGCGCACCTTACCGTCACGCTCGATATCCAGGATCTCGACAGCAACGCCACCCGAACCGAGCCCAACGCCACCACCGGCGGCACCACGGCCCTTGGCCCGGGTGGACTGATGGGCCAGAGTTGG
Source organism: uncultured Verrucomicrobiaceae bacterium (assembly GCA_966696705.1). Taxonomy (GTDB): domain Bacteria; phylum Verrucomicrobiota; class Verrucomicrobiia; order Verrucomicrobiales; family Akkermansiaceae; genus Haloferula. Next base: position 18,780 of record CBKZPU010000014.1, on the reverse strand, counting down.
CGGATCTATCGCGGAGGGAATGGCTCAATTCACCGCCTGACTGGCCTCCCTCCCGGTTCGCATTGCCACGTCTATTTCTACGGATCGACGACCACCACGGGACAAGGAACAAAGTTTATACTGAATGCCGCGAACGTTCCCGGTGGCAACGGGACGGAAACCCGCTTCATCGACATCCGTGGCGGAAACTCGGGCAACGTGTTCGAGTTGAACGGCGGCGTCTATTCGCCCACCACCGCGGCTCCCGCCGACACCGTGAGCACCGCCGCGGACAGCCACACTTGGGGACGCCTGCCCGCGGTCGTGGACGCGACCGGCACGCTCACCTTCCGCTCGGAAAAGAACTCCGCCAATGGCCAGTACCTCTGCGGCTATCAGATCGTTCCGAATCCGCTTCCTGTCGTCACCCGGCAGCCGCCATCGCAGCTTATCGCGCCGCACGGATCGAACGTCACCCTGACCGCCGGGGCCGTGGGTGACGGAACACTCACCTACCAGTGGCGCAAGGATGGTCAACCGGTCACCGGCAATGCCTCGGCCCTCACCGACCAGCTCGCGCTCGCCGATGTGCAAGCTGACGACGCGGGCGTGTACGATCTGGTGGTTACCAACGCCAACGGCTCGGTGACCACCAATTCATCGACGGTAGTCTATGAGCCGGGTCTGAATGCCTACGAAGATTTCTGCAATAGCTACGGGCTTGATCCACAAACCACCGGCGTCCCTGATATTGATCACGATGACGACGGTCTCGCCAATGCCATTGAGTTCCTGCTGGGTGGCGATCCCACGGGGGCGGACCTCCAGGGAATAAGTCCATCCGCATCGCTCGATGCCGGCGGCACGCTGGTCTTCTCCTACCGGAGGAAGCTGGCAGCTAGCGGACTCTTTTCCGATTCAGTCGAAACATCGGCGGGGCTTGAATCGTGGAGTCAAGCTCTTCACGGCGTCGCGGGAGTCACAATCCAGACCATCGTGTTAGACCCGGAGACGGAACTCGTCACCGTCCGCATTCCAAGTGACCCCGACCGCCGCTTCGCCCGGCTCAAGGTGTCTCAGGCCGGCTAAAAATTGCCTCTCCCATGCGCCGACTCAATCCCACCACGCTCAGCATTGGACTGACCTTGCTGTCAGCCTCATGGATCATGGCGCAGACGCTTGCCTTCCCCGGCTCGGAAGGCTTCGGACGGTTCGTGAGCGGTGGGCGCGGCGGCGACGTTTACATCGTCACCAACCTCAATGACTCTGGCGCGGGCTCACTGCGTGAAGGCGTGACCAACCGGAATGTCACCACCCCGCGCACGGTCGTCTTCGCCGTCTCCGGCACCATCTTTCTCAGCTCCCCGCTGCGCATCACCAAGGGCAACCTCACCATCGCCGGCCAAACCGCGCCGGGCGACGGGATCTGCCTGGCAAACTACGAGATCGATCCGGGCGGGACCGACAACGTCATCGTCCGGTTCCTCCGCTCCCGCCACGGCGACGTTTCCGGCGTCGAAGGCGATGCCTTCAGTTGCCGCTATGCCAGCAACCTCATCATCGACCACTGCAGCTTCTCGTGGTCGGTCGATGAAACATTCAGCACCTACATCAACAGCAACCTCACGTTGCAGTGGAGCATCGTCTCGGAGAGCCTGCGCTCGTCCGTCCACAGCAAGGGCAACCATGGCTACGGCGGCATCTGGGGCGGCATCACCGCTTCGTATCACCATAACCTCCTCGCCCACCACGACAGCCGCAACCCGCGCTTCAGCGGGGCCGGTGGCCACGGCACGGCCGACGAACTCGTCGATATGCGGAACAACGTGATCTACAACTGGCGCGGCAATACCACTTACGGCGGCGAGCCGACCGACACCGGCCTGCCGGCCCGCCACAACATGGTGAACAACACCTACAAGCCGGGGCCCGCCACGCCATCGGGCGCGATCCGCTACCGCATCGTCGAGCCCTCTTACAATCCGGACTCCACCGGGACCACGCTCAGCCTTTTTCACGTCGCAGGCAATCGCACCACGGCCAGCGCAACCGTAAGCGCTGACAATTGGAACGGCGGCGTCCAGGTGGTTCCGTCCTCGGAGTTTCCCGGCATTCGTGCCGATGAGCCCTTCGAGGTGCCGCCCGTGATCACCCAGTCCGCCGACGAGTCCTATCAGCTCGTGCTTGCCCATGCCGGCTGCCGCGTGCCGGTGCGCGACTCCGTCGATACCCGCATCGTTGGCGAGGTGCAGAACGGCACCTTCACCCACCTCGGCAGCGTGGGAAACCTGGCCGGCATCATTGATTCCCAAGCGGATGTCGGCGGCTGGCCCGTCCTCACCTCGCTGCCCGCACCGGCCGACGACGATGTCGATGGCATGCCAAACACCTGGGAGACCGCACGCGGCCTGAATCCTGACGACGCCGCCGACCGCAATCTCACGAACCAAGAAGGCTACACGAACCTCGAACTCTACTTGAACGAGCTGGCGGCTCCGGCGTTTCCAATTCCGCTCATCGGCACGCAGCCTGAGTCGCAAACGGTGAATTCGGGTAATGGCTTCAGCCTCACGGTCGCCGCCACCGGAGCGTCTCCCCTGGCCTATCAGTGGTATCGCGGAAGCGACCCCATTCCGGGGGCGAATACTGCCAGCTACTCGGTGACCAGCTCCACCGGCCCGGACGCCGGCGACTATCGGGTGATCGTGTCGAATGGTTATGGCACGGCGACTTCGGCCACAGCCAGCATCACACTCGTGAATGTGCCGCCATCGATCACCGCGGAGCCGTCGTCCCTCACGGTGGCCACGGGACAACCCGCTTCCTTCACCGTCACCGCCACCGGCTCGCCGCCGCCGGCCTATCAATGGTTCCGCGGCGACCGGGCCTTGCCGGGCGCGACCCAAGCGACACTCGACCTGGGTCCCGCAATCATTGAGGACGCCGGTCCCTATCACGTCGAGGTCGCCAATATCCACGGCACCGTCACCTCCTCCGTTGCCACGCTCGGTGTTTCCAACAGCGGAACCTCCGGCATCTTCTCCACGGCATTCGCCGCCGATACGCTCCATTCCGCCACGCCTGCCATCGGTCCTACGGCAACGAATTGGTACGTGATGTCGTCCAAGGACGCGCGGGCAAGCAGCATCGGTGACTCCCAGCTCGACCTCACCATGGCGCTCACAAGTTCCGGCGTCGTGGAAACGGCGGCTCCTTTCGTCATCGATCCTGTTGCCCTGACAGACATCGGAAAATCGCTCCGGTTTCAGGTGACTCTTTCCACCACCAATGTCCGCACGCTTGGCGTCGGCTTGTTCGATTCCGGCGGCTCGCTCCCCCACACCGGCTTGATCAACGCCCAACTCACTGGCGGCTCCAGCACGCTGGCAACCGGCGGCACGCAGGAGTGGAGTGGCTATCGCTTCCACCTTGATGGCAGCGCCGCCAGTCCCGCCATCGCCGTCGAAGCACGACCGGCCCAGCCGGGCACCACCAATGCGTCGCAGTCGCTGATCGTCCCCGGAACCAGTTCGTCCGCACCGACGATCCAGTCCATCGGCTCCGCTGCAGCTCCCGATTTCACATGGACCGACGATGCAACCTTCACGCTGACCCTCGACTTGAAACGGGTGGCTGCGGATTCCATCGAGATCAAAGCTAGCGTGTTCCCCGGAAGCGATGTCAGCCTGTCGCCGCTGGCTACCGCCACCGTGACGGGTGATAGTCTCGCGGAAGGCTTCGATGCGCTCGCCATCGGCTACCGCAACCGGGTTGGCGGCACGGCATCCCGAATCCGCATCACACACGTGAGCGTGCAAACCACCGACGCGAACGGCATGGTGGTGACGAACGGATATCAGGCCTTTGTAGCGACCCACCAGCTCGATCCCGCCACGTCCGGTCTGGCCGAAGCGGATCCGGATTCCGACGGCGTGGCAAATGCCATAGAGTTCATCCTCGGCGGCGACCCGATGTCGTCCAACACCACGATCCTGCCTTCACTCGTTTCCGAATCCGGCTGGCACTTCCGCTTCATGCGGCATGTCGATACTTCAACCGTGTTCGATCTCGACGCTCTGCGTTCGACCGACCTCATCGAATGGCAGCCGTTGGTGCACGGAACCGATGGAACCACGTTCACGGTGTCCCCCGTCACGGCAACGCACGACCAAGTCGATGTGCTCGTGCCGGATGGCATTCCCTCTCCACTTTTTTTACGCTTGGTAGCGACACCCAAGCCGTAGCGGAATCTTTCTACCCCTGCATCCCTCCTCTCGACAGCGGCCTAACGCGAGGTCAACGGGGTGATGCCTTCGATAGACGCGCCGAGCGAATGACAATCACGTCGAACATCGATTCCGCTGCCAAAACCCTGATCGCCGCCGCCCTTCTGTCTTCGTGGGCGGGGGCAGAGGAAGCTCCGCCGCCGATAGCTCCGGGTGAAGATGGCCGGCTCGTGTATGAAGATCTTTCCCGCGGTGACCGGGTGCCGGACTTCTCCCATGCCGGCTATCGCGGAGGTGGCGTGACGTTGCCCGCGATCCCGGCTCGGGTGCGAGTCGCGCCCGTCGAGGGCGACGATGGCGCACGCATCCAAGCCGCGATTGATCACGTCGCCGCGCTTCCGGTGGACGCGACGGGCTCGCGCGGCGCCATTCTGTTAGATCGCGGACGCTTTGAAATCGCAGGACAGCTCAAGATTACCGTCAGCGGCGTGGTGCTGCGCGGTTCGGGTCCGGGTGACGATGGCACGGTTCTCGTCGCCACCGGCACCGACCGCCGGACGCTCATCTCGATCGCCGGCGCTCCACATGCCGGGATTCCTAACAACTCGATTGCAGTCGTGGACGACTACGTGCCGGTCGGCTCGCGCAAACTGCGCCTGGCGAACGCCGGCGGCCTGACCCTTGGTTCGTCTGTCGTCATCGAAAGACCAAGCCCCGCGGAATGGATCGCGCAACTCGGCATGGACGTCGCTCCTGCCCGTCAGCCGTATTCATGGAAGCCCGGCTGTTTCAACCTTCGCTGGGATCGCACGGTCACCGCGATCGATGACGACACGATCACTCTGGATGCCCCGCTGACGACCGCGCTGGATCGCGCGCTTGGAGGTGGAATCGTCACCATCGGAGAGCAAAGCGGCCTCATTTCCGAATGCGGTGTGGAGAATCTCCGCTGCGAATCGGAATTCGACCGTGAAAATCCTCTCGACGAGCAACACGCGTGGAATGCCATCGATTTGCACGGCGTGCGCGACGCGTGGCTGAGCGATGTCACCGGCGTCCATTTCGCTGGCAGCGTCGTCAATGCCGGCGATCACGTGGCGCGCGTGACCATCCAGGATTGCAGCGCGATCGATCCGGTATCCGAACTCGCCGGCTATCGAAGGATGGCCTTTCACACCCGCGGCCAGCAGGTGCTTTTCTTGCGCTGCCGTGCCGAGCATGGCGGCAATGATTTCACCACCGGCTATCTGGCAGCGGGACCGAATGTGTTCCTCGACTGCACCGCGAGCGAGACCAAGGGCTTCAATGGCTCCATCGGGAGTTGGTCGTCGGGACTGCTGTTCGATGGCGCGAAAATCGACGGAGGATCACTGCGTCTCGACCTCCTTGAAACCTGGAACCAAGGCGTCGGCTGGGCCGCAGCCAACTCGATGATCTGGCATTGCCAAGCCTCGACCATCGTCTGCCGCCAACCACCGGGAGCGCACAACTGGGTCGTCGCCGCCTGGGGACAGTTCGTTGGCGACGGCCGTTGGAGCATGACGAACCAGTTCGCACGTCCCGCCTCCCTCTATCGCGCGCAGCTTGAAGAACGATGCGGAAAGAATGCTCTCATTGCGTTGGAGCCGAGAAACTACCCGACACCGCAGGAAGCTCCCACCTTGGAGCAAGCCGTGCCTGATCTGGCCGCGCGCCTCGCACCAAAGCCCGCGCTTCCCGGCAAGCCGCTTGCCGTGATCGATGGCGTGCTGATGGCCGGAGGCGAGCGGTTGTCGGGAAAACAATTGTCCGGCGCATGGTGGCTTGGCCGCCTGGAACCCGATCGATGTTCAGAAGCCGGGCCGGCTTTGACCCGCTTCGCCCCGGGCCGCATGGGAACCGGGCTTACGGACGACCTTCCCCTCCTGGCCGCATCCATGGAAGCCGCCGGACAAGTCGCCTACCGGCATCATCAGGGGCTTTGGTATGACCGCCGGCGCATTGACCACCAGATGATCCGCCGGCCCGACGCCGATGTCTGGCCTCCCTACTTCGAGCAGCCCTTCGCTCGCAGCGGTCGCGGCACCGCGTGGGATGGCCTCAGTCTCTACGATCTTGAGAAGTACAATCCGTGGTACTTCGGCCGCCTGCAGGGCTTCGCGACCGAGGCCCGCCAGCGAGGTCTCGTCCTGATCAACGAGATGTATTTCCAGCACAACATCCTCGAGTCCGGCGCGCATTGGGTTGATTCACCGTGGCGGCCGGTGAACAACCTCAATGACACCGGCTTCACCGAGCCACCACCGTTCAATGGCGACACCATCCGGATGGCGGCGGAGTTTTACGACGTGACGCATCCCGTGCGTCGCGAGCTCCACCGCGCGAACATCCGGCATCACCTCGACGTGCTTGGAAATGAAAGCAATGTGATCCACACACTCAGCGCCGAGAACAGCGGACCGCTCCACTTCATGCAGTTCTGGCTCGACGTGATCGCGGAGTGGAAGCGGGAGACCGGAAAGCATCCGCTCATCGCCCTCAGCGCGCCGAAAGACGTTCAGGACTCGATTCTCGCCGATCCCGAACGCGCCCCAATCATCGATGTGATCGATCTCACCTACTGGTTCCGCACCGACGACGGCCACGAGTTCGCGCCGCCCGGCGGCGACCAGCTCGCGCCGCGCCAGCACTTGCGGCAGTGGAAAGGTGGCCGGCCTTCCGCCGCTTCAATTTCCAGAATGGCTCGCGAGTATCGTGAGAAGCACCCCGGCAAGGCCGTCATCTCCGGTCTGCCCGAGGCCGCGAACGTCCAGCCCTAGGTCCCTCTGGCATCCATGAATCCCTTCACTTCCCGTCACGGCGCGATGAAAGCCATTCCTTCCTTACTCCTCGCGGCAACGCTCCACACCCGCGCGACATCTCACCCGGCGGTGATCCGTTCGGAGTGGATCAATCCCGATGCCCCCTATCCGGAGTGCCATGCCTCCACGATCGTCGAAACGGCACCGGGCAAGTTGGTCGCGTCCTGGTTCGGCGGCACCAAGGAGCGCGATCCCGATGTCTGCATCTACGTCGCGCATCACGACGGCAACCGGTGGATGCCCGCCGTGAAGGTGGCGGATGGCGTCCAAGCAGGTGGTGCTCCGCGCCTCCCCACTTGGAACCCCGTCCTCTTCGCCCCGAAGGACGCGCCGCTGCATCTCTTCTACAAGGTCGGCCCGCATCCGTCGAACTGGTGGGGCATGGTGACCACCTCGGGCGACGGTGGAAGGACCTGGGACTCGCCGCGCCGCCTGCCCGATGGCATCCTCGGCCCGATCAAGAACAAGCCCGTGGTCCTGCCGGACGGCACGTGGCTGTCGGCCACCAGCACCGAAGGCAACAAGGACGGCTGGCTGGTGCATTTCGAGCGCTCGCGCGATGGAGGAAAGACTTGGGAGAAGACGGAGCCGGTGAAGAAGGGCCCCGCCTTTGACGCCATCCAGCCAAGCATCCTTCTCCACAAGGATGGCCAACTCCAAGCGCTCTCCCGCAGCAAGCAAGGTGTCGTCACCCAAACATGGTCGAAGGACGGCGGCCGGACGTGGAGCGCCCTCACCGCCACCTCGCTTCCGAATCCCAACTCCGGCACCGACGCCGTCACCCTGACAGACGGCCGGCAACTCATCGTGTACAATCACTCCGCCCATCGCCCCGATGAACCAAAGGGCAATCGCTGGCCGCTCGATGTGGCGATTTCCAGCGACGGACTCGAGTGGAAGCGAGTGGTCACGCTGGAAACGGAGCCTTGCAAGGCGGGCTACGCCTACCCCGCCGTCATTCAAGCGGCGGATGGGAAAGTCCACGTCACCTACACCCACAATCGCCAAAGGATCAAACACGTGGTGCTGGATCCAGCGAAGCTGTAAGGGGTGTCGACGTTCCGTCGACACGGCGTGGACAGAGTGTCCACGCTCCTTATCCGTTCGGATCCACGTTGTTCTGGAGATCCCTCCAATCCTTGGCCGGTGCACGAGGATCGAGACCATTGATGAAATCCTCGATGTTCGTGTAGCCGTCGCCATTGAGGTCGGATACCGCGTCATCCGCGTTGCCGGGATCGAGGCCGTGCGATCTCTCCCAATCGTCCGGAAGGCCGTCATGGTCGGCATCGGCATAAGGCTGGCCTTGGTAAATCGGATAGCCTCCGACCTGGTCAGGATGCGTGATGATCCCGCTGCCGATGAGTTCGATCTGCTGGTCGATGTCCTTCGCGGTGTAGGGCGGTTGCGCAAGTTGCTGGCGCGTCTCTGGCCGCACCTTGCCCGCGGCCTGGCCCGTACGGACGCTTTCGACAACGCGGGCATCGACCGTATCGCGCCGGGGCAGCGTGGCACCGGCGTGAGAAAGCACCGAGGCATAAGCCTCCTGCGCGCTCTGGATCGGGAGCCGTGCGTGAGGCAGCGGCACGTCGGTCTTGATGCGACCAAGGGCGATGCCGGGATCTTCGCCGCGAACATCGGGCTGCACGCCACCGTCCCAGTTGTCCTTGGTCACCCGTTCATTTCCTTCGACCACATTGCCGTGGACGTAGGCCTTCCCGAAGTTGTCGATGACCGTCTTGGAGCGCTCGGACTCCGGCTTGAGCAAGCGGTGACGGATGCCGCTGTCCGGCGTCGCGGGCCCGGGTTTGAACCAGTTGTTGAAGATGTTATAAAGGCTGCGGTGGTCACCGCCGTCGATGGTGCGGTGCCGCCAGTTGAAGATTACATTGTTCACGAAGGTGAAGTCCCCGTACATGCCGACGGATGGATTGCGACCGGCATTCGACGCCCACAGGTTGTGATGAAAGGTGCTGTTGAGTCCGCCGATGGTGGACCCGAATGCATGGTGGAAGGTGTTCAAGCACTCCGAGAAGATCGAGTTCTGGATCGTGATGTTCACCGTCGGCAGCTTGAGTTCCTTGCCGCCATCTGGCGGGGTGAACATGTGGCGGTACATCGACATGTTTTCGTCGAGACCCCAGGAGGCGGACACGTGGTCGATCATGATGTTGCCGACCGGATTGCCACCGATGGAATCGTTGCGATCGGTCACGTCGGTTTCACCGCGGCGGAAGCGCATGTGGCGGATGATCACGTCGTGGGTATCGAGTTCGACCGTATCGCCGGCGATGCAGACGCCGTCGCCGGGAGCGGTATTGCCGGCGATGGTGATGTAGGGTGCGCGAATGCTGAGAACACTCTTCAGCCTGACGATGCCGGCGACATTGAAGACGACGATGCGCGGGCCGGCGGTCTCGCAAGCCGCGCGGAAGGAACCGGCGCCCGAGTCGTCGAGATTCGTGACGACGATCACCTTGCCACCACGCCCGCCGAAGGAATACATGCCACCGCCCCAAGCGCCGGGGAATGCGGGGATGGACGCTTGCGGGAGCTCATGCGGAAGCCCCGCGCCCGGAAGGAAGGGTTTGCCCTTGGCCGCCCAGGCCGCGAGCTCGCCCTGCTGGGACTCGAAGTTCTCCTTGGCGCGGCGGCTTGCGAGTTCCTTGCGTTCGTCGGTGGCCCGCTGGAGTTCACGATCGACCTTGGGATACCCTTGGGCAGCGACAGCGGATGGCAAGGCGATGGCAACAAGAAGAAGCCGGACTAACTGACGCGATCGGCGGGCGGGCAAGATCTTCATGGGAATAGGCTCAGGCTACGAGCACGGGAAGGCGACATTCCGTCCGTGCCGGATTTTGGATTCCTTTTGCACTCCGCGGAAGCCTTCCTGAAATTCAAGGGCGATTGCAGAAAGGCGGGTTTACCTTCCTTCCGTTTACGCATCAGGATGACCGGAAATCCAAGCCTCGCCGAATCGATGATGCTCCTCTCTTCTCTCAAGCCGCACGGCAGACTCGCCTTGCTGGCCGCCGCCACGTTGGTCTTCATCGCTCCGTCGCCCGCCGATGAGGAGGCGGACAAGGCGTGGGCCACGGTTCCCCAGATCCTCGCGCGAATCGTGCCGCCGGTGTTTCCGAAGAAGGACTTCGCCATCACGGACCATGGCGCGAGGGCCGGCGGCAAGGACAACTGCAAGTCGGCCTTCGACGCGGCGATCAAGGCATGCGCCGATGGGGGTGGTGGCCGGGTGATCGTTCCCGCGGGGAAATTCCTCACCGGCCCCATCCACCTGCGCAGCCATGTGGAGCTTCACCTGGCGGATGGCGCGGAGGTTATCTTCAGCGACCGCTTCGAGGACTACCTGCCCGTGGTGCCGGTGCGTGTCGGCGGCATCGAGATCATGAATTACTCCCCGCTGATCTACGCGAAGGACTGCACCAATGTCGCCGTGACCGGCAAAGGGAAGCTCAATGGCAATGCCGCGAAGTGGTGGAAGTGGAAGGAAAGCGGCGCCCACTTCAAGGCGGGAGCCATTGGCGAACCGGTGGATAAGCGCGTCTTCGGCACGCCCGAGGCGGGCATCCGCCCGAATTTCCTCTGCCTCTACGGCTGCAAGAACATCCTGCTGGAAGACTTCACCATCGGCAGCGGCCCGAATTGGACCATCCATCCGGTCTATTGCGAGAACATCACGATCCGCCGGGTGAATGTCGATACGGACGGACCGAACAACGACGGCATCGATCCGGACTCGTGCCGTGACCTGTTGATCGAGCATTGCACCTTCAGCACCGGCGATGACTGCGTGGTGCTGAAGTCCGGCTACAACGAGGACGGCTGGCGCGTCGGGAGGCCGACGGAGAACGTCATCATGCGCCACTGCTCCAGCAAGCACGGCCATGGCGGACTGGTGATCGGCAGCGAGATGTCCGGCGATGTGCGCAATGTCTTCATGCACGACTGCCAGTTCGACGGCACCGACCGCGCCATTCGCATCAAGTCCAAGCGCGGTCGCGGCGGTGTGGTGGAGAAAGTTTACGCCCGCGACATCAAGGCGAAGAACATGCAGTACGAGTTCGCGATCCTGAACATGGACTACAGCGCCGACAAGAATACCGCGGCCAACGACAAGCTGCCCGTGTTTCGCGACATGTGCTTCGAGCGCATCGAAGGCGATGGCGCGCCGGTCGCCATCCGCATCACCGGCGAGGCGGATTCACCGATCGAGAACATCCGCTTCGAGGACATGAAGCTCGCTGCCAAGCGCGGCGTCGTCGCGAGCCACATCAAGGGACTGAGATTCGAGGACCTCAAGATCGACCCGAAGGATGGCGTGCTGTTCGACTTCGACAGCGCCACCGGTGTCGGGATCCGCAACGTGACCTCTTCCGCCACACCGAAGCTGTTCTTGAAGCTCGCGGGAGAAAAGTCCGGCGGCATCGAGATCAGCGGCAGTTCCGCGGCAAAGGAGCGGATCGCGCTTGGCGAGGGCGTGGCGGAAGACGCCGTGATGGTCCGTTGATCATCGGGGATGGCACTTCTGCAAAAGCCCTTGAATCTTGCGCAGCGCCTCCGGCATTCGGTTGGACCTTCCTTCCGCGCATTGGACAAGGCCGCCTGCCACCCGCATCGCATTCGAGTCACCGGATCGTGACCGGCGTTACGGAGTCCCGGCCGCCGCCTTCGGCTGGGCGAAGTCCTGATAGGTATTGATCTTCGGACGGCCGGAGATGGGATCGACGTAGCCGAAGATCAGGTAACGCATGCCCGGCAGAAAGCGCAGCGAGCTTTCATTGGCCGTCCGCCACTTGTCGCCGCTGCTGAATTCGAAGATCACCGGCGCCATGTTGAAGGCATCCCGCTCCTTCGGCATCTCGTAGCCGTGAGCCATGCCGGCTTTCAGCATCCCCTTGTGCTCGCCGATGACGAAGCGGATGTCGCCGGTGAAGAAGTTCGCCACGTAGGCACCGCCGTCCGGGAAGCTCTTCGGCGAATCGTCGATCACATACGTGCGCCAGCCCGCGCTGTCGGCCGGCTTGGCCTCGCCCTTGTTGGGAAAGCGGACGAACACCACCAGTGCGGAGTTCACCCCTGAAGGGATGGTCGCGGTGGCCATCGGCTTGCGATCGCTTCCCGCCAGGAAGGGGATCCTGCCGTCCTTGGCCTGACAGACGATCTTCTTCGACAGTTGGTTCGTCGGCAACGGGCACTCGATCTGTTCGCCCTTGTCCGTCACGGCATATGCGGACTTGACCTCGCCGCTGGAGCCGAAGCTCAGGAAGCGGCACTCGATTGGTCGGACGTCCTGGGCATGGCACAGCGCCGCGGCCAGCACGACAGCGGATGGAATGAGAAAGCGCATGGGTTCTTCGGTGATGTCGTGAGTCTTCAGACTTCGTCGCGCGTCAGCCAGCGGAAAGAGACGATTTCAAAGCGCCGCCCAAAGTTCTTGTTGGCGTTGCTCGAAAGCGACGCGGTCACGGTATCGGCCTTGTCGGCGGGATCGATGAATTCCGGGAAGCGCTGGACCACGGCCTCGCACCACGCGACGGCCACGATCTTGTCGTCCTTGTCCCGGGCCTCGCCGCTGGCGCGGATCGTGAAGGTATCGGAGCGCGGGGTGGCCGCATTGCCGAGCACGGTGAGCAAGTCGGCCTGGCTGAGGTAGCCCGGCGCACCTTGGTTGCTATCACCGGTGCCGGCTTCGGTGTTGCGGTAGTTGTAATTCGTCACGGAGGACGCGGGGATCTCGAAGCCCGCGTTGGAATCCGCCGCCAGTTGCTCGTTGAGTTCGGACTCGTCGATCGCTTGCTGAAGCGCACCACGCTGGGCCAATTCATCGGTCCCGAGGCGGCGGTTCACGAACTCAGCCATCGAAAGGAAGGGGCCACGCAGGCGAACTTGCCCGACGATTTCCTCCGCCAGGCGCTGCAACTCGGCATCGGTGTATTCGCGGGCACCGAGCCAGTAGGATTCCGCCGCGTCGCCACCGTCCTTTTCGGAAAGCCCGGCGGGCAAGCGGAAGCGACTGATGCGCGCTTCGTTGTCCGCTTCATCGGTGACCGGCAGGTCGGAGAGCGCGGAATTCTTGTTGGTCTTGTTGATCAGGTTGACGAGGGCCTGCTGATCATGGATCGAGCCGAGCATCGCCTTCCACGCCGGCACCGAGGTGGAGTTGATGTTGAACGGCCCGTTGATCATCTGCCATGCCCCGATCTTCGTGTAGGCGCCCGACACCGTGACCTCGCTCGCGAGATCGGCCTGCGGCCGGCCATCGGGCGCGTAAGGAATCACGCGCGGATCGGCGAGCGGGGTGCCGGCGACAAACTCGTCGGCGATCGTCTGCATCACGCGTCCGGCGGTACCAAAGGTACCGGTCTGATCGGCGAGTCCGGAGAAGTAGTAGTGATCGTAGAGCGCGAGATTCAGCAGGAATGAATGGTCGAGCAGCTTCCCGGCGGTGTTGTTGGTGATCATCTCCGAGGGATTGATCAAGGGATGCGCCCACGAGTTGCCGATCGGCTGGGCAAAGCGCGGCAGGTAGCCGGAGGAACCGCCGGGGTTCGCCGCATTGAGCTGCGCGAGGCTTTGCAGCGGCGTGACCGGAAGGTCGTAAAGCACGCCGAACTTGAGGCCGGTGTTTCCCGTGAGGCCGGTGACGAAATTGCCGCGGCCGGTCTTGGGATCGAACTGCAGCAGGTTGTTGGTGCCGTTATCGAGGCCTTGCAGGCTCAGTTCGTGCGAGTGGTTCGCGGGGTGCTCGCTGCGGACTTTCTGCGAGGAAGCGCCGGCCACGGCGTGGGCGAAGCACCACGGCTTGGTGGCGAGCTTGCCATCCTCGCCGTCCGGATTCAGACCGCCGTAGGTCGTCTTGGCCTGGGCGCTGATGATCGCGAAGGGTTTGACCGTGTTGATATCCTTGATCTTGGTCAGCGAGTGGGAGTGCATCTCCATCGTGTTGATGGTGGTGCCGTCCTTCGGGTAGGTGATGGTGCCATTGGTGCCCAGCAGCGCATCCTGCAGGCCCTTCGGCGACTCATAGTCCATCTCGACCACGCCGGACGAAACCAGCGACGAGCTGCCCACCGGCTTGGCGAACATCTCGACGGTGAACTTGTTCTTGCTCAGCGATTCCACGCTCAGTGGCGCGAATTTCACCGAGAACTGGTCGCTGGCCTTGGCCGCGATGCAGCCGCCGCGCCCCATCTGGATGTTGTTGTCGGTCTCCTTGTCGGTGATCCGCAGGTTGTTGTACGACGGGCAAAACCAGTCGAGGTCGAAGCCGATGCCATCGCCACGCCAGCCGGGCAGGCCGTTGATCGTGAGCGTGCGCACCGCACCCGAACCGGTGTCCCAGTCGGAGAAGGTGCGACCCGAGTATTCATCCTTCCACGTGCGGTTCGGATCGATGTAGGGCGAGAAGAGCATCACCTCGCCCGGCAGCAGGCGAAAGGTGCCGGAACCCACCGCCGGCGCGGTGGGGGTGCCACCATTGGTCTTGAGCGTCATGCCGAAGCGCTTCGCCAAGCCGCCCGTCTCCGACTGCTGGTAGAACATGGTGTCCAGCGGTGCCGGCTCGCGGGTCTGGGGCTGGCCGTTGCGGAAAACCTGGAGCGCGAACGGGACGTTGCCGAAGACAATCTTCACTTCGTTGAACTCCAGCGCGACGTTGTAGGGATTGTGAAGCGTGACGACCGGCGTGTAGAGCAGGTGCAGCAGGTAATCGTAGGACGATCCCGCGAAGTTCCTGCCCCATGGGTTGTGAAGCTCGGCGGCCTCCTCCTGCGCCTTGGTTTGCGAGGGCTTCGGAGTGGTGTCGCTGACCTTCGGGTAGTTGTAGATGTCGCGGGTCAGCAGGCTGAAGACGACCTGCACCTTGGCCACGGTCGGCATCAGCACCAGGCCGGCAGGGGGATTGCGCTGCGTGGTGCCGGGCACGCCGGTATTCGGATCGGAGCCGGCGGCGGCCCTCCACCCGGCGGGAACGTGCGACTTCGCGAGGGGCATGCTGCCCACCCGCGTGAGCCGGGAGGTGTCCTTGTAAAGCTTGGCGAGCTGGTGCAGCGACTCCCAGCGCGGATCGGACGGTCCGGTGACGTTCAGGCGCGAGGTATAGACCCCCTTGCCGGTGTAACCGCTAGGCAGGGAATTGCCATTGGTGAGGAGATTGAAGTCCTCCTTCAAGCCGCCGGCCGCAACGTCGGTGAAGAGACCGATCGAATGCGAGGTCACGTCGTGGGTCAGCGGCTTGAGCGGCTCGCGCGTCCCGGAGGAGAGGTTCTCCGCGGCGAGGCCGAAATTGAGGCGCGTGATGCCTTTCTCGATGGTCGCGAAGTCCTGCGAGCCGTGGACGAAGAAGGAACGCTTGAGGTCTTCGAGCCGCTCGATGGAGGAGACATTCGGCCGCACGCCGGAACCGAGCTGAGCGGTTTTCAAACCCTGCGACGTCGCCGTTTCCACGAATGGCGTGTTGATGCGGGCTTTCACTCCTTCATCCATGACGGCCCAGGCAAAGCTGCCATCCTTGCTCGAAAAGGTGACCTTGCTCGCCTTCACGAAGTCCTTGGCTGGCGCGCTGTCCCCGAGCGAACCCTTGCCCCACAAGGTCGCCGCGTCGGTGGCGGGCTTGCCGGCGAAATCGAGCTGCGCGTTTGCCTTGCCATCGTCGCTCGACGCCAGCCAGCCGAGGAACTTGTCGGTGCGCACGCTCTCGTACTCGGAGGGCGAGGGCGGCGCGTCCGGCTTGATCTGCCAGGATTGCCAGACGCCGGTCAGGTGCGGATTCGCCGAGTTCTGGTCGAGAATGTCGGCCCGCGCGGTGACGCGCTGGTCTGGACCGGCGTGCTTCTGCAACTGGCCCAAGGCCAGCATGAGGCCGAGGCGGGCATTGGCACGGGCCACCGCCATCGCGTCGCCTTGGGCTGACGAGCGCAATGAAATTGTGGAAAGGCCCAGCAATCCGACGGCGAGCACCGTGAGCAGGACCATCAGCGACAGGCTGATCACCAGCGCGAATCCCCGCGGTCGGCGGCGGCGCTGCCGGAAGCTCCCGGAGTGTGGGACCAAAGAGGTGGGTTTCATGGGTTTCGGACGAGGGCCAAGAGCGAGGTCAATCCGAATGGGCGAGGTCGCGCCTGTAATGACCATGTATGACCATGTCGATTTTTGCTTCGGAGCGAAATGCAGCTTTCTGCAAAACGATGTGAATGAAGTGAGTTGTCATGGAGCCCACCCGCCGAGGACACGGGAGGCGGTCAACTCCGCCGCCTGTGCGGCGTCCAGCGGGCGGGCCCACTTGACTCGCCGGTCGGGAGCGGCACCGGGTCCGGTGCTGTTGACTTCGGAATAACGGGCGGTCTGCTCGTTCTCGATGCGGCCCCAATTATGCCAACCTTCGGGCCGGATCCCTTCCGGCATCTCCGTGTTCACGAAGATGGTGCTGGCGTGCGGGCGCCACGGCCGGCCTAGATACACCTTGATGCCGGGCTTGGCGGTGCGGATGGAGCAATGCGAGAACACGAAGCCGAAGGATGCGTCCGCGGGCGTCGAGGCGGCCGTGATGTAGCCGTCATTCACACACTCGAGCGTGCAACGATCGAAGAACGCCGTCGCACCGCCGAAGATGAAATCCACCGTGCCGGCAATGGTGCAGTTCTGGAAATACTGGCGGCCGCGATTGAGAAACACGGTATCCTGATGACCGAGGAAGATGCAGTTGCGGAAAGCGACGCGATCGCCATTCACGCTCACCGCCAGCGCCTGGCCCACCGGACCCGCGGAGTTCTCAAGCGTGAGCTTCTCCATCGAGAAATCGTCGGCATCGATGGTGACGGTTGGCGTGCGGAAGGTCCCAATCTCCTTCCCGTCGATCCCCGGCATGCGGGCATGCAGGTCGTAGGTGATCTTCGTCGCCTTGGCATCCTCGCCCACCAGCTTGACGTGACGCTTCTCGCGCTGGACGTGGACGATCTCCCGATAGGTCCCCGGCTTCACGAGAATCACCCACGGCTTCGCTTCCGAGGCATTCGGCGAGGCCTTGTTGATGGCTTCCTGCACCGTGGTGTGGGTGCCCGAGCCATCCGCGGAAACGATGGCGTCGTAGCGGGCTTCCGCGGCGACCGGTGAAGCATTGGCGGGCGCGTCTCGCAACGCCGCGGCGAGATCAGGAACGGCTTTCTTCAATTCCTCCGCGACCAGTTTTCCAAAGAGCACATAGCCATTCGCCTTCAGGTGTGTGCCGTCGTAGTCGGTCTTGCCGTCCGGAGTTTGCTTGAGCGGGCTGAACTCCAGGCAGCCCTCCTTTCCCAACGACTCGCAGAGAGCGATGCTACGGGCGTGCAAGTCCACCAGCGGCACGTGCTTTTCCGCCGCGATCTTCCGCACCTCGGCGGCATAGGACTCCAAGCTCGACTTGATCTTTCCCGGATGCTCCCGGTCCCATTGGCGGCGAGTGAGTGGCGTCACCAACACCGGCTTCGCGCCAGCCGCGCGCGCTTCATCGACATAGTTCGACATGTCCTTGATGTAGGTCGGCATGTCGGTCGATCGCCCCGGCTTTCCCGGCTCGTTGTTATGCCCGAACTGGATCAGATAGTAGTCGCCCTTGAGTTCGAGGGCCTTCACCCACCGTCCCTCGTCGCGGAAACTCTTCGAACTGCGCCCGCCTTGGGCCGTGTTGAGGCATTCGACGCCGTCGGCGAGGAACTGCTTGAAGCCGAGCCCCCAGCCGGCGTTGTCGGTCACCGTCGAATCGCCCACCAGGACGATCCGGATCTTGCCGGTGGACGCACCCTCCGGGGCCGCCGATACCGGGCCGGCCAGCCAACAGCTGGCGAGGAGCAGATTAACCAATCGTTTCATTCGGGCTTGGGGGAGTCCCGTCTGGCGGTCCTTGGAATCCACCATGACGGGTCTCTTGGGTTATAGCATCATGGACAAGGTGGCCCGAGCGGAAAGACAATGACTTGGTTGCTCTGGTGAACAAACCTCATTGCCGGCGGAAACCGACGGGTGCTCGGGTCTCCTTGATGCTCACCGGAGGAAACGGCACCTGTAAACCGGTCGCGGCTGCAGAAGACATTGAAAATCGTGCAACGCCTCCCGTTCCTTCATCCACATTTGCTCAGGGTTCGCTGCCCGAATCGATAGGTCTCTGGCGCGCCGATGGCCTGCACCTGACACGACGAGTCGCCAGCGGCCCCTTCGAAGCGGACGCACTTTGACGGAATCCCTCCGTCCAACTCCCCGGAACCACCCTCCGAAACACGGAAGCCCCGCCAATGCTCGGAAGAGGGACCCGGGCTTTATTTCGGAATCTCGTTGAGCGTGTACCACGCCTCGGGATGCCAGAGCTTGCCGCCGGATTTGGAGGTCACGCCCTTGGCGGTGAGGTGATGGACGTGGCCTTGGACGAGACCATCCACCTTGAGGCAGACCTTTTTGCCATCGGCGGAAACGTCGGCCGCGGTGATCTTCGGCGTGGCTTGGTCCACTTCGGGCGAGCCGTATTCACCCTGATAGATGTAGGTCCAGGCGTCCATCGCGTAGGACTCCGGCTTGCCGGCGGTGGCGGAATCGACGGGCTCGGTGAAAGTGAGTTCGAAGCCATCCTTGAGCGCCGACATGGTGTGGATCTCGAAGGGCGTCTTGCCGGTCCAGCGGACGCGCTCGAAGGTGAACGGCTTGCTGCCGCTCGAAGCCCAGCCGCGGTTGGTGCCGCCGACGAAGACGGT
>CBKZPU010000013.1:0-48079 GCA_966696705.1 uncultured Verrucomicrobiaceae bacterium | reverse complement strand
GCGTGGTGTCGGCGAACTTGAGGCCACCCAAGGTGCGGGCGCCGTCGAGCGTGACGGTCGCGTCGGCCGCCAGCTCGAGCGTGTCGAAGCACGCGGTGATTCCCGGGCCGTTCGCTACAACCTGACTGAGCCAGTTGGTCTCGACCGGCCACGAGCCGCCCGCGGGGTTGACCCACCTCGGTTGATCCGGCGCGACGGTGACAAAGCTCGCGGTGGCGACCGGACTGTCGGTGAGGCCGGCTTTCAACGCGTAGGCCGCGATGGTGACATTGGCGGGCGCGGGAAGCGTGACAGTGGCCGGCGCCGCCGCCGTGACGGCGCTTCCCGATGTGACCGGATCCGAGCCGTCCGTGGTGTAGCGGATGCTGGCACCCGTGGTGGCGGTGGAGAGGGTGATGGACTGCGGTCCCAGGAGAGTGCCGGACTCCGGCGAAAAGGACGGCGTCAGCGCGACGGTCGGCGAGGTGACTTCGATGCTGCCATCCACGGTGAGCTTGGACGTATCCCAACTCAGGTCCGCGCCGAGCGCAGGCAGATCGAAGGTGGCGAAGCTGCCGCTGAACGCGCCAGTCGTCTTGGAGAACAGCGTGAACTTGTCGCCGGCGGCAAGCGCGGCACTGCCGGGCGCAACCGTGACCTGGAGCGCACCCTTGAACGCGAGGCTGTTGCTTCCCGCGCGATGGATTCGATCGGAGGTGCGCGTACTGCCTGACTTGTGGATGCGTAACGCGACCGTCCCCGCGTCATCGAGCGTCACGGTGTTGGCAAGCGTGAGCGTTCCCAGCGACGCGTCGCCCGCGGATAGCGTCCCGCCGGCACTTTGGATAACCGCACCGTTGACAGTGCCGCGACCGGCAAGAGTGCCACCGGAGTTGATCGTGACCGCGCTGGAGGCACCGAGCGAACCGTTGACGGCAAGCGTGCCGCCACGGACCAAGGTGGGACCGCTGTAGCTGTTGGTGCCGTCGAGAATCTGGATGCCGCTGCCGATTTTCGCGAGGCCGAAGGATCCGCCGATGCCACCGCTGAACGTGCCATTGCCGTTGGTGTTGCCAACCGTGATGCCGATATTGTCGAGCGCGCTCTGGCAATCGAGGCTCACGTTGCCCGGACCGTTGAGGGCACGGACGGTTTCACCGCCCCAAACAATCTTCCACTGGCTGCCGGACGAGACGCTGACCTCGTTGAAGCGGAAGCCGTTGTTCTGGTTCCCGGCGCTGTTGCCACTGTAGGTCTGGTTCTGGGTGGTAACGACTCCCTTGACCTGTACATCGCCGGTGAAGGTGTTCGGCGTGGTGCTGTTGCCGAAGCTGAGACGCAGCGGGTGACTGGTACCGTCGAGCACCAACGCGGTGCTGCCGGCAGCGACGCCCGCACCCGTGATGCGCCCCTTCCAGTCCTGGGCGGTGCCGTGGCCGTTGGTGTTGGTGGACTTCAGCGTGAGCGGAACCGTGCCCGCGAGATCGAGATCGCTCGCCAGCGCGTGCGAGTTGTCAGCCAAGCCCGAGCCGGCATTGAGCGTGATGGTTTGGCTGGCGCCGAAGGAACTGGTGCGGACCGCCGCCAGCTTCACCGGAGACGTAATGCCGTGGTTCACCTTGAGTTCGACCGGATTCGCCCCGGTGGCGGCATCGCCCATGGTGAGGTTGAGCGAGGCGAGGCCCTGGTGATTCGCCAGCGCCAGCGTGCCCTGGCGGATCACGGAGTCACCGCCGAGCGGGTTGATGCCGCCAAGCGTGAGCGTGCCGGCGCCTGCTTTGACAAGCCCCTGGCTACCGGCCAGCGCGACATTGACGGTGGCGCTTTGATTCACCACGGAAATCACCGGACTGCCACTCGCAACGGCGAGAGTGAGAGGCTCGCCGGATCCCGGGGCAAGCGTCCACGAGCGCTGGTTGGAAGTATCGCCGAAGATCAGGTTGCCGACGACCGGCGTGCCATCAAGGGTGACCGTGGGATTGATGGAAAGCGCGAGTGTCTCGAAGTGGGCGGTGACATCGGTGCCGTTAGCCACCACGTTGCTGAGCCAGTTGTCGCTGACTGGCCACGAACCGCCGGCAGGATTAGTCCACGTGATCGAGTCGGCGGGAACGGTGAAAAAACCGGCCGAAACGACCGGGCTGTCGGCAAGTCCCGCTTTCGAGGCGTAGGCCTTGATAGTCATCGTCGCGGAGGCCGGGACGGTGACGTTGACCGGCGTGATGCCGGACACGGCGGTGGGCGACGCTACCGGATCGCTGCCGTCGGTCGTATAGCGGATCGTCGAGCCAGAGGTGATCGTCGAGATGGTGACGTCAACCGGGCCCGGCAGGTTGCCGCCGTTGGGAGAGAAGGCCGGCGTTTCTGCAACAACGGACGATACCACCTGGATGCTGCCGTCCACGAGCAAGCCGCTGGTGTCCCACATCAGGCCGCTGCCCGGCGATGCCAGATTGAGCGCGCTGAACGAACCGGAGTAGCTGCCGGAAGTTTTTCTGAAGAGAATGAACTTGTCGCCGGACGCGAGCGCTTCGCTGCCGGAAGCGGGAGTGACGGTAAGCGTTCCCTTGTAAAGCCAGCCGTTGGCACCGGTGAGGCGAATGCTGTCGGAATCAAGCAGTCCGCCGGACTTGCGAACGCGCAGCGACACGTTGCCGGAGTTGTGGAGGTTCAACGTGCTGGCGAGCGTGAGCGCGCCGACGCTGGAATCGCCCGCGGCAAGGGTGGATCCGGCATTCATCGTCACGACGCCGTTGACCGTCCCGCGACCGGAAAGCGTCCCGCCGGAGTTGACCGTCACCGCGCTGGAGGAACTGAGAGAGCCATTGACGGCAAGCGCCCCGCCATTGACCGCGGTGGCACCGGAGTAGGTGTTGGATCCGCTGAGAATCTGGGTTCCAGTGCCGGACTTGACGAGGCCGAAGGACCCGCTGATGACACCGGTGAATTTGCCGCTGCCACTATTGTTGCCCAGCGTGATGCCGGTGTTGTTGAGGGCGCTCTGGCAGTTAAGCACCACGTTGCCCGCGCCGCTGAGAGCGCCGAGCGTCTCACCGCCCCATACGAGCGACCACGATCCACCCGCGGCGACCGAGACGTTGTTTGATCGGAAGCCGTTGTTCTGGTTGTTGGCGTTGTTGCCGCTGTGCGTCCGGTTCTGGGTGGTGACGGTGCCTTTCACCAGCACGTCGCCGGTGAACGTGTTCGGTTGGTTGCCGTCTTCAAAGCTCAGGCGCAGGCTGGACTTGGTGCCATCGAGCACCAGCGCGGTCGAGCCGGTGGCAATGCCCGTGCCGACGATGCGGCCCGCCCAATCCTGCGCCGTCGAGTGGCCGCCGGTGTTGGTCGCCTTGATCGTGAGCGGGACATTGCCGGCGAGATTCAAGTCGCAGTCGAGGGCAGGCGCATTCGCTCCGAGCGCTCCGCCGCTGTTGAGGATGATCGAGTGGCCGGTGCCGAAGGAAGTCGTGATGATCGACGACAGGGTCACGGTCGTGTTGACGCCGTTCTCCACCTGGAAGCCGGTGGGACTGGCTCCTGTGTTGGCGTCGCCCAAGGTGTAGCTGGTCACACTCAGCGCGTTGTGTCGTGACAAAGCCAAGGTGCCTTGGCTGATAGCGATGGGTCCGCTCAGGGTGTTGACCGCGCCCAGCGTGAGGGTGCCGCGACCGGTCTTGGCGAGGCCTTGGCTGCCCGCCAGCACCGCGTTGACGACGGCCATTTGGTTGGTCACAGAAACCACTGGCACGCCGCTTGACGGAGCGAGGGTCAAGGTGCCGCCGCTGCCCGTGTCGAGGGTCCAATGGTGACTCGGCGTCGTGTCGGCAAACTTCAGCCCGCCGATGGTGCGCGCACCATCAAGCGTCACCGTGGCGTCTCCGGTTAGATTCAACGTGGAGAAATCGCCGGTCTTCACCGGACCGTCGGCAATGCTGTTGCCCAGCCAGTTGCCCGCCACCGGCCATGAGCCGCCGGACGCATTATTCCAATACGGGCTGATCGCGACATCGACGATCTCGATCAACAGAGAGACATCCGTAAACGCCCCACCGCTGTCGGACGCGCGCACCGTGAAGGTGTTTGTGCCCATGTTGGCGGCGGCGGGACTGCCGGTCATCGTGCCGTCGCTGGCGACCGACAACCAGGCGGGGCCGCTCAGCTTGCTGAAAGCCGGCGCTGCCGCACCGGCATCCTGGTCGGTGGCCACCAACGCTCCGTCATACGCCACACCCGGCGTGCCGGGGCGTCCGATGTAAGGATCGGCGGTGAAACGCGGCGCATCGTTGGCATCGGTCACCGTGATCACGATGCGCAGGGATTCGTTGAGCGAGGAGTTCGCGCCATCGGTGATGGTGACGAAGAGCTCGAAGGTCGCCGGATCGTCCCAGTGCAGTGACTGGACTTCGTAGTCGAACACCGCCGGATCGCTCACGGTCAGCACCCCGGTTGCCGGATTGATGGCAAAGCCGCCGCTGTCATTGCCCGAGGCGATTGACCAGTTCACGGGATTGGCGCCGTGATGGACACGCGCGGCGACGATGCCGATGGCCGCGCCGTTGGCCGGGTTTTCCGCAAGCGTGAAGCGGTATGGCTGCACGCCGCCCGCGACGCTGCCGCTGATCAGATAGGTGCCGAGGCTGCCGTAGTTGGAATAGCCGCCTTCCATCGGATCGCCACGTCCGGTGCCGCGGACGCGCAGCAGATACTCGCCGGCGGGTAGGTTGGCGGAAATGGTCGCGTTGATGCCATTGTCCGGATTGTTGGAAACGATCACCGCGGAGGTCGCGGCGTTGACGATCTCGGCGAGGATGTCGAGGTTGGGGTTGAGCGCGACGGTGTTGACGTTGAGCGTCGCCTGTCCGCCGCTCGTGGCGAAGCGAAACGCGTCGATGTCGCCGGTCTGTCCGATGAAGCCCTCGTTGGAGACCGAATTGCCGGCGGCGATTTCCAGATACTTGGCGGTCGTCAGCGTATCGCCGGTGTCGTCTTCGCGGTAATCGACATCGTTGTTGTTGTTCACGATGATCGCGAGGTCGTCCTGCAGGTTGTTGGCGTTGGGGTATTCGCCTTTCGACCACTGCGAGAGGTGCTGGTAGTAGCCCACGCCCATGATCGGCGCCCAACCGGTCGCGCCACCGCCGTGGCCGCCGTAGTAGCCTTCAGATGGATGGCGGCCGTCGTGGGAAAGGCCGAGCGTATGCCCCACCTCGTGGGAGATCACTTCGCAGGCGGACTTTCCGGTGGTGTAGAAGGACCAGCAGGGAGTGTCCCCACCCCAGTTGTAGGAGCCCACGTATGCCACGCCTCCCGCCCCCGGCGCGGCAGTGGTGGTCGGCGTGACGATCACGTGGATGCGACGCCCCTGCGGAGCTTCATCGAAGACCTTGCGGTCGGTGGTGATGTTGAGGTTGAAGCCCTGATAGTCCTCGCAGACCATCTTCCACACGTCGAATACCTGCTGGTTGTTCGCCCCGGAATGAGCGGCGTCAAAGTCACCCCATCCCTGGTGAGGGCCTTCCTCGCCGTCGAAGTCCAGATAAACGACGCCGGTGGCACCGGGCAGACTCTGGAGCGAGATGATGTTCTGATAGGACGGCAACGGCTCGTCGGTGGGATGGTTCTGGGGCGCGGTGAAGTCGGAAGCCTCCTCCGGCACCGGGATCTTCTCGTAGTTCGCGCAAATGATCCGATCCTCATGGCGCGGCACAAAGCGCGCGGACTGGAGGTCCTCCGTCGGCTCGACGCTCCATCCCTCCTTCTTGCCGTCGAAAAGCACATTGCCAACGAAGGGTCCCGCCACGCCGGCAACCGTCTGGCGCTGGAGGAAACAACGACCCGCCGCGGGCTTCGTCAGGCGCCCTTGAATCCACAAGAAACCCTGCGCATCACTGTGGCTCATTTCGACCAAGCCTTCGGCCCGCGTGCCGTCCGGCAGCGCGAAGGCGAATGACTTTCCCGTCACAACGCGGTCGAGAAAATCATCGGGCAGCACCTCCCCTGCTCCTGCCTCGGCGCGGCGATCCCCCGCGACGCGATTCGCCACGAGTTGCCGGGTCTCCTCATCGACCTGCGCGGGCGAGGGCACGGCCGCCTCCGTCGAAGCGGCTGCCTCCGCCTGTGGCCGGGTGCCGTTCTTCGCTCCGACATGGGGAACGATTCCGCGGCTTGCGGGCGGCGGCGCTGAGTTCCAGAGGGCAATCATCAGCCCAAGGGGAGCAAGGAGGGCCAGGCAACTGGCGACACGCACAAGGCGGAGCTTCATGAGGAAACGTTCACTGAGGGTTTCGCGAGCCAGCGAGGGGGTGACACCGGCGGCCCGATTCGCCGACTTGGAATCAGGATGCGCGAGGAGACGGGGCGGAACCTCCGCTCCGTTGAAGAATTACCGATACGGATTTGACCGGCGCGGTGCGCGCCGGCTCGATCTCAAGCGGGCGTCTGCGAAAAACGCCCGGCTTGGCGACGGGCGACCCAATCGCAGACATCAGCAAGGTCGGCGACCGGGCATTGCGTGAAAGGCAGCACGGGCAAATACGGCGGCGGCCCGAACTCGGGCACCAGGCACGACACCGCGAGGCCGCGCTCGCGTTGCGACTTCCAGACTTGGTCCCACCATTCCTCGTGCGCGGCGAGATGGCGTTGCCATTCCGGGGCACGCGCATCGGAAACCTGCGGTCCTTCCTCGTGGCCGACCCGGGCGTGGAGATGATGGCAATGCTCCGCCGCGAGCGCAATGATAGCGCCGCAGTCTTCCAGCAGGCGTTCCGCAACGCAGACCCAATGGCTGAAGTCGCAGGTCAGCTTGAGCGTCGGGAATTCTTCCAGCACCGCACGCGTCGTCCACGGGTTGCCGAAGTAACGCTGGCGGTGCGTCTCATGGCAAATGGTCACTCCGAGCGATTTCTCAATTTCCAGCGTCGCGCCGTAGAAATCCACCGCTTCGTTGAGGCTCCATCCATCCGAGCCGCTGTGGGCGTTGAAGAACAGCGGTTGGTAGGCGAGGCATTCCTCGATCTGGCCGCGCAGCGAGTCCAAGTGCTCCTTCACCGTGCCGCCGGGCATGAACTCACGGCTGAAAACCTGCGAGATCCACTGCCACCCGCTCGACTTGAGGAAACGCAAGAAAGCTTCGCGGTCGAAGGAATGGCGCAGGCTTCCTTCGACAGCTTCGTAGCCAACCGACTGCCAGCGCGGCAGGTAATGCTCCAAGCCGTGCGTGTGATCCACGCCCCACAGATGACGGACGAGCTTGAGTTGCATGGGATCACGCCTTCCCGGCTTTCTTCTCGAACTTGTGTTCCTCCTTGAGCTTGGAGCCCGCGCCATCGGGAGTGCCGTCGCGGAAGGTGCCGAACCACTTGTCGAGCGGCAACGTCGCTTCACCGTAATTGCACTCGAAGTAGCGGTGGTGGAGGTAGTGGAAGTACGACCCGGTGGGAAACTTGCCGTCGATGATCGGCCCTTCGAAGCCGTGGTGACCGTGGGCCGGACCAAGACCCGCGTGCTGCAGGGTGAACAGGAAGTGGAACGGATGCGACGGGATGATCCAGTGGATCAGGCACACGCTCAGGTAAAGAAAGCCCTCGACCGGGTGCATCGCCATGCCGGACCACGGGTTCGGGTTCACGTTCTTGTGGTGCAACGCATGGATGCGCCGGTAGAGCGGCTTCCAGTGGATGGCGCGGTGGATCCAGTAGAAGTGAAATTCGCGCCACAGCGGGATGATGAAGATCCACGCGATGAACCAGCCCGGATGCTTTGCCCAGCTCAGGTAGGGCAGCTTGCCGTTGCCATACATCCACATCGTCCCCCACTCGAGCGCGGTCCAGATCAGGCCCGAGACGCCGGCGGTCCAGAAGATGTTGTCCTTCACCTGATCCTTGAAGAGGAACTGCTTGCTGTTGCGCGATGGCCAGCGGGCGTCGTACTTGCCCTTGGTGCCTTCCTTTTTCCAGATGTAGAGCCAGAGGTAGAAGCCGCCGTAGAAGCCCCAGATCAGCACCTGGTTGCGGACGAAGATGAGCAGCATCCAGTCCCAGTTGAACGAATGCCAGCGCGCCTCGATGAAAGGCTGGGTGGCAAACCACGACGCCACGGAAATCAACAGCAGCAGCGAGTTGATCGGCCACGCGAAGCCGGGGTAGCTGACGAACCACTTGAGAACGGCGAACGGATTCCACGGCCACGCGATCAACGGCGCGTACTTGATGGCGTAGGGCGGCCGCCATTCTCCTTTCGCATTGCGCCCTTCGTCGCCGGTGGTGGCGGAGCGTTCCTGATCTTGTGTCTTCATCGTTCTGTTAGGTCGTCGCGGCCACGGAGTCCGGCGGGAATCACTTTGGCTTTGCCGCGGCGATCTTTCCCTCCATCTGCTTGATGCGCGCGCGATCGACCTTGTCGTCCACCGCGTCGATGACCTTGCTGCAAGCGGCATCGGTCACCACCAGACGGGGCATGCCGCCTGCGGCGATCACGCAGTCCGGGATGACGCCCTTCTCAAGCTCACTCTCGGCAATGCGGATCACCACCACACCGCTCGGCACGGCCTTGTCGATCGCGCCGTTGCTGTTGTCCACCGAGGCGACGCACTTCGGGCACGCGGGATCCCAGTAATCCCGCTCGACGACGAAAGCGATCAGCTTGTTTTGTTGGGTCGCCCGCTTCTTGGCGGATTCGATTCGCTTCGGATTGATGGCCAAGGCAGATGCCGGCAACGCGGCGAGGAGCGCCGCAACGATCAGAGGATTCTTCATGACATGGGTTTCTCGAGGTCTTCCGCGGAAAAAGGAAACTCCACCCGCCCGCGGCTTGCTTGTGGAGCGCGCCGGCGGGACGTCGGCAGCATTGTCGGCAGCATGACTGGTGAGGCCCGGTGACGCCTCGTTCCGCTTGCAGAAAAAACGATACGCAATTGACCAACAGAAATCGTTCGAAGCTGCCGATGGCTCATCGCAGCGCGGTGCGGCATTGGCGAAGGAAAAGGCAATCCAGACCCGCACGGCGAGCTGGGTTGCCGCACCTCCGGAAGATTTACCCGGGAAAAAGCTCCCGCCGGCGGCGGCGCATCAACGCCAGCAATCCCAAGCCGCCGAGCAATGCCGCGGATGGTTCCGGAACGACGGTGTACTGCATGTTGCCGGGCGACCAGCGGAGGTCATGGCCGTTGCCGTTGAGGGTGGGGCGCGAAAACCCGGCGCTGTTGTAAACATCACCGTTGGGGGTGACATCGGCCGAGATCGTGAACCCCGGCCCAAATCCGGCATCGGTCCACACGTCTTCCACCCCGGCGTTGGCGACCGTTGCGCCGATCGTGTACTGCGCGCCCGCCGTGAGCGTTACGGCCGTCACCGGCACGTAGCGGAAGTTATCGACCAAAGTCCCGCCTCCAATCGCAATGGTTGCGGAAGTCACCAGGTTGCCAGCCGAGTCCCAAATACCGACCTGATGGGATTGCACAAGCCCGTCACCGCCGGCGTCTTGAAACCCGAGCGAGGTGACGGAGAGAGAAGATGCTCCCACCGTGAACACCATGCCAATCATACCGGTGTGGTCGTGGCGGTTCGGGGCAACTGTCTGGGTCAGGAGGGTGGCGGCGTTTGCATCCGCTCCGGCCAGAGCCAGCATGGCGGACGCCAAAAAGACGGGGTAGCGGAGCTTCATCATCCCGAGGGGTTCTTCGCGGGGTTTCGGGTCCGGGGTGGAGAACTCCGGACGATTCCGGAGTCATAACGCCATGGTTTCCGCCCCGTTCACGAGATCAAGCCAAATATCCGTACATTTCGAAAACCCCTGCGCCTAGGCGAGAATCTGCCGGATGACCGAAGCCGGTTCGACGCCCGTCAGCTTTTGGTCGAGCCCCTGGTAGCGGTAGGTGAACTGCTGGTGGTTGATGCCCAGCAGATGCAGCAAGGTCGCGTGAAGGTCATGGACCGACACCGGATCGCGCGCGATGTCGTAGCCGAGTTCGTCGGTTTCACCGTGGACGACGCCGCCCTTGATGCCGCCGCCGGCGAGGAAGATGGAGAAGGCCTTGATGTGGTGATCCCGTCCGTCACCCTGGGCCATCGGCGTGCGGCCGAATTCGCCGCCCCAGACGACCAAGGTGTCGTCCAGCATGCCGCGGCGCTTGAGGTCGGTGAGCAGGGCGGAGGTTCCTTGATCGACCAGCTTGGCGGTGGTGGCGACGCCGTTCTTGACCGCCTCGTGGTGATCCCAGCCGCGGTGATAGAGCTGGATGAAGCGGACACCGCGCTCGGCGAGGCGGCGGGCGAGCAAGCAATTCGAGGCGAAGGAACCATCGCCCGGCTTGCAGCCGTACAACTCGAGGGTTTCCTTCGATTCTCCCTCGTACGCCATCAGCTCCGGCACCGAGGCCTGCATGCGGAACGCCAGTTCATACTGCTCGATGCGGGTGGCGATTTCCGGATCGCGGCTTTGCTGCGCGTTGAGCCGGTTGAGGCGGTTGACTGCCTGGATGAGCTGCTTCTGCGACTCGGAAGTGTTGCCCGGGAGGTCCCGCACGTAATGCACCGGATCGCCGGCCGATTGGAACTCGACGCCTTGCAGGTGTCCGGGGAGGAAGCCGCTGCTCCACTGGCGCGATGAGATCGGCTGCGCTTGACCGCCGCCGACGCTAGTGAGGACGACGAAGCCCGGCAGGTTCCGGCTTTCGCTGCCAAGCCCGTAAAGCACCCATGAGCCCATCGAGGGCCGGCCCGGGATGATCGAGCCGCTGTTCAAGAAGGCCTGGGCGGGATCGTGGTTGATCTGCTTGGTGTGCATCGACCGGATCACGGCGATTTCGTCGGCGTGCTTGGCGATGTTTGGGAAGACGTTGCTGATCTCGATGCCGGACTTGCCGTGACGGGAGAAGTCATGCTGGGCCCCCATGCAAGTGAGAGCCTTTCCCTGGAGCTGGGCAAGCTGCTGGCCTTGGGTGAAGGATGCGGGCATCGGCTTGCCATGCATTTCCCGGAGCTTCGGTTTGAAGTCGAAGGTCTCCAAGTGGGAGGGCCCGCCCGACATGCTGAGGAAGATGACCCGCTTGACCTTGGGCTTGTGGGTGACGATCGACGGTCCGCCGGACAGGTCGGCAGCCAGCAGGCGCGAGAGCGCGATCGAACCGAGGCCGGTCAAGCCCTGGCCGAGGAAAGTGCGGCGGGTGGCGTGGTGGAACATGGCGGCTCAGTAGCGGGTAATGGTTTCGTGCAGGTTGAGGAGGGCGCGGGCCAGCGAGGTGGCGGCAGCCAGCCGGGCCGGCGGGATCTCCTTGGCCGGGGGCGATTCGCCGACACCCAGCAGTTGGGTGGCAGCCGCCGGATTGGCATTGAAGCGGGCGAGTTCGCTGGCGTGGAACTCACCGAGGATGCGAAGCTCCTCCGCAGTCGCCGGCCGGCTCAGGCAACGGACCCAAGCGCGGGCGATCAGGTCTTTCTCGCCATCGGGTTCGGTGAGGAGACGGGCGGCAAGCTCACGGGCCGCCTCGGTGAAGGCAGGGTCGTTGAGCAGATTGAGCGCTTGGAGAGGAGTATTGGAGGAGGATCGCTCGGCGGTGCATTCCTCGCGCGCCGGCGCATCGAAGGCCTTGAGCATCGGATGCAAGAATGTGCGCTGCCAATGGGTGTAGAGACCGCGTCGGTAGAGCATGGCCCCCTTGTCCGCCTGGTACTCGCGCGGCGGGAAATTGAGGTGACGGTAGTAGCCGGCCGGCTGATAGGGCTTGGCGCTTGGCCCGCCGATGGCGGAATTGAGCAGTCCGGACACGGCGAGGGCATTGTCGCGAATGAGTTCTGCCGGCAGACGAAGTTGGCTCTGGCGGGCCAGCAGGCGGTTCTGCGGATCGAGCTCCGCCAAGGCGGGCGTCGGCGTGCTGGCCTGCCGGTAAGTCCGCGACAGCAACATGGTGCGCATCAGGTGCTTCACGCTCCAGCCCTTCTCCATGAACTCGACGGCCAGCCAGTCGAGCAACTCGGCATTGCTGGGGTATTCGCCCTGCAAGCCAAGGTCGCCGGTGTCCTTCGACAGACCGACACCGAACAACCGTGCCCATTGCCGGTTGACGAAGACGCGGGCCGTTAGAGGGTTGTCCTTGCTGACGATCCAGCGCGCGAGATCGAGACGCGTCGCGCGACCCGTGGCGGGCGTGGAACTTGAAGTCGAAGCGAGGAAGGCCGGTGGAGCCGGATCAAGGATGGGGCCGGACTTGTCCTGCCAGTCGCCGCGGTTGAGGAGACGAATCTCGCGCGGCTTCGCCGAGATGGTCGCCAGCGTGGTGGGTGCCGCCTTCAGGATATTTGCCCGTTCCGCCTCCAACCCGGCAATATCCGCGTTGAGCTTCTGCCAAGCGGACGTGGTCTGCAGGTAGTAAGTCGCGAGCTTCGCGTGGTCCGGCGACGCGGCCTGAAGCAGCGCGATGGCTTCTTTGGGCAGATGCCCGAGACGGTGAGCGGGATTCGTGGTATGGAGGCCGACATTGTCCCAGTAAATCAGGCCGCCGAATTGGGTGCAGGCGACTTGGCCGACGACCGAACCGGGGGGAAGTCCCATGTCGGCGGCGGATACGGTGAGGCGCGTCCAAGCACCGGCTCTGGGCAGCTTGCCCACACGATGATGAGCAGGACCGTTCGTTCCCTTGCCATAGGGAATCTCATCGTCGCCCCAGTAGGCCCGGTGTCCCCAATCCCCGGCCACATTGGCCTGCAGCATCAAGCTGCGGGCCGGCTTCCGAGGATCGAGATAGACCCACAAATAGAACTCGTCCTTGTCTTGAACCGTCACCGGATTCTTCAAAACCGCGATGTGCTGGACGAGTCCCTCCGACTCTTGCTTGCGCGAGTGGGTGCCCGATTGGACGGGCGCGCCGCCGCGTTGATCGACAAAGCCCGGCTGATCGATGGCGGCGGGATCGGGCAGGGTTTCGTCGAGAATGGGAGCGTCGTAAGGTTGCTTCGACGCCAGCAGCTTCCGTTGCCCGGCGATCCAAGCCGCGAGTTCCCGCGGGTCAACGGTGGCACTGGAAGCGAGTTGCGGGCGGAGCTTGGCGAGTTCGGCATCCAACTGCTTGAGCCGGCTGCTTTGCTCCGGCGTGGGAACGTGGAGCAAGGGACCCCATGTATTGAAGACCACGCCCTGCGAGGTCCACTTCGAGATGTCTTCCTGGTAACGGCCGTCATTGTTGCAGGCTCCTCTTTCCAGGATGTCGCTGAAGTAGGCGGCGAAGGAGTAGAAATCCTTCGCGGTGAACGGATCGAACTTGTGATCGTGACACTCGCAGCAGGCCATGGTCGAACCAAGCCAAGCCGCGGAGGTCGTGCGCACCCGCTCCGCCTGGTACTTCGCGAGATACTCGGCATCCTGAACGCCGCCTTCCTCGGAGAGCTGGTTGAGGCGGTTGTAGGAAGCGGCGACCTTCTGCGAAAGCGTCGCATCGGGCAGCAAGTCACCAGCGAGCTGTTCGATCGTGAACTGATCGAAAGGCTTGTCGCTGTTGAAGGCGTCGATGACGTAGTCGCGATAGGGCGAGGCGGAGCGTTCTTGGTCGCCGTGGTAGCCCACCGTGTCGGCATAGCGCACCGCATCCAGCCATCCGACCGCCATGCGTTCGCCGAAATGGGGCGAGGCGAGGAGTTGCTCGACTACCGTGCGGATCGCCGCCTCGGGGTCCTTGGCGTGGGCTTGCTGGAACGCCGCCACCTGTTCCGGAGTCGGCGGCAGTCCAATCACGTCGAAGTGCAGGCGCCGCAACAAAGTGACCGGATCCGCTGGCGGCGAGAAGCCGAGTTGGCGCTCCTGCAAGTGCCGCTCCACCAGGGAATCGATGGTCTGACCGGCTTCGCGCTTGGGGATCGAGTATGCCCAATGGGGCTCATACTCGGCACCCGCCTTGATCCAGTCGTGCAGCAGTTGCTTCTCCGCGGCGGTCAGGACCTTGTGACTCTCCGGCGGAGGCATCACGTCATCATCCGTTTCATTGATCAGCTTGATCAGGCGGCTCTTTTCCGGCTTCCCCGGTATGAACGCCTTGGCGGCGATCGCCTCGTCGCGGATGTCCAGCCGGAGATCCTCCTCGCGGGTCTTCGGATCCGGCCCGTGGCAAAAGAAACACTTGTCCGAGAGAATCGGACGGATGTCCCGTCCATAGCGGATATCCGCCTGGGCCAGCACCGGCAAGGTGATCGCCAATCCGAAAAACAAGGAACGCAACATGGGTCGGGTAGAACGTAAATATCCGTACAAATCTATCGATGCCACAGCCGATGCTCGGCATTCCGCACGAGGGACTGCTTCGAGACGCTGCGATTCAGGATGCCCGCGTGGAGGAATCCCCGCCTCGTCGCCCTTGTGAAAAGATTGATACGCAGTTGACCAACATTTCAGTCGGGCAACAGCACGGCGCGGTAGAATCGGCCGCTCTCGCCGAGCGGATCGACCACCAGCATTTCCTCGCCCGTGGCGAGGGTGTCGGCGGTCAATGGCATCCAATCGATGAGATTTCCGCTGCACTCCACGCGATAGCGCCGGCCCGGCGTGGTCGAGAAGCTGAAGTGGAAGCAACTGTCCACAACCTCCGGCGCGTTCTGATAAAGCAGTACATTGGCCGAAGCCGGCGACGCTTCGGTGAGTGGATAGATGCCATCGCCGCCGTCGCGATAGCGGCCATTGGTGAAGCCGGTCTGCTGCTGGCCGAAACTGACCGAATCGATCAGCCGCGTGTCCGGCGCGTGGAGCCGGATGGTATCGCCGGACTTCGAGAGCTTGAAGGCGAGGTGCGGAGTGGCGGCACTGCCTTGCGCCGGCTGGTCGTCCGCCCAGAGCAGCAGGAAGCCGCGGGCCGGGATCAGGGTGCCACTCGGCAGCACCGCCAGCCGTGGATTGGTGGGAGTGTCGCTGAGCGACCAGTTGGAAAGATCGGCCGGACTGTCGGTCGGGTTGTGGAGTTCGATCCAGTCGTCATTCTGGTCGTCGGCCGGATCGGGCACGCTGCCGTCGTTGTCGGCCATCCATTCGTTGATGCGGACCGCGGGCCAGCCGGGCTCGTTCGGATTGGTGACGGTGAGCGTGTTCGACGCGCCGGAAACGAGCTGGCCGTTCTTATCGAGCCCGCGCACCACCAGCGTGTTCGAGCCCGAGGCCAGCGGTACCACCACGCTCCACGCGGTGTTCGACGTCCACACCGGCGTGTAGGCGAGTCCGTTGATCTCGATCGAGGCGATGCGGATGTTTCCACTGCCGGTCATGGTGACCGCGCCGTTCGGGTTCACCGTGCCGGCAGCGGACGACCAAGCGGTCGTGGCCGGAACTTGTGACAGCGCATACGACGCGCGGTTGCCGATGTAAGTCAGGATCGATGAGTAGCTGTCACCGGACACCGCGCCGTAGTGCTGCGTCCAGCGCGTCATGTAGGTCGCGTTGAAGACGCTATGGACCAGATCATGGACGTGAAAAAGGAACTGCCTTTGGTTGTGCGGCGTGGCGGTGATCAGATTCGCGACGTTGGTGCCGCCGACCAGCGAGGCGCTGGTCGAGCGCTGCCAGGAACTGTCCCAGTCCCACGGCAGGTAGAGCATCCGCGCATCGTGTGGCCGCCGGTAGAAGCGGATGTTGTGGACATTGGTGCCGGTGAAAAGCGAATCCGAGGGACCCACGAGCGTTTGCAGCGCCAGCGAGCGCAACCACTCGTCCACATCGAGCCGGAGCTTCGCCTCGGCATCGAGCGCCGCTCCTGTTAGACTGAAGAGCTTGGCGGTGGCGATGGCGGCGGAGAAATCGTCGGCGTCACGGTCTTTCGTAAGGAGCCAATTCCAGCGGTAGGCCTCCTCGCCGTCGCCGCGGTCCTGGATGTCGAGGTTGACGTAGCCCGAATTGAAGCCTGGACTCTTGATTCCCTCCGGCGTCCCATCGGAAGTGGTGTTCGACCAGCGGATGCCCTCAAGTTCAAACATCGGCCCGTCGTCGCCGTCGGGAAACGACGAATCGAGGAAGTCGCCCTCGAAGCCGGTCACGCGAAGCTGGCACGACGAGGTGTAGCTCGGCAGCACGTGGACGAAGCGTGCGAGGTCGTCGTACATGTTCGGGATGCCACCGGCCTTGCTCGCGATGTGCTTCACGAGGATCTCGCCCTGCGCGATCGCGGCGTGCTGGGAGCGATCGATGGCGACCTTGTCGTGCATCCCACGAAACAGCCGGTCGGGCTGGAAGCGGACGTTGAAGCCCACGCGTCCGATGTTGCGGCCGACGTAGCTGCCTTTCAGCCGCGCGCCGACGTCGTAGTAAACTTCGCTTTCATCCGCGATGACGGTGGCCGGCATCGGCGCGTTGCTGAGGCAGTTGGCCTCGGCATGCATGAAGGTCGCATCGGCCGTCGTCATCACGAGACGGAACTTGGCCGTCGGCCCTAAAGCCGCCTGACCATCGTCAATCGCGCACAGCGCGCGCGAGGCCGGACCGCCGGGCGGATGTTGACTCACCGCTCCCTGCGAATCGGTTGCTTCGAGGTAGAACTGGACGATGGCGGCGGCGGCCTGCCCCGGCACGACGGCGCTGAAACGCGAGCCGCCGGCAATCATCGGTACGCTTTGCCATGAGCCGCCATTGACCGAGTATTTCAAGGTCGCGGCGGATACACCATCGGGATCGGCGAGGGTCGCCGACACGACGAAGGGTTGGGACGCGGCGGGCACCACCGGCGAATGAGCAAGCCCGCTCACCGAAGGGCCGAGGTTGGCGATGCTACGGGAATTCGGCGCGCCGGGCGTGCCACCGCGGGCGACCACCGCAAGGTCATGCGTGCGAGCGATGCGGTTGAAATAAAGGCGGGCATTGAGACGACCGCCACCCGCGAGCCAGCGGGCGCGCAGCGAAATCTCGTACTCGCGGCCGCTGACCAATGCGGTGTTGTTGAGAAAGGTCGATTCGAGCTGATTGCCTTGATACTCGCCGGGGCCGGTGGCGATCAGGCGCATCACTTGATTTCCACCGGGCTCGCTCTCCACCCGGGTGCCGCGGTGGGTCCCCACCCCGCGCCACTTCGACATCCCGCTGCCGAAGCCTCCGTTTTGGATCAGATTCTGGCCAGTGGTGAGATCCGTGACCCTCACGTCGTCGATCAGCACCTCGCCCGGGCCGTCGGTCAGGCAGAGGTCGATTTCATTCCAATGGGTGGGTTCGCCGGCGACGGCCGGAGTCGCGAGGCCGCGCCAAGTGAAGGTTTGCCAGGGCGCCTTGTTCGTCTCGTCGCTGGCCGCCCACGACTGCGGATGCTGGCGGTCGGAACGGGGATCGACGAGTTCCAGGCTCGAGCCGCCGCCATCGGCAAATTCGGCCCAGTGGCCGCCGCTGAAATAGACGGCTTCGTCGGCGCGGTTGCCGAGCGCGTCTTCCAGCACGATGCGGTCGCGGTTTCGCGACAACTTGCCGGTCCACGGGCCGAGCGCGACGACGCCGGGCAGGCTCGCCGGCGTGGCCGCCACCGCCA
This sequence comes from uncultured Verrucomicrobiaceae bacterium, assembly GCA_966696705.1. Lineage (GTDB taxonomy): Bacteria > Verrucomicrobiota > Verrucomicrobiia > Verrucomicrobiales > Akkermansiaceae > Haloferula. Next base: position 30,627 of record CBKZPU010000013.1, on the reverse strand, counting down.
TGTAGCCGCCCGCGGCGAGCGTGGTACCGGGGGGAAAGTCGAACTCGATCCCGCCGTCGAGCCGCCAGCCTGTTAGATCGACCGCGTGATTGGAGCGGTTGAAAAGCTCGATCCACTGGCCGCCCGTCACCGCCGGCGACAAGGGCGGCGCGGGCGGATGGAACATGATCTCGTGGATCACGATTTCATCGTGCCGCGGAACCACGTTGGCCGAGCCGAAGGTGGTCGTGGTGAGCCGGAACCAATCGCCGCTGCCATCCGGCGAACGGCCGCGCGGCGTGGCTTTCACCTCGAAGCCATCGAGTGGCTCGCCGCTTGCGGAGGACAGCACCACCCGGTCGCCATCGGCCAAGGAGAAGCCAAGATTGCCGAAGGTGTACGAGACGACGCCGCCCGCAGGCAAAGTCTGCGCGCCCAAGGATTTGTGCTGGGTCCCGTCATTGCGGAGACGGCTGATCTTGCAACCGCCGAGCGCCACCGCGGCGGGTCCGGGGTTGGCCAGCTCGACCAAGGCGCCGCTGTTGCCGGGGGCGATCTCATTGAAAAAGAGCGTCACCGGAGGCGGCGTGGTGACGGCGTCGAGCGCGAGGCCGAAGACCGCGTCGGTCGTGTCGTGGCCGGTCGGACTGGTGGCAAAGGCGGCGTTGTAGTGAGCCGTGATTTCCGCCGCGCTCAATGCCCGGCTGTAGAGCGCGACCTCGTCCACCTTGCCTGACAGATTCAGGTCGTAAGCCGAGCTGCCGGAGTTTTTGCGGGCGCCCACGCTGACCTCATGGGTGCTGGAAAGCAGCGTGGCCGGGGGCGTGATACTGGCCGCCTGGACGCCATTGACGTAAAGCTTCATCAGCCCTTGCGACTGGTCAAAGACGCCGGCGAGATGCTGCCAGGTATCGTTCGGCCCGATGTTCGATTGTGCGACGAAGGACGTGTTCGGCGAGCCGCCGTTCCAGACGAAGAAGCGGTAGTCCCCCCCGGCGAGGTCGCAGGCGAATTGCTCGCCGCCACCGCCGGTGCCCTTGGCGACGACCGCCCCACCGCCGTCGGAACCGGAGGACGGAATCTTGGCCCAGGCCTCGAACGAGAACTTTTTCCCGGGGCCGAAGTTCAGCGCGCCCGGATCGGGGAAAAGGGCCACATCGTTTCCGCCATCGCCACCGCCTTGAAAATGCGGCGCGGCATTGCCATTCTCGAAGCCCACCAGCGGCGATCCGTCGATGGTGTCGCTCGGACCCGGACCGCTCTTGGCGAGATTGTTCGAAGAGAAGCCGGAGAACGAACCCGCTTGGGCACCGGACTCGGGAGGCGTGGTCAGGTCCGCGAGGTCGGCGAGCGAGCCCGCGCTTTCGCCGAGCCGCCAGTATGCGACCGGGCCGGAGTTGACGACGGCCTGCGGATACGAGGGCAGCACGGGCGCCTGATGAACTTCCACCGCGAGTTGATTGGTGCCATTCACCAGAGCACTGCCCGGAACGAGGAACTCCTGGATCAGCGGGTTGGCGCGGCGGGGCTGGAGTGCGGTGGCATCCGCCGCGGCATCGGCCACCAGATTCACCCGGGCGAGCTCGATGCCATTGAGAAAGACCGCGGCGCCATCGTCGGCCAACAGCCGCAGCCGGAGTTGCGTCGCGGACGCTTGGCCGGAGAAGTTGAACGATTTCCGGAAGAAGTAAGCGACCGGCCCGGCAGGCAATGAACTTCCCACGGTCGCCGGAGCCGGCAACGTCGCGGAGCCCAGGCGGAACGTGCCGGTGCCATTCGCCCAGCCGCTGTCATTGAAGCCCGCGTCTTTCCATCCGGCGGGTGGGCTGCCGGCGCTGAAGCTTTTCCACGTGTCGTTGAAGCCGAAGACCGGCGTCGTCACCGTGGTAGAGTTCGCGGGAAAATTGTCAGCACCCGGAGTGCCGCCAGCCTGCCGGCTTGCCAACCACGAGGCCGCCTCATCGGTCGCAAGGTTTGTCGCGCGACGCGCCAGCGTGAAACCCGCTCCATCGGGAGCCACCGGCCAGTCGCCATCCGGCTCATAGTCGAGCTCGTCCATGACGCGGCCGTTATTGTTGTGCAGTGCAACCTTCTCGCCGCCGTTATCGAGCCGGCCGGCCCATGGCCCAAGCGAGCCGGGAATGTTGGAAGGAGTCGCGGCCACGACCAGATAGCCGCGCGCCGGAAGGATGGTGCCCTCGGGAAAGGTGAAGCTCACGCCGTCGGCCAGCGACCAGCCGCTGATGTCCACATCGACCGCCATCTGGTTGCGCAATTCCAGCCACTCGGCGTTCGGCGTTTCCGCACCCGGCGGGTGGTAGTGGAGTTCGTTGAAAACAATGACGCTGTCGGCCAGCACCGATGATGCGGCAAGGGCGAGCCATAGCGGGGGGAGCGCTTTCAATAACATGCGGGAGGGTGACGATCAGTAGAGCTTGCGGCCGTAAACGAGGAAGTTGCGCAGGTGGAAGCGGCCCGGCGGCTTGCTGGCGTCGGCCGGTGCCTGGCGTTCGAGCCGGACATAGCGGCAACGCGGTGCCTTGCCTTTGAAGTCGATGCTCATGACCGCCCCGGCCTTGTCGCAGGCGCCGGCCTCCGTCCAAGTCTTGCCATCGGAAGACACCAGCACCTTGAGCGGCGCGGCCCATTGGAACTCCTCTTGCTCGGGTGCATACTCGTAGCGGTTGACCAGCACGATGCCGGAAAGCTCAGCCTCGCCGGCCAGCATCACCTGCGCCCACGGCTTGGCCTCGTTGTTGGTATCGAACCAACCCGGCGCGGTGCCATCGAGGATGGCGCGATACGACAGCGGACGGTCGAATTGGCAAGCGCTGCTGGTTTGCAGCAGGCCGTCCTTCGAGAGCAAGGTGCCGTAGCCGCCAGCCGGCTTCGGCCAGGCCTTCGCTTGCTCGGCACTCAAGTGGACCTCGCCGGGTGCCACGGGCGGCAAAAAGCGAGCCGCCATTTCCGTCCACAAGCGCCATGACGCGAGGTCGCCGGCTTCCGACGCCGCGCGGATGCCAGCGGTGATCTGCTCGCGCATCCGGTCGGCTCCGACGCTTTCGCCACGGGCGGAGAAGAATGAGCCGACGGCCTTGGCATACGCGGCGGCGGTCTCCGGCTTCGCGGCGAGGTAGGTGCGGCCCCAGTTGAGCACGTCGCCGAAAACTCGGTTCTTGGTGGGATCGGTGGTGAAATGGACGGCCAGCAGTTTCTCGAAGAAGCTCGCGACCAGCGCGGGCTCTCCGAGCGAGGCGGCTTGAATGTTGAGCACCGCGGCCAGATTGTAACCCATGTACCTCGGCGCATTGGCCTGCGTGACGTGGCGATGGCATTCGAGTAACAGCGCGAGGCGCTCGGCGGGCTTGAGCGTTGGCGCGACCTTTCCGTAGCAGCGGTTGACCAAGGCCCAGGCGGCTTCGTGATACGGCGCGTAGGCCTTGGCGATCTGGCCAATGAGCTTTTGCCAAGTGCCGGCCGGGAGTTCGTCGGCGCTCTCGAAGGTCTTGATCGCCTCTAACAAGAGCGGGTAGTGGATCGGCTGGGCGGCGATCGCCTGAAGGTACGCGCCGGACCAATCGGAATTCCACGCGGCGGGACCGGACCAGTTCACCGCCAGCGACCAATTGCCGCCGGCCTGCCCATACTCGAGCTTCACCGGATGCACACCGGCGCGCAGCTTGAGTTCGACCGGCGCCTGGTTGCACGGGATCACCTGCTTGCCGACGGTCAGGCGCGAACCATCGTCGCTCTTCACCTGCACCATGAAGGGACCGTCGCCGGTGAGTTCGACCTCGCCTTCCCACACGACGCCGAAGTTCACTGGATTCGCCGGCAGCACTTCGGAAAGGTTGAAGCCACTGGCCTGGCCGGACTTCACCGGCTGCAGCTTGGCCATGTCACCGACCTTGCCGCCGGGCAAATCGTAGAGCGCGTATTTCAAGCCGGGCACCACGCGCGCCATCGGGCGACGGCGGTCGAGCATCACATGCGCCGCCCACGACAGGCGCGACGATTGCACGAAGGCGGCCGTGTCCGCATGCACCACCTCGTAGAGCCGGTGCATCGTCGGAAAGCCGGTGCCTTCATACACCGACGCGCCATTGGTCTCGGGGCCGGACACGTCATTGCCGGTCGGCCATTCCTGGCCGACGCGAACGACATACGCGCAGTGCGCCGGTTGACCGACGGTGGTGGACATCACGCCGTGCGCCTTGGTCACCGCGGCACCGAAGCCGGACAGCGTGCCACACACGCCACCGACCGTGCGATGGATCGGGAACGGCCGGTCGCCGGTGCCGGTCCCATGGTGGTGCGTCCACGGGTCGATGAAGCCCCAGCCCTGCACCGAGTAGCCATAGACATTCGGATCGATGTAGGCGATGCCCCAGCACGCGCCGAGGTAGTCGCCGAGACGCTGCTGCATGGTATCGACCAGGAAGCGGTAGTCGCGCGCGGTGCCAGCCAGCGGCACGGCCCAGCGCATTTCCCGCGAGTCGAGCCGGTCGAATGACGCGTGCAACAATCCTTCGCGGTGCGTGCGGATCACGTCGTGGCAGCGATCTAACAATCGATAGCGGTTCATCTCGCCGGCCGCCAGCGACAGCGCGGTGGCGAGGGTCCGGTAGAACGGCTGCTCGAGGTCGCGGCCATTGTGGTGAAGGAAGCGCAGGTTCTCGATCGCCAGCGGCCACTTGGCATCGTCATTGGCGAGGAAGGACTCCATCCATTCCACGTCGCCGGTGAAGGCTTCGAGGAACTTGGCACCGCCCGGACTGGCCGCGACGCGGTCAATGGTCTCGGCACCGCAACGACGCAGGAACTCATGACGCGCAAGGTCGCGGCGGATCGTCTCGTCCTTGAGTGCAGGCTCGAGCGATGAATCGCGGAACTTGGCGAAGACGCCGGTGAGCTTGTCGCGAAGGTCGCGCTGAAGCTTGAAGTGATCGACACTCGCGGTCGCGTTATCCGCCGGCTCGATGAATAAGGGCTCGATGCCGAACCGACCGGCGCAATCCGTCTGGCCGGCCGCCGCCTCGATCTCGGCGACGAAAACATACGCGCGCTCGGGCTTCCACGCGGCGCAATCGAAGGTCGCCGTCACGGCGGGCTTGTTAACTCCGAATTCGGCATCCGGCTTCGCCTCGGCAATCACCGTGTCGCCATCCACGAGGGCGAGCCGCTTGACCTTCACCGTGGCCGCGCCACCGGTGGGCGTGAGCACGACGCGATAGCTGCCCGGGTGATCGAAGAGGTAACCGGTATCGCCCATCCGCCAGGTGTTGGCGCCGGCTTCCACCTGACCGGCCTTCCATCCATAGGTCAGGTATGGCGTCTCGCTCCGGCCATACATCCCGACGTAGCCGCTAGCGCCAATGCCCCAAAAGGTATCGGGGTCAAACTTCGCAATTTCCTCCTGGATGCGGAAGCGATCCTCCTCGTGGCCCTTCCACCTTTTGTAGATGTGGAATTTCGCCACCATCATCCGCTGGATGTTTTCGTGGGTGAGCACCTTGTTCCGCGGATCGGCGAGCTCCTTGTCAACGCGGGCAAGCGCTTCCTGATAGTCCGCATCGGTGAGAGCACGCTTGCCGCCCTGGGTGTCGAGCGCCTCGTTCCATGCCGGCTTGGCCCACGGCACGCCTCCTTTCGGGTCATTGGAAAAACCGAGCCAACGGAGCGCACCGCTTTGATCCTGCGGATCGGCCGCACGGATCTGATCGTGGACCGGCTTGTAGCAGTTGCCATTGCCCGGCCAGTTCGCGAAGCCGAGCACCTCGAGCGACTTGCGCAGCAGTTCCGCTTGCTCCGGTCCCTGTGCCTTGGCGGCCTTCGCGAGCCACTCGTCGCGCGCGATGCGGGTCTCGCGCATCTTCTTCACCCGCTCCGCGAGCGTGGCAGGTGTCAGGTCGCTGCGCGGCGTGTCGAAGGTGGCGACCGCGCGGCCTTCGGAATCCGTCAGCGCAATGCGCGGGCAGCGGCTGCCATCCCACCAGGTGAAGGCGGCATTGCGGGCGGCCTGTGATTGTGCCTCGGCGACCCGCCCCAGCCTCGCGGCCAGCGGTGCATCATCGATCACTGCCGCGCGCAAGCAGGCAGGCACATGGTTGTGCCACTGCGAGCGACCCACCAAGGAAACTTTCAAATTCGCCCCCGGCCGGACCGGCTGGCTCAGCGCCAGCAACAGGGTCCGCGGCTGGCGGGTGTGCGCACCGCCGTTCCACGCCTTGTCCGGTTGGTCGATGACACCATCGAGCAACCATTGTTCGCCGCCCGCTCCGTTCGGCGAGTTGCCCCACGCGTGGGTCGCCTTGAGCGGCTTGTCGCCATTGACGATGCTCACTTCGTTGAGCGCGAAGTTGCCATTCGAAGCGCGACCCGATCCGCCGTTCGGCAGTGACGGATCCGGCAGGAAATCCATGCGCAGCACCTGGCCACCCCGCGTGGCGCGTAGGTTTAGTTCGACCGTGTCGTGCGCGGGGTTGCGCTCGCCTTTCGGATCATCCAGCAACCACGCGCCGTCCGCTCGCTTCTTGAATGACGCGCCGCCTTCCGCACGAACCGAGGCGACCTCGTCGTCCGGCAGCTTCGTGCCCGCAGCGGTGGCGTTGAGGAATCGCGTCAATCCCGCGGCGCTTTCCCCCGAGCCAAGTGCCGGGGCTCCGGCTTGCTCCGGCCGGTCCACGGTCACCAGTACGAATCCCTCCCCCAGCGCCTCGGCGAACTCGGGTTTCTGCCAAATCTCGCGATTCAGTGTTTCTCCCAGCCGGTTCCAATCGCTGCCACGCTGGAGCACCACGATGTCGCTGCCAGCGGACCTGGCGCGTTCGAGTGCTTCGGTGAAATCCCGGGCACGGGTGGCGGGGGCTGCCTGGACGGCCCATGCGGGCAAGAGGATCAGGCACAGTAAGCGGGTGGAGAGTTTCATCGAGGTCGCAGATCACCGTGCGGAGTGCACGGATTCGTCAGTTTACGGCTTCACCGCGGCTTTGACCGATGCTCCGCGGCACAAAAACGCGTGTTTTCTTGCAGCGCCCCGGAAGCCGGGCATGCGCGCGCGCCGCGATCGATCAAGCCAGTATCGAAATGCGATCAAACGAGTATGCGACAAACGTCCACCAAAGGCATATGTATGCACATTTGAAATGCACGGTTAGTCGCATGAAACCCAATAATCCGACCGAACCCGCCAGCGCTTCCTTGCGCCCATTTTCCCGCTACCGGTCGCGTGGCTTCGCCCTGTTGATCAGCCTGGCCTTGATGGTGCTGCTCATGGTCCTCGCCATCGGGCTGCTCGGCCTTTCCACATTGTCGCTGCGCACCTCCGGCCGCGAGTCAGACATGATGACCGCGCGCGCCAATGCACGCCTGGCATTGATGCTCGCGATCGGCGACTTGCAGAAGGAACTCGGGCCGGACCAGCGGATTTCCGCGCCTTCGGGCATCCTGGCAGCCGAAGGCGAGGACGCCCCGCGGCTCGCCCATGGACGATTGACCGGTGTCTGGAATTCCCGCGACGACCGGCTCGGCCGCTCGACGCCCGACTACGACCGGGAGAAATCGTTCCGCCGCTGGCTGGTTTCCTCCGCCGAACCGGAAGCCTTGGAGGAGACCGGCTTTGCCTCCAATGGCACCTTGAAGGATCAGGTCCGGCTCGCTCCGGGCGCACCGGAAGCCCCTGCCCAAGCGGGTCGCATCGCGGTGGACGATTCCAGCAAAACCGCCAAAGGCCGCCTCGCATGGTGGGTGAGCGATGAGAACTGCAAGGGCTTCCTCAACCCCAGCTCGAAGGCAGCAGAAGCGACCGCACCGGCAGTGGCCGATGTCTTGGCGTCCACCTGCACTCCCGGCGCCTATGGCATGGAGGCGGTGGCGAAAGGCTTTCCCGCAAACACCGCCGATGCCGCAAAGATCGTCACCCATGGCGAGTCTCCCTTGGCGATGCCGGAGGGAGAAAAGCTTCCTGAAGGTTATTTCCACGATCTCTCCCCCTACTCGCGCAGCGTCCTCACCAATGTGGTCAAGGGATCGCTCCGGGAAGACCTCAGCCTGTTCCTGGAGCAACGGACTTTCGACAACCCGCCGGCATGGCCATCCCCATCGCTCAACGGCCCCCTCGGACCGAACGGAAAGATCGCGCTGAGCGACGTGGATGAATACGACGTGCTGTCGTGGAAGAGCCTCTCTTACTGGGCTCGCCTGCGGAACAAGGTGACGCTCGAAGGCGGACGGCCGACCTTGAAGTCCTTTACCGGCAGCAGCAGTCAGGCACCGGACGACCTGATCAATCAACGTTGGAATACCGGCACTTTGCGTCCCTCTCCAGTCCTCGTGCGTTGCCTGCTGTTCATCAGCTACGGCACCAAGCCCGATCCAGCGGATGCGAGCAAGTTGGTGGTGCGCTTCTACGCCTACCCGGTCATGACCTTGTGGAATCCCTACAACGTCGATCTGGTGGTGCCGGAGTACAGCATGCTGTGGACGGGGATGCCGATGGAGCACGAACTGCTGGTCAACGGCCAATCCAAGGGAACCTTCGACTGGCGCCTTCGAACTGGAGCGAACAACCTGATCCGGGGAAACGCGGTGCGCCCCATCGTGGACAAGCCGCTCCGGCTGCGCGCCGGCGAGGCCAAGATGCTCTCGCCGAACCGTTGGGAGTGGTATCCGCCGATCATCATCCATCACGCCCACTACATGGATGCGGTGCCCTTCCGCTTTTCCCAATCCTTCGCCGGGGGTGAATGGGGCAATGGCGGAAACGAGCCGCTGATCACCGCCAACGGAGCGCCCGGCGACCGCCTTGAGATCCGGACCAAGGTCAAACTGTTTGAGAACGGCGGTTCGGCTTATGAACTCCAAGGAAAAGACACTTACCAAGCCACTTTCGATATCCGCGGTGACCATTCCCGCAATGGTGACGGCGCTTGGTCAACCTATCTCTGGTCGTCGAAACTGGCCTGGCGGTACCAAAGCGACAGCCCATCGCCCAACAAGCTTTCCAATAACAATTCCAGGCCCACCTTGGGCGAACTCCGCAACGCGCCGCGGCCGTTCATGGTGATGGATGCCCAGCTGAAGGCACTCGACGAGGACGACCTTCCGAACAAGACGTGGTCGCAGTGCATCCCCGGCCATTGCTTCCAAGCTTCCACCAATGCCACTGGCAGGACACCGTTTCTGGCCAGCGGCTACAAGCTGAGCTTCGAGTCCATCAATTCATACCAGGAGGCGTCCAGCTACCTGCAGGTCGCTCCGGACGATGCGACTCACACCTATTTCGGCGGCAGCTATTCGCCGCAAGGCCAGTCGCGGATCACCGACATCGAGATCCCGATAGCGCCGCTGACCTCGCTGGCGCAACTCCAACACCTCACGCAGGCCTCGATCGACAACCTCTACTCGAGCGGGTTTTTGATGCAGAACCATGCGATCGGCAATTCGTTCGCCTCGCCCGGCGTGGCGTCAAACTCCATCAAGACCCCCCGCGGTTTCCCTTTCTGGGGAGACATGTACTTGAACAAAGATGGAGGTACTCTCCGCGGCCAGAAGTTCCCGGCGGGAACCTTCCTGGAGCGCCCGAACATCGACCGCAGCTATGCTGCCAATCACTTGCTGTGGGACGACTACTTCTTCAGCTCCATGTCGCCAAAGGACGGCGTGCTCCGTACCGGCGGCAAGAAGGATCTCGGCGCTGTCGTACGTGGCTTCTTTGAAAACGACGAGGCGCTGCCCAACGAGCGCTACCGGCGCTATCTCTCGCGCCCTGCCGCGGATGTGACGCGCGGGTTGGTGAGCAGCAGCCGCCCTACCAGCACGGCTCACAAGAAAGTGGCGGCCTCATTGCTGGTGGACGGTGGGTTCAATGTGAACTCGGTGTCGGTGAACGCGTGGAAATCGCTGCTCGCGTCCGGCCACCGCAAGCGCATGGCCGTGCTCGATGGCAAGGCCGGCAAGCCACGTGTCGAAGACGAAGGCGATTATGTGGTCAGCCGCTTCTCCCTGCCCAATGGCGCTTCCGCGGAAGACGCCAGCGGACAGGACGAGGAAGCCTTGCGCTGGACCGGCTACCGCGAGCTCGACGAGGAACAAATCGACGAGCTGGCGCAAGCGATCGTGCGTCAGGTGAAGTCGCGCGGTCCCTTCCGTTCGCTCGGGGAGTTCATCAATCGCCGCCTCGGCCCGGAAAGCGATGAGCGCACGCTCCGCGGCGCGCTACAGGCCGCGTTGGATGACCCCGAGGTCAGCATCAACGAGGACTATCATTCTTCGAAGATTACCGCTGGCGACTTGAAGGACGCCACCTACATCAACCGCAGCGCCGCGCTCGGATCGCGATTCGAGGGCGCACCCGCCTGCGTCACCCAGGCCGACCTGCTCGGGCCGATCGCCCCGGTGATCAACGTCCGCTCCGATACCTTCCTCGTCCGTGGTTACGGTGAAGCCACCGCCGAAGACGGCAGCGTCACCGCGCGTGCGTGGTGCGAAGCCGTCGTCCAGCGCGTGCCCGACTATCTGGATGCCGCGGCCGATACGGCCGAAACGGTGTTCACCGCGCTCCGCTCGCAAACCAACCGCAGCTTCGGCCGCCGCTTCAAGGTGACCTCGTTCCGCTGGCTCGCGGCGGATGAAGTCTAAGTCTCTTACTCCACGTCTCGTGAATCCCTTCTCCTGTTTGCCCAAGTCCGCCCGTGTCCTTGTCGCCGTCTTGCCATGGATGGCCGGCCCATGTTTCGCCGATTCGACCCTGTCGTTCCGCGCCGTGTGCTTCGATCCATCGCAGGCATCGCCACCGGAGTTTCAAGTCCCGGACGGCGAAGCTCGTGAAACTGTGCGGATTCCGAAGAACGACATCGGCGGCCCCTTCAAGGCCTCGCTGCGGGATGACAGCTTCGTCGATTTCTTCGCCACCGCGACCGTGGAGAAGCCGGCCTTCTCCGTGAAGATTCCATCCGAAGGTCGCGATCGCCTGCTGTTGCTCATCGTACCCGCCGGCGAAGGCCATCAAGGCAGTGCCGTGGCCCTGCCAGCGAACGGTTTCGATGGCGGGACCACTTTGGCTTTCAACCTGTGCCGCAACGAAATGGCAGTGCGCCAAGGCAATGGCCAACCCGACCGCCTCGCGCCTGGCGCGCACCGCGTGCTGCCGCTGCCCCCGGCTCACAAGGACGACATGATCCCGGTGCAGATCCTCTCGCAGGTGGATTCGAAATGGCAGCCGGTTCAAAGCACGCGCTGGGCCGTGGACCGTCGCTTCCGTTCCTATTTGTTCCTCTTCACTTCGCCGAAGGGCAAGGTGTCCCTGCACGCCATTCCCGAACGACTGGCAAACGAGTGAGAGATCCTGGGCATTGCCAGTCTTGCGGGTGCCGTAGTCTTTCTCGGCGGTGACATAGACATGAAAGCCCGTCCTCTGCTTCTGCTTCACTAAGGCCGGCTTCATCGGAGGCGGAAAAGCGCGGCCAAGATGGTCCGCCGCGATCGCCATCATACCGGGTCCTCGCCAAGCCTTCAGATACTCGGCTGCCCAAAAACGCGTGTTTGTCTTGCAAGCCGGCGGGACGGAGCGATACGGCCCGTTTTGCGATTCGGCCACGAAATGAATCGCCCACCTTCGTCCCTGACGGCTAAAAGCGTGGGATGAACCGGGAATTGCACGACCAGATCCTGCGCACTTTCTTCCACTGCGACCCGCAGGCCATCACCGGGATCTTCCAGGAGTTCCTCAACGCGCTGATCGCCGAAGACACCCTGCCGCCGGTCGCGCAGATGGCGCAGAACTACGAGACCGCCCGCGCCAACCCGGAGATCCATGTCTTGCCCGGCAATCTCAAGGACGCCCGCGACGCGGTCTTTCCCTACTTCTGGGGCACCGACAGTTGGTCGTCGCCGCTGCATCTGGAGAACGTCAAGGGACCCGCCAGCTATGCCTCGCTGGTCGGTGCCTTGGCCTGCCTGCTGAAAAATCCGAACCTCTGCACGGATACCTACAGCCAACGCTCCAATGAACTCGAGGTGAAGGCTGTCACCGCTCTCGCCAACCTGTTGTTCTACCACACCCGCGACCCGTGGGGCGTCTTCACCATGGGCGGCACGATCTCCAATCTCTATGGCGCGAGGATCGGCATTGAGAAAGCCCTGCCCGGCGCCATGCACCACGGGCTGCGCGGCGAAAAGCTCGCCGGCATCGTCTCCGCCGCCGCCCACTACAGCAACCGCAGCGTCGCCGGCTGGCTGGGTCTGGGCACCTGCAATCTCCACGCCGTGCCCACCGATGCCGACATGGCCATGCGGCTCGACCTGCTCGGCGAGACCCTCGACCGCCTCTACGCGGACGGCACCAAGGTCGCCTTCGTCACCGCCACCTTCGGCACCACCGACGCCTCCGGCGTGGACGACATCGCCGGCATTCGCGAGGTGATCAACGAACGCGCGGCGCGACACGGCATGCCGGTGCCACAGCTTCATGTCGATGCCGCGGTGGGCTGGACCTTGAGTTTCCTGGCCGAGTACGATCTTTCTAGTAATTCCCACGGCTTTTCGGACAACTTGCTGCCACTGGTCCGCCGCGCCCAGACCCATGCCCTCGGCCTGCGGCTGGCCGACAGCATCACCATCGATTTCCACAAGATGGGATGGGGTCACTATCCCGGAAGCACCTTTCTGGTGAACAACCGCTCCGACCTCCGCTACCTTTCCCGCGATGTCAGTGAAACGCCGTATTTCTCGGAGGCCGACGGCCGTCGCGACCCGGCGCTGTTCACGCTCGAATGCTCGCGTCCCGCGCTCGGCCCTTACTCGGTGATGGCCTCGCTCAATGCGATCGGGATGACCGGCTGGCAGTTGCTGACCGCCCGCGCGCTGGAGTTGGCGCAGCGCCTCAAGGACCGTCTGGCGGAGTTCGATCACTGCAAGGTTCTCAACCCTGGCACCACCGGTCCCGCCGTGGTGTGGTGGGTGCTGCCCAAGGGCCGCAACGCCCGCGACATCTTCGCGCGCCTCGAAGCCGGCCAGCTCACCCCGGAAAAGTTCGCCGGCTATGCGGCCGAGATCCGCCGCCTTTTTGACATGCGCCAGGAGTCCATGGACCCGGCTCGCGACGCCCGGCTGAGCTTCACCACCTCGATCGGCTACCGCCCCCACGGCATCGACCTGCCCGCATGGAAAGCCGTCCTCTTCAACCCGCGGACCGACGAGGCCATCATCGACCGCCTCGCCGACAGCATCGCGGAGACGGTGTGATCCATCCTTATCGCAGGCATCAAAGGAAAGGCACCGGGTCGATTTCGCCGACGCGTTCCACCACCAGGATCAGGCCGGCGAGCGCGACGACCATCGAGCCACCGATCCTGACATGCTTGAAGCGCTCTCCAAGCCAGCCGAAACAGGCGAAGGCGATCAACAACACCGCGATCTGCCCGAGTTCCACTCCGACATTGAAGCCGAACAGGGCACCCGGGAGTTTCTCCGGCTGATCCGCCGGCAACAGGTCGGCCAACACGCTGGCGAAGCCGAGCCCATGAATCAGTCCGAACAGACCGACCAGGACCAGTCGCCACTTGTGCAGCGACTTCACGACAAGATTCTCGAAGCCGATCCACGCGATGCTCACGGCGATCATCATCTCCACCGGCTTGGAAGGCAGGTTCACCCACCCCAGCGAGGCGGCCGCCAGCGACAGTGAGTGGGCGAGCGTGAACACCAGCGTCTGCTGGAGCAGCGGCTTCCATTTCGGGACCAGCAGAAAGAGGCCGAGCACGAACAGGATATGATCCACGCCCTTCGGCAGGATGTGCTCGAAGCCAACCAGCATCCACTTCCCGAGTGACGGCGTGGCGACGACCTGCAATTCGGGTTCGTCCGGGGAGGTGCGCTCGGCCACCAGCGCGCGCGCGCTGCTCAGCACCGGCTCCAGACGGGCCTGGTCGCCCGTGCCGATGGTCAACATGAGGACCATCGCCAGCGGATCCTTCCATACCGCTTCCACCTTCTTGGTCCCACTTGGCAATGTCGCTGCAATGGTCGCCACAAAGTCGGGTGGATCGCCGGCAGCTCCTTCCGTGATGAATTTTGGCGCGGTCCGGTGAAAGTCCTCGACCTTCAACGTCCACCGGACAGGCATGTCATCCGCGAGCAACGTCAGCCGGTCATGCCAGTGCCGGCTAATCTCCGCCTCGATCGCCAGCCAGTCCTTCGGCCCGAGTGACCGCAACCAGCCGAGGTCCCGCGGCCCCGTGCTTTCCAAGGCACGGAACTCCGACAGCACGTAGGAGGGATCCGTTTCGGCGATGCCCGTGACTCTGTCGCCGTGGACTTCCAGCGTGAGCTGCGCTTCCAGCACCAGATGCGCGCGCAGCGAGCCGCACAGGAGCAGGAACAGCAGAATGATCTTCATGGAGGCGAAAGTCGCAGACCATCACTCCAACCGAAAGCTCGCCGGCGCGTAGGCCTTCAGCAGAATGACCAGCTTGCCATCACGGATCGACAGTGGCTTGCCGGGATGCTCGCCACGCAGATCAACCGGTGTCGCACGGGTGAAGCGACTTCCCTCGGGCAGAGTCACCGTCAATTCGCCGGACTCCCCGGTCTGGTCCCACACGCGGAGCAAGGCACCGCGGCCATCGGGATTCTTGCCAAACGCTCCGACCAGCACGCCGGGCCGTGACACGGTGACACCGGAGGCTTCCGCGGGCAGTCCTCCTTCGCCGCCGCGAACCGTCGCCGCGAGCAAAGACGTGCGGGCTTCCCACGAACGGACCGCCAGCGCGGCAGCCGCGTCGCCCTTTCCGGCCAGCGGCCACAGGCGAACGCGACTGCACCACGAACCGCTTTGCCACAGCGGGAAATTCGTGTTCCACATGTTGTTGTAGAGGTTCACGAAGACGGCGGGCTTCTTTGGCACGAAATCCATCGTCCACCGCCACAGCCCGGGCTCGTCCATGGACACCAGCGGCGCGTCGATCGGGCACAGCGCGGCGCCGACTCCGTTGTTAGATGCGAGCGCGACACCGCTGGCGACCGCCATCAGGTGGCGGTTGCTGCCGGGCACGATGTCCTTGGCCGGATCGATCGGCGCACCCAAACGTCCGACCGTGAAGCGCGGGCTTTCAACAGCGAATGGAAAGCACAGCCAGCCACCTTCCGGATGCTTTTCGGCGGTCTTGTCGGTCACCTGCCACTCGACCTCCACCCACGCGTCATGGCGCGGGAAGGTGAAGAGGATCGTGCAGGCCTTTGCCAAGCCCTTCGGATCGCCGGCCGTCAGGATCACGCGATCGGCCGCGGCGCTGCTTTCGCGACGCAAGCTCCAACTGCCCGGCGTGCTGGTCTGATAGGGAACTTGCTCGGCCGGCGGCATGCCGGGTTTGCCGAGGTCATTGAGTCCCCAGCCGCCTTGCATTCGCGAGTACTTGTTGAAGAACCGGGGAAAGACCTCGTTCGTGCTGAAGCGCTCATGGAGGAACTGGCCGAGCGCGTTGGGATGGGTCTTATCGACAAGCTCGCGACCGCTCGACTTCTCGACGAGGGAGGAGATGCCGCCACGCTCGAGGTCGAAGGTCGCGGCGAAATGTCTTGTCTCAACGATATTGGAAGAGTTCGCGGTCGCTGCCACTTCGTTGGCAGGACTGATCACCTTGTAGCCGCCAGCCGGGACGTCCTTGGCAAGCATCTGCTGGCCACCCGCTTCCACGATGCCGGATCGCGGCCAAGGCAGCGCATTGTAAACGACCACGTCGTTTGGCCTGGCCTTCACGTTCTCCGCCAGCAAATCGAGGCGCTCCTTCAGGCCATCGTTGACGATCTTCGCGGCATGATTGGCGTAATCGCGGTGGTCTTGATACGACTGCAGCCACTTGCGTTTGCTGCCGCGCGGCACCTTGCTGTAGTCGCCATCCACCGGGACCGGCTCTTTTTCCATTTCGGCGAGCCATTCCTTCCACGCCTCGCCGTACTGGCGTCGCGGTCCATATTCGGCGTTCATGCCCCACGTGTGCTCGCCGTAAAGCAGGCTCTGCTCGTAGGCCTTGCCCAATGGTTCATCCAGCGACGGCGGCGTGAGCCCTTTCATTCGCAGCAGCGAGTCCAGCGATTCGAGCGCCGGTTCCAGTGCCTGGACATTGCGGGCGGTCCCGGTCGCTTCCGCGTTGGCCATGAGCCCGTGGATCCACGTGTCGGGCATGTCGCCACGAATCACCGGAATGTCCGGATTCTCCGCCAAGGCCGCCTTGGCGAAGTCGTCGAGCGTGCCGAAATGGACCTTCACTCCGGGCAGCGAATACTCGAGCTGGCGGCGCATCTTCGCGACGTCATCGGGCGACGGCGGGCCGTGGTTGTCGCCGGTCATGATCATCGCCAGATAGTTCTTGGCCGGCCAGTTGGCAGGCGGCGTGAGGCCTCCGCCGTAGTCGGGCGTGTAGCCGCAGAGCACCCGCGAGCCATCGGCCCCCTGCCACCAGAACAAGGGCGGAACGCGCGGAAACTGGCTGGCCGGATTGCAGCCGAGGTGGAGGAACTTCACCCCCGCGTGCTCTAACAAAGTCGGAAGCACCCAACTGTGCGACGGGACGTCGGTCAGCTTCGCGGCGATCGGCAGCGGACGCCCGTAGGCGCGGGCGATGTGGTTGGAGAAGGAAAAACCGCGGACGAGGTTCTCGAGATCGAGCGACTCCGTGTGAGTGGTGGCCGCCATCGCGTGGACGGCCAGCGAGCCTTCGCGGAGAGCCTGTTCGATCTTCTTCCGGCGCTCCGGGTCTTGCTTCGGTCCCAGGATCTGCGCGTCGAGCGGCCAGCCGGGCACGGTCCAAGTGAAGCGCTGGTTCGGCGGCAGCTTGCGGTTCTCCTCCATCACCGCGAGCGCCTTGTCCATCATCTCGACGCGATAGCGCTCGAAGACGTTCTCCGCCTGGTCGGTGAACCCGATGTCGAAGTGGGTTTTGAAGACCACCCACACGTCGGTGACCTTCACCGGGATCGCCACCGTGGCGTCGCCCGCCTTGGCGAGCGTTGCGGCGGTGTGGACGTCGATCTCGCAAAACAGCGTGTTGGTCCACGCGGCATTGCCTTGCTTCGGCGAGCCGGTGGGTCGCACCTCGAGCTTGAGATAGCGGAAATCACCGAGCTTGCCGCTGCTGTCGGTGACGCTCGCGCCGTGCCGGCCCTCCCAGCCCTCGCCGGTCTTGTTAGGCCGGGTGTCCACCTCGGCGAGCTTGGTCCAATCTCCATCCTCCACCGCCCCGAAAAGCGTGTAAACTTGCGGGCCACGAGCTCCTTGATCCTCGGGATACTCGTGCCACGAATAGCTGTTCACCGCGGCGACCGGCTGCACCTTGCCAAGGTCGATGACCAGCGAGCCAGCATCCGAGAGAAAGCCGGCCTGCATGAGATCCTTCGGTTTCTCCGGCAGCTTGCCGTTCACCAGCACGTCGGTCATCGCGCTGGCTCCGTCCAGCGAACCGGCGGCACAGGTGACCACCGCGCCTTGCGCGAGGTCCGACTCCGAGGGACCCGGCAGCGACTTGAACTTCCACGCGGTGGCATCCGGCTTGAGCTGCTCGACCCTGATCGAAACTTCCGCATGCCCCGGTGTGAGCGTCGAAAGGGCTGCCAGAGCGGCGAATGGAAAGGCTTTCATCCGGAAGTACTACGAGAAATTCGGAGCGCATGGATCACTTCAGCGCACAAACGCCTTCAAGGTGGCGCAACGCTTGCCCACCGACTCGCCATGCGGACGAATCGTGTACGGCCCGACCGCCGCGGGAACGATAAAGGTCTCCGCGTAGTGGACCATGAAGGGCTCGAAGGCCCCGTCCGGACTTTCGACGATGGCCTCGCGGCCCTCTACCAGATTGAGCACGTTCAGATTTCCCTCAGTACCGTGATGCACTGTGCCGGTGAACCAGTGGCGGCGCGTTTCGATGAATTCGAATTCGTGCAGGCCCGTGCGCTCCTCGATCCAGCCGTCGCCGCTGGCGATGGGCTCGACGCGATTGACGAGGTTCTTCTCCGTCCACTCGGTGTCGCGGTCGAACTGAAGGACCTCCTTCCCGTGCTGCAAGTGAATCGGCCGCGGCTTGCCATCGAGTCCCAGGCGGGACCAATCCCACAGCTTGAAGGTGAAAATGTACGGCGTGGCACTGATTTCGAGCACCATGCTCTCCGAACCCGAACAATGGATGGTCCCGGCCGGAATCAGGAAGTGGTCGTGCTTCTTCGCCGGCCACAGATTGGCGTGGTCGTCTGCGGGAAAGGGTTTCGACGGATCCGCCTGGGCGGCTTGCAAGTCGCGCAGCACCGCGTCGGGATCCACCCCGGTCTTGAAGCCGAGATAGACACCGGCGCCCGGGCCGGCATCGAGCATGTAGTAGCTCTCGTCCTGGGTGTAAGGCATGCCGAACTTGTCGCGGATGTACTCATTGAGCGGGTGAACCTGCAGCGACAGGTTGCCGCCCCCCATGGTATCGAGGAAATCGAAGCGGATCGGGAACTCCGCGCCGAAGCGCTCGAAGACCTTGTTGCCTAACAACCTCTGCGGATGAAGAAAGACGAGATTGATGGACGGGATCTCGAAGTCCTTCACCTCACCGAAGCCGAGCAACAGGCTGTTCTCCTCCGGCACGCAGTCGAAGCACCAGCCGTAGTTCTTGGCCGAGCGATCGAGGTCGCAGACTTCCTTCATCCACTGGCCACCCCACGGTGCAGGGTCGAAGAAAGGCACCACCCGGAATGGCCTGGCGGCGGCGCGGCGCATGCCCTCGCGCACCGCGTCGCCGCTGGCGAGCTTCGGCGCGGCAGGCTTGTTGGTATCGAGCACGTGGTCGCAGCGCTCGAGCAATGGCAGCTTGAAGCGGTCCGCCACGCGCCAGTCGATGAAGAAGGCGCGCTTGTACTGCAGGTTGGCGGCGAGTTCGCGGTTGTGAACGCCGAAATTCGGCGACTCGTTGCGACGGAAGCGGAGCTGGGCTTCCCACCGCGCCAGATCGGCGTACACGACGAGATCGGCATCCGGCACGACCAGCGAGGCACCGCAGCCGACGATCAAGGCGAGGCCATTCGATCCCTTCGCTTGCTGCCGGAGCATGAGTAGCCGCCTGGCATCGAAGAAGTCCGGCAAGTCGAGATCGCAAAGGAACCCGAACACCGGATCGTCGCCGCCGAGGTAGGGCTCGACCAGCGCGTCGATTTCCTCCGGCTCTTTCAAGGCCAACGCGGCCAGCAGCGTGGTAGCCGGCTTGAGCCGGACGGCGAGTTGGTCGGCCACCTCAAGCTCATCGACGCCCGGATAGCACTCGACGACGAGCTTCGGAGCGACGATTCCGCAACGGATCACGGCCGCGGCGAGCTCGCACGCTATCGCATCCCAGCCGGTCTGGCAGCGGTGGCCGGGCACCTCGACAAAGGGGAACTTGTCGTAGTTTGAAGTCGGGGACAACGGGGAGGCGACCTGTTCTTCGACCGCTGCAGGATGATTCAGGGACATATGGACAATGATTTGGAATGGTGGCGACTCAAGGACGCTTGACCCACGACTTCTCGATTTCCTCAAGGGTGCGGCCCTTGGTTTCAGGAACCACGAGCCAGACGAACAAACTGCCGAAGAGACTGGCCGCGCCGAAGATGCCAAAGATCGTCGCCGGCCCGAGATTCTCGAGCATCCACGGGAACAACTGCGAGAGGACGAAACAGGCGCCCCAGATGGCGGCGGTGGCAATGGCGGCCGCCAGCCCGCGGATGCGATTGGGAAAAATCTCCGAGATGATCACCCAGCAAACCGCGCCGTTGCCGATCGCGAAAGCGGCAGTGAAGAACAGCACGCCGCCGAGCATCGACCACAGCGCCCACGGCGGAAGTTGCAGCTTCCCGTCCGCTCCCTTGACCA
Organism: uncultured Verrucomicrobiaceae bacterium; assembly: GCA_966696705.1. Classification (GTDB taxonomy): domain Bacteria; phylum Verrucomicrobiota; class Verrucomicrobiia; order Verrucomicrobiales; family Akkermansiaceae; genus Haloferula. Next base: position 10,772 of record CBKZPU010000013.1, on the reverse strand, counting down.
CCACGAACAGGAACAAGGCGACGACCACGAGGTGGGCGAGGCACTGCGCCAGCGAACCGAACCCGAGCAGCTTCTTGCGTCCCAGGCGATCCACCAGCCACATCGCCAGGACGGTGAAGATCACATTGAAGGTGCCGATGATGACCTGGAACAGGTGCGCCTGCTCCACGGTGCAGCCCGAATCCTCGAAAATACGAGGACCATAGTACATCACCGCATTGATCCCGCAAAACTGGGAGCAGAGCGCCAGTGTCACAGCGATGAACAGTGGCAACTTGAAATCCAGCAGCTCGCGGAAGCCGCCCTTCTCATCGCCGAGGCTCGCTCGGATGGCCGCGATCTCGGTTGCCGCGCGACCCTCCCCACTGATGCGTGTGACGATGCTCCGGGCTTCCTCCTCACGACCGCGCGTCACCAGCCAGCGCGGGCTTTCGGCGGTCATCAGCGAGATCAAGGCGAGCAACGCGGCCGGTGCCACGCCGATACCAAACATCCAGCGCCAACCGGACGCCTCGGCCCAAGTGGCGTCTCCCCACGAGAGGATCACGCGGTTGACGAAAAAGACCACGAAGATGCCGCTGACGATCGCCAACTGGTAGCAGGATACCAAGCGGCCACGGATGCGCTCAGGCGCGATTTCCGCGAGGTAGGTGGGAGCGACCATCGAGGAAATGCCAATGCCAAGTCCGCCGACGAATCGCATCATGACGTACTGGTTGAAGTCCGGATTCGTGCTGCCGATGTTCACGTGGAACAGGCTGCCGACCGCCGCGACCAAGGTGCCGAACGCGCTACCCAACCATCGCAAGGCTGCGAACTCATTGAGCCTTTCCGGAATCGCACAGCCAATGGCGGACACCGTGAACAGGAGCGCGCAGGCGAAGAGGACCTTCTTGCGGCCTAACAAATCTGCCACCGGACCCGCCACGAGCGCGCCAAACAGGCACCCGACCAGAACACAGGAGGCCGCCCATCCGGTTTGGATGGCGTCGAGGGCGAAGTGCTTCTGCAACAGCTTCTCCGCGCCGGAGACCACCGCGGTGTCGTAGCCGAACAGCAGCCCGCCGAGCGCCGCCGAGACCACAAGCAATGCGAGATACCCACGGCTGCCAACGATTTCGCCTACGTCTTCGAGCGTGGCACTTTGGGGCGATTGGTGACTCAGGTTCATGCAGGAACTGAACGGGGTTTGGGCAGGACGGCGCGCTTGCCCGGGGGTTGCGGCACCCAAGGCGGGCCAAATGTGCATACATTCTGTCCCGGGTCAATCGCCGGTCACGCCGCCGTCGCCCCAGCGAGTCCTGAAAATCGCACCCAACTCCTTTCCTCATAACGGATTCCACACGAAAACGCGATCTCCAGGATCTCTGAAACCTCTGGTTCCCGCGGTCAATAAAGTGGCGGTCACGGGCTGTGGGCAAATTTGAAGATTGGCAATCTCCCGGTCGCTGGCAGCTTGCCGCAAACGAGGCGCGATGAAGGCAAAGAACCCTATTTCCAAGATCCGGCGAAGCGGCGGCACTCCCCTTCATCGCGAGGCGGAGCGCCGGATTCGCAGCCTGATCGCGCAACCGGAGTACCGCAACGGCGCCCTGCTGCCCAACGAGATCGGCTTGGCCGAGAAGCTCGGAATCAGCCGCCACACGCTCCGCTCGGCCATCGGACGCCTGGTCAACGAAGGGCTGCTGGTCCGAACCGCCGGCCTGGGGACACGGGTGTGCCAGAAACCGGTGCGGACCGACGTGAATGCTTGGAGCAGTTTCACTCGGGAAATGGAACGGCTCGGCATCGAGGTGGTGAACTTCGCCCAGGAAACCGACTGGCAGGTGCCTCCCGTCGAAGTCGCCGACAAACTGGGCATTGAGCCTGACGTTCCGGCCCTGCACCTGCTGCGAATCCGCGGCTGGGATGGGAGCCCGGCGGTGGTGGCCGACTCATGGCTTCATCCGCGGCTCGGACTTACCGGCGAGGAGGACTTCTCCCGGCCGCTCTATGAAATCGTCCAGCGCGCCAGCGGAGCCCGGCCCACCCGCTCGGTGGAGGAGATCTCGGTGGCCTGCGCCAAGGAACCGGTCACCAAAATGCTCGGCGTGAAATCCGGCACCCCATTGCTTTCGCGCAAGCGCCTCGTACTCGATGCGGCGAACCAAGCCATCGAGTTCAACATTAATACCTACCGGGCGGACGCCTACGTGCTGCATCTCCAGTTGGAGGCGGCCCCGGAGTAACCGGCCGGATTTTTTCCGGGTGGGCAGCCCGGGACGGCGGCGAAAGAGCCCCTGAAGTGTACGGCGCATCATTTTGGAATGCGACCCGCCGGGTGCCGGGCGTTCGGATTGAGCGCGTGGCCGCTCCGACATTCCCGTGGGGCGCTCCCGCGGCATGTTCCCGCGATGTGGCGCCCGCCATTTGTACGAACAAATACTTGCCACTCACGACTCGACTGATCACGTTTGGGACGAATTGAGGATTTTTCGCACCTCCCCCTGCGATCCCCTCGTGACCCAAGGTCTGATCCAAACCCATGAAAATCCACTCCTTCCCTGTGGCCGCCGTGTCGCGCGCCACCCTGCTCACCACCAGCCTCGGCATGACCCTCGTCAGCCATGGCGCGGTTACTCCCATCACGTGGTCCGGCGCTTCCGGCACGGATGCCACCGCTTGGGCCGATGGCACCAACTGGGTCGGCGGAATCGCGCCAACCGATGACCTCATCACCGATCTGGCGGTGTTCGATCTCGCCGACTTCACCGGCAAGCAGCCCAACGCCGGCACCCGCTCGGTGACCGGCCTGCAGATCGGCAGCGGCTCCGCCACCGGGGCGCTCACGCTCTCCGGCACGCAACTCACGCTCGGTGCCAGCGGCATCGACATGCAGGCGAATGCCGGTGCAGCAGCGATCTCCGCACCAGTCGTACTTGGTGCCAATCAAACCTGGGCCAACGCGTCCTCCAACCACCTCACCGTTTCCGGTCCTTTGAGCGGGAGCGCCACTCTCGCGAAGAACGGCAGCGGCAAGATCATCCTGACCGGTACCAATACCCGCACCGGCAGCACGAGCATCAGCGACGGCACTCTCCAGCTTGGCAGCAGCGCTGCCAATGCCGCCTTGGGCTCGGGAACCTACGACATCGCCAGTGGAAGCACGTTGCGCCTCGAGTATGCCACGACGACCGCCGCCGTGACCAACCTGGGCAATCTTCCTTGGGCCAATTTCTCCGGTGCGGGCACCCTCAACCTGGCGGCGAACGGCGTGTTCGACTATATCAGCAGCCCGACCGCCCTGCCGGCGGGCTTCACCGGCACGCTGCGAATCGACAGCAGTCGCGTGCACACCGCGGCAGGAGCGGACCCCGGCCTTGGTGGCACCAGCCAGATCGTGGTGAAAAACGGCGGCCAGTTCGGGATGTGGGAAGGCGGCACCTTCAGCCAGAATTTCACCATCGCCGGCACCGGTTATGGCGAGAGCGGCTACGACGCGGCCATTCGCATGGCGAACGAAGGCAAGACCAACACGCTGAACGGCACGCTCACCCTCGCCGGTGACGCCACCATCGGCTCGCGCGGCACCGGCGTCGCCACCATCTCCAATCCCATCGGCCAGACCACGGCCTCCAACCTGACTGTCGGGACCGCCAGTCTGAACGGAACGGTGGTCTTCCAAGGGACCAACACCTACGCCGGCAACACCATCGTCCGGAATGGCGTGCTTTCGCTCAATGCCGCGGCACCAACCGTGCTGGGGAACCTGCAGATGATCGGCGGCGATGGCACCTACGTGCGGACCCAGCAAGCGAACCAATTCGCTCCCGGCGTGGTCGCGAACTTCACCTCGGGCTCGGGCGCATGGAACCGCTTCGAATTCTTCGGCAAGGACCAGACGCTCGCAGGCATCAACACCGGCACCACCACCACCCAGGGTGGCGGGATTTTCCAGAACAGCGAAGCCAACGGTGCCGCCGGCGCGGTGGCAACCCTCACTTTGAACGGCTCCGGAAACTACGTGTTCAACGGTCACATCCGCGACTACGGCAGCCCCAATGCGGGCACTCACCCACTGTCGCTGATCAAGAACGGCTCGGGAACCCAAACATTGGCGGGTAGCGTCGTGACCTATACGGGAACCACCACGATCAACAATGGAACCTTGGAGCTGATCAACACCTCTGGTTTCAAAAGCCCGACCACCATCACCAGCGGCACCACCCTGAAGTTGGGCAACAACAGCGACACGGGTGCGGGAAGCACCGCCTTCACCATCGCGCTCAACAGCGGCGGCACGCTGACCCACGACGGCCAGTCCACGAACCACTTCTGGACCATCGCCGGAGCCGTCACCAATACCGGCACCACCACCATCAATCAGAATTCGATCGCCGCCGGCCTCACGAACAAATCCTTGTTCCTTGACGGTGGCCTGAAGGGCACCGGCACCGTCACCATCAACGCCACCAACGCCGGCAACGGCGTGGTGTTCCGCAATAACAACACCACCTTCAGCGGCAACCTGATCGTCAACGGCATTGCCGATGCCGATGTCAACGAAGGCAGCGGCATCGGCGTGGGCGGCTGCACCACCGGCCTGCAGAACGCCAACATCGAGTTGAACGGCACCATGGAGCTGCTCGGCCAAGGCGTTGGCTGGGCCGGCAGCGCCTCCGGCGCGTTCCAGATGGGCGCGCTGTCCGGCACCGGCGTGATGGTCGGCAACCACAGCGCCGCCGGAGGCGTCACCACCATCACCCTGGGTGCCAACAACAACAGCGGCAGCTTCTCCGGCGTGATCGCCAACGGCATCAACAACACCGTGCATCTGGTCAAAGCCGGCAGCGGTACCCAGACCTTGACCGGGACGAACACCTACACCGGCAACACCACCGTCAACGGCGGTGGCCTCGCCATCAGCGGCGGCAGCAGCTTGTCGGACAGCGGCACCTTGACCCTCGCCGACGTGGCGGGCGTCCAAGTCACGCTAAATGCCAACGAAACCACCGGCGCACTGGCCGGCGGCGGCACGACCGGTGGCAACGTGGACCTGCAAGGCAACACGCTGACCTTGGCCGGCAACACGAGCACCACCTACAGCGGCGTGCTTTCCGGCACCGGCGGCGGCTTGACCAAGACCGGCACCGGCACACTGACCTTGGCGGGAGCCAACACTAGCTCCGGAGCCACCACCATCGACGCGGGCACGCTTGCCCTGACCGGCTCGCTCGCCAACAGCGCGCTGACCGTGGCCGATGGTGCGACCGTGGGTGGCGAAGGTACCGCGGCCTCGATCTCGCTTGGCACCAGCATCGGCGCTGACGTCATCGCGGTCCCCGCCACCGCGGGCGCGCTGACCGCCACCGGCGCACTCACCGTCCAAGGCACCACCTTGGTGGACCTCTCCGGAGCGATCAGTTCTCCGACTTTCAAGGTGCTGGAATTCGGCAGTAACGCCAACGGCTTCACCGCCGCCAACTTCGATCTGGCCAATTCGACCGCCTACCGCCCGGGCTACGCCTTCACGGTGAATGCCAACGACGTCACCCTCGCTCTGGGCAAGAAGTCACTGGAATGGACCGGCAGCGAGGATGCCTTTTGGGAAACCGGGATTGGCGCGAATTTCCGCGATACCACGACCCTCGCCGCCGAGACGTTCTACAACCCGGACGATGTGCTATTGGGTAACCTACCCGCCTCGGATCCAACCATCACGGTGGTTGGCAGCGTCTATCCCTCGAGCGTGACCTTCGATTCCTCGCTGAACTACACGCTCACCGGCGGGACCATCGGCGGAGCCGGCGGTGTCACCAAGAACGGCAGCGGCGCGCTCACGCTTTCCGGCACCGACACCTACACCGGCGCCACCGCCATCAACGCGGGCACGCTGACATTCCAAGCGCCGGGGAATGTCGATTGGGTCCTGCCCACTGGCACCAAGACCATCGCCAGCGGTGCCGCCATGAAGGTGGACCTCACCCCGCAATCGCCGACCCAGTATCGGAAGGTCCACCTTGGTGCCACCACCATCGACGCCGGGGGCTTGCTTGACCTCTACAGCACCACTTATAACCTCACCTCCTGGCACCTGATCCAGAGCTGGACCGGCGGTGTCACCGGTACCGGCACCATCCGCGTTTCCGGCGGCGGCGCCGTCGCCTGCTGGACCGGAACAAACAACCCGCTGTCCGGCTTCGCCGGCACGCTGGACATTCAGAACGGCCAGTTCGCGGTCAACGTGGACAACGCCACGACGCTGGGAGGCACGCAAGACGTCAATCTGGCCGCGACCGGCAAGCTCGACATGCGCTCCGGCCATTTCACCGTTGATTCGCTCGACGGCGCGGCCGGCAGCCAGATCATCAAGTCGCACAACACCGCGGTCACCTTGACGGTCGGCAACAACAACGGCTCAGGCGACTTCGCCGGAAACATCTCCAACGGCACCGGCACCATCGGCCTGACCAAGACCGGCACGGGCACCCAGACGCTCTCCGGCACCAACACCCACACCGGCACCACAACGGTCAATGGTGGCACACTCGCCCTCGACGGCGGCGCGGCCATCGCCGACACCGGAGCTGTCTCGCTCGCCGACACCGCCGGTGCCACCCTGCTGCTGAATGCCAGCGAAACCATCGGCTCGCTGGCTGGCGGCGGCGCCACCGGTGGCAATGTGAACCTGCAAGGCAACACGCTGACCGTCGGCAATGCCAGCAGCACCAGCTTCGCGGGCGTCCTTTCCGGCACCGGCGGGCTCGTCAAGCAAGGCGCCGGAACGCTCACCGTTGGCGGCATCAGCACCTACACCGGCAACACCACCGTCAATGCCGGCACCCTGTCCGTCGCCAACGCGTTCTTCGATGACGCATCCACCGTGACGGTCGCCACCGGCGCGGTGCTCGACCTCACCACCGGCACCACCGACACCGTGGGCAGTCTGGTCCTCGGCGGCACCACCGTGCCGGGCGGGACCTACAATGCATCGCATCCCACCTACGGCAGCTTCTTCACCGGCAGCGGCAGTCTGGTCGTGGGCGGCAATGCCTATGACTCGTGGACCTCATCGAAGGGCTTGGCCGGCGCCGATGCCCTGCCTGACGCGGATCCGGACAAGGATGGCATCGCCAACGCGATCGAGTTCGTCATCGACGGCCAACCGAACCCGGCCAACCCCGGTTCGAACTCCAATGCGTTGCTGCCGACCGTCAGCCACACGGCCACGGACCTGGTGTTCACGTTCCGCCGCAGCGACGCGGCCAACGCGATGCCCGGCATCGCCATCGGCACCGAGTACGGCTCCACCCTCGCGGGTTGGACCACCGCCCAGCATGGCGTCAACGGCGTGACCATCATCGTGACCGATGACGGCTTCGCCACCGGCGTGGACAAGGTGGACGTCTCGATTCCGAAGGCATTGGCGACCGGCTCCAAGCTGTTCGCCCGCCTCACGGTGACCCTCCCCTGATCGCCCCACGTCTCGCTTCCAGTGCCGCTCCGGAATCCGCCGGAGCGGCACTTTTTTCGCTTGGGTCGCGACCCGGCGAAACGTCTGCCTCCGCAAGGGAGTATCGGATTCCCCGCAAGAAAAAGGCAGCATCCCTGACCCGGTTCCATCGCATCATTCCCACGCGGCCCCAACCCATCACCCGAGTTCTCTCAGCACCCGCCCCGGGCATCCGTCGCAACCTTTCGTCACTCTCCAGCATCACCAATTAGCCCTTTCATTGCCCGATTTCCGGATCGAACCGTCCCTTTCGTCGGCCAGCCATCGCACATCGTCATGACCCGCCTGCCTCAAGCTGCTTCCCTCCTGCGCACGACCGCGCTGCTTACCGTCGCCACTGCATGCGCCACGGCGGCGGAAATCCAGAGCACCATCGTGGCCGAAAAGCTACGTGACCCGATGGAGCTCGCGATCGTGCCCAACGGCGACCTGATCGTGATCGAGCGCGAAGGCCGCGTGCTGCGCGTGCGTCCGTCCACCGGAGGCGTTTTCGAACTGGGCACCGTGCCGGTGACAGCGCTGCGGGAAAGCGATCGCAACTCGCCGTGGGCGCGCGAGGACGGCTTGCTCGGGTTGGCGCTCGATCCCGCCTTCGCCAAGAACCGCCGGCTTTACCTCTACTACAGTCATCCCAAGGAGCTGCTCAACCGCCTGTCACGCTTCGAGCTGAAGGACGGCAAGCTCGACCTTTCCTCCGAAAAGGTCCTGCTCGATATCGCCACGGACCGTCGCGACAAGGTCTGCCACCAAGCCGGCTCGCTGGCCTTCGGGCCGGACGGACTGCTCTACCTGAGCACCGGCGACAACACGAACCCCTTCGAGAGCGGCGGCTTCGCCCCCATCGACGATCGCGATGGCCGCGAGCACGTCAACGCGATGCGCAGCGCCGGCAACACCAATGACCTGCGCGGCAAGATCCTGCGGATCAAGCCGACCGAAAACGGCTACGAGATCCCCACGGGCAACCTCTTCCCTCCCGGCACGGCGAAGACCCGCCCGGAAATCTACGCCATGGGTTGCCGCAATCCCTTCCGCATCTCCATCGACCCGAAGACCCGCGCCGTTTACTGGGGCGAGGTCGGCCCGGATGCCGGTGGCGAGGGACCGAATGGCCCGCGTGGCCATGACGAGGTGAACCAAGCCAGGCAAGCCGGCAACTTCGGCTGGCCCTTCGTCATCGCCGACAACCGCCCCTACCCCATCGTCGATTTCGCCACCGGCAAGCCCGGCGAAATGACCGACCCGGCCAAGCCGAAGAACCCCGGCAAGCACAACACCGGCCTCGTGGATCTGCCGCCCGCGCAGAAGGCCTTCATCTGGTATCCCTACGCGAATAGCCCGGAGTTCCCCGCCATGGGCGGTGGCGGCCGCAATGCGATGGCCGGGCCGGTCTTCTACTACGATGCTCGTAGGAAGTACAACATCCTCGGCAAGGAGGACGACCACACGCTGCTGACCTACGACTGGATGCGCGGCCGCATGTGGAAGGCCAAGCTCGGTCGCGAGGAGAAACTTGAGAAGCTGGAGCCGCTGATGGACCACTTGATGCACCCCATGGACCTCGAAATGGCCGCGGATGGCACGCTGTGGCTGCTCGAGTACGGCGGTGACTGGTACTTCAACAAGAACGGCCGCATCCGCAGCCTGCGCCCGGCCGATGACAACAAGCCGCCGACCATTTCCATCGCCGCCAGTGCCAACGCCTACACCGCGACCGCCGGCGATCCCGACAACGACCGCGTCAATGTCGAGTGGTGGCTGACCCAAGGTGCCAACGAAACCAAGGTCGGCAGCGGCACCACCGTCACCCTCACCGGCAGCGGATCCGAGTTGCGCGCCGTGGCGACCGATGCCAAGGGAGCGGTCGCGGTCGCGCGCGTGGCCCTTCAAGCGGAACAAGCGCAACCGCAACTGGCCCTCGAACTCGCCGGCAAGCCGGACAAGCTCGGCTTCGGCGAAGAAGTCGCCTTCGCCGTCAAAGGCGCGGCGGATCCCGCCAAGCTGGTCGTCCGCGCCCGCTACATCCCGCCGACCGGCCACGACGCTGGCGGCCCGCAGTTCTCCTCCGAGATCGAAAAACTGGTGACCTCCAGGCAATGCCTCGCCTGCCATCAGGTGGACAAGACCTCGGTCGGCCCGGCCTATCTCGACGTGGCCATGAAATACCGCGAGCAAGCCGAGGCAGCGGCCCGCCTGCAAGCCAAGCTCAAGACCGGCGGCGGCGGCGTCTGGGGCGAAGTCCCGATGCCACCCCAAGCCGCCGTGTCGGACGCCGAAGGCGAGACCATCATCCGCGCCATCCTCGCCTTGGCCCAAGGCATGGCCGAAACCCGCGGCACCGGCAGCGGCATCCTGCGCCTGGCGCCGCCAGTCGGCAGTGCCCAAGCCGGTGGTGCGTGGGAAATCACCGCCGAAGCTGCCGGGCACACCGCCGCCCGGACGCGTGTCGCCGCGAAGTAACCCACCCCACCGCTTCCCTTCAGCCGCCGCTCCAGGAATCTCATCCGGAGCGGCGGTTTTGCCTCTGGCGCGCGTGATCCAGCCGGGAGACCGACAGCCTGCTTTCGCACCGCAAGGCGGAAGAAATGACGACTACCTTCGCGGCAGGGCGTGAGCCATCGCCGCACGCCTTGACTTTCACGACCGGGCCGGGCAACTCCCGGCGCATGGCAAAGAAACAAACGCCCATCAAGGAAAGGTATTCGAAGTCGCAGATCCTCGATCAGCTCGCGACCGATACGGGCCTGGCCCGCAAGCAAGTCGCCGCCGTCCTCGATGGCCTCAACACCATCATCGCCGGCCACCTCGACAAGCGCGGCGTGGGAGAATTCGTCCTGCCCGGCCTGCTGAAGATCAGCACGGTGAAGAAGCCGGCAGTCAAGGCACGCAAGGGTATCAACCCCTTCACCAAGGAAGAAGTCATGTTCAAGGCCAAGCCCGCCACCACCGTGGTGAAGGTCCGCCCGCTGAAGTCCCTGAAGGACATGGCGATCTAATCCCGGAAGATCATTCCGCCCCCGTCGCCCCGCCGGCCAGTCCGAGCGGGGCGATTTGCTAGTGATCCAATGGGGTAGCGAACAGGCGGCCCGCAGGCTTCGCGATCGGCGCGGTCTGAACACGGCGAGCCGCAAAATTCCGCAGCCAACTCTTGGGGCAGCATTCGGGACACGATCAGAATTCCAGCGCCCCCCGAAGCGCGAATAATTCCACGCCAAACTCCAAATCAGTGCCACCGGCCGGACTCGAACCGGCACGCAGGTTACCCTGCAACGGATTTTAA
>CBKZPU010000012.1:0-48127 GCA_966696705.1 uncultured Verrucomicrobiaceae bacterium | reverse complement strand
GGTCCGGTGGCTCACGCCACCGGCTAAGTTCCAAGGTCCCTCCGGGACGGGAAACATCCTCCCGTTGGGGTTGAAGAATGCCAGCGAACCTGACGGAGGGCCCAATTTGTTAGAAGCGGATCTTCCAACCTGCCTTTTGGATCTCGCACATTCTCGCGTGATTTCGCGGTTCACTTGAATCGCCGGATCGTGGGAACGCGTGCCAGCGATGGGAGTGGATTTGGCGGTGGGCATTGGAATTGCCGTGGCGGGCCTGATATCTTTAGGTTCCGCCCGCTTATGAAGATCCGGCCGGCCCTCCTCCGCCTGAGTGTTGTTCTTGGCTGCCTGGCGTGGCTCGGGCTCGGGATCTGCGAACAAGCCGCCGCGCGTGCCGGCGGAGCGGGTGGGCGCAGTTCAAGCAGCCGTAGCAAGAGCAGTAGCAGCAGCCGCAGTAAGCGCAGTAGTAGCACCCGGAGCAGTAGCGGCAGCACCAACCGCAGCAGTAGCGGTAGCAGCTACCGTAGCAACACACCCAGCAGTAGCGGAAGCAGCTACCGTAGCAGTGGTGGCAGCAGTAGCAGCTATCGTAGCAGCGACAGTCGCCCGTCGTCGGGAGGATACTCCTCCTCCTACAGTTCGTCTTCCTCGTCTTCGTCGTCTTCCTCGTCGTCCAATCCTTGGATGGTCCCGATGATGATCCTTTTCATCGGGGTAGGCGTGATCGTCGCGATCTGGATCTATCAGCAGCCTTCCAGCTCGGGGAGATCGTCATCCCCACCGGCCCGCCGTCGCACGGTGATCGACCAGCCGAGCGGCCTGGGCGCCTTCCTTGCCGCGCATCCCGATTTCGATCCCGCCGTCTTCGCCGCCAAGGTCCGCTCCGCCTTCCTCAAGATCCAGCAGGCGTGGATGGAGCAGGATCTCTCGCGCGTGCGCCCCTTCATCTCGGATGGCATCTACCAGCGCTTCGCCACCCAGTTCCGCATGATGGGTCTGCTGAAGCAGCGCAATCTCCTCGATGACATCCGCATCCACGAGGCGAGGCCGGTGGCGTATCGCATCGATGGCGCCTTCGATGTGATCGACGTGCGGATTTCCGCCGCCATGTCCGACTCCTTCATCTGCGAGCTGGACCCCTCGATGAATCGCGAGGGCGATGACCTCTTCGTCGAATTCTGGTCCTTCCTCCGCAAGCGCGGCGCGGTGGAGTCCGGCTACGACATCGTGGCCGACCGGAGCTGTCCCTCCTGCGGCGGGGAGCTCGCCGCGGACATGGGCGAGCTGTGCCGCTGCGCGCACTGCCAGGTGCTGGTGAATAGCGGCGACTTCGATTGGGTGCTGGCGGAGATCACCCAGGAGGCCGACTACGGCGCGGGCTCCCGGATGGCCCGGCTCGTCTCCCGGGGATTGAGCGAGGACATCGCCACCCTGACCGGCGAGTGCCCGGACTTCTCCCGGCAGCTTGCCGAGGACAAGGCCAGCAATGCCTTCATGCAGATCATGACCGCCTATGCGGTGAGGAATCCGGCCTCCGTCCGCCGCTTCGTCACCGACGAGCTTTTCCAGGCCATCTCGGCGCAGATCCCCCCGGACCGCAGCATCCTCTACAATAGCATCTATCTGAACGAATCCGTCCTGCTCGATGTGACCCGCGGGGATGCGAAGCACCGGCTCGCCCTCGGCCTGTCCGCCAGCCTGCAGCGCGTGGAACCCCTTCCCGCCGGCGGTATCGCCTTGCACGATTCCGAGGAGCAGCGCCTCGAATTCATCCTCACCCTCGAGCGGGACATCGCCGCCGTGCCCGAGAAGGGCTCGCTCTACCAGCACCAGTGCGCCACCTGTGGCGGCCGCGTCGCCGACACCCTCGACATCGCCTGCCAATACTGCGGCACCGCGCTGAACTCAACCCGCCACGAGTGGATCGTGTGCGGATTCAACGCGAATTGAGGCTGCCCTTGGCAAGAACTCCGTAAAGCCGGACTGGGAGCGCGAAATTCAAGTCACTCCGAGAAAGCCCGCTGCCTCCTTGGAAGGGAACAACGAAACGATCGAAACGAACGAAATCAGAGGACCTCTGCCTTGAATGGCGCTAGCTTAACGGGAGTCGCCGTGGCGACAAGGGCAGGGACCGCTCTCCGAGCGGTCAGGCTGGGGGCGGCCGCCATTCCGGGTTCGGCGCGGCAAGCTCCCTGCATGCCGCCCCCCGCCTGACCTTTCGGAGAAAGGTCCCTGCCACCGCTGGTGACACCGGAGCCGAGCCTCAAGTTAGCGCCATTCACCTCTGCCTTTCTTTCGCGAGCTTTCGTCCCTTTCGTTGTTCCTTAAACAGCATTTTCAGGAGTGCTCTTCGTTTCGCGGTCCGAGCCGGCCGGCACTGGCCGCCTTTCGTCTCGCCAAACCCCGGCGGTACCGGTGAGCTTTAGGGAACGGTGATATCAAGATAAGATGAGTGCAGTCCGGGAGATGTCGGCGGTATTGGCCGGGGTGAAAGCGGCGATGGAGGAGGGGCGGATGCTCGATGCCTGGGAATTCGCGCGGGGAGCGGGGGTGGCGCTGGCGGATTGGCCGCATGGGGAGGCGCGCCGGGAGGCGGCGGCGCTGGCATCGAACTTGGGCAACAGCCGGCTGGCCCAGGCGCTGGACTGGCTGAATTGGAGGCAGGACCGCCGGCATCCGAAGTGGTACTTCCACGCGCTCTTCGCGCGCACGGCCTGGCACACGCCGCAGGAGATGATGGCGGAGATCGAGGGCCGCTTGAAGGACGACATGCCGGACGAGTCGCGCGCGGAGCTGCTGGCCTATCAGGCCTGGAGCCATTCGGCGTTGCGGGATTTCAAGCCGGCTCATGCGAAGATCGCCCGCGCGCTGGAGCTGGACCCGGAGGACTCGTGGTTGCACGTCCAGCGGTCGGGCATTCTCGAAGCGCAGGACCGTTACGCGGAGGCGCTGGAGGCGGCCGAGCACGCGCGGAGCTTGAAGCCGCGCTATCGTTCCCCGGTGCTCCAGTGCGCCGATCTGCTGGTCCATCTCGGCCGCGATGACGAGGCGCTGGCGCTTCTGTCGGAGACGCATCGGGTGACGCAGCAGGCGGCCTTCGCGCTGCGGATGCAGACGATTCACAGCGAGCGGGAGAACCACGCGGAGGCCCTGTGGTGTCTCGACGAAGCGGAGCGCCTTTCGCCGTTGGCGACCGAGTCATGGAAGAAGTGGGCGGCGGGCCGGCGGGCGGACTTCCTCTACATGGCCGGCGACATCGACGGCTGCCTGGAGTGGTGCGATCGCAAGGGCGAGGGCTTCCAGCAGCGCGTCGCGAAGACCCTCCGCGAACCCGGCGCGCGCGAGCGCAAGCGGGTGAAGCTGGAAGTCCCCTTCACGCGCCAGCACCGGATGACCTGCGCGCCCGCGACGCTGGCCACGCTCGCGGCGTATTGGGGGAAGAAGCACGATCACCTGGAGATCGCCGACGCGATCTGTCACGAGGGCACGCCGTGGCACAAGGAGCGCCTGTGGGCGGAGAGCCACGGCTTCGTGGCCCGCGAATTCCGCCTGACGCCGGAGATCCTGCACGGGCTGATCGATCGCGGGCTGCCCTTCACGCTGACGACGCAATGGACCACCGGCGCGCACATGCAGGCATGCATCGGCTATGACGACCGCACCGGCGTGATCCTGCTGCGCGATCCCACCGAGCGGCACTTCGGCGAGATGATCCTGAAGGCTCTCTTCGAGGATCACCCGATCGATGGCCCGCGCGGCATGACGCTGGTGCCGGTGGAAGAAGCGGCGCGGCTCGATGGCCTGGTGCTGCCTGACGAGGCGGCCTACGACGCGACCCATCACCTGCTGATCGCGCTGGACGGGCATGACCGTTGGAAGGTGGATGCGGCGCTCGCCACGCTGCGCGCGGTCGCGCCCGGCAGCATGCTCGCCCTCCAAGGCGAGGCGCGGGTGGCGGGGTACTTGCAAGATTGGCCGCGCGAACTGGCGGCGACGAATGCCTTGCTGGAAAGGGCGCCTGACCATGGGCCGCTGCTACTACGGAAGTCGTACTTGTTGGGCTGCCTCGGCCGCCGCGATGAACAACGCGCGCTGCTGGAGAAAGCGGTGCCGAAGGGCGAGCCCGTCTTCGCCTCGGAACTCGGCGAGCTGCTGCTGCAGGACGCCCGCGAGTTGCCCTTGGCCGCGCATTTCCTCAAGCGCGCGCTACGCCGCCAGCGGAACTCGGCGCGGTGCCACGAGAGCCTCGCGCGCTGCCGCGACAAGCAGCTCCGCCATGCCGACGCGGTCGATCTGCGACGCGCGGCGGCGTCGCTGGCCCCGGACTTCG
Source organism: uncultured Verrucomicrobiaceae bacterium (assembly GCA_966696705.1). GTDB lineage: Bacteria > Verrucomicrobiota > Verrucomicrobiia > Verrucomicrobiales > Akkermansiaceae > Haloferula. The sequence continues at coordinate 43,818 of CBKZPU010000012.1, read as the reverse complement.
AGGGCTACTCGCGCGCTTATTTCGACACCTGCCGCGTGATCAAGCGCACGGCGGAGGGGCTGGAATTCCTGCGCGAGCGGGTGAAGCTCCACGGCCGCAAGGACGCCGGGCCATGGATCACGCTGGCCTCCTGCCTCGATGCCACCCGCAACGACCGCGAAGCCGCGGCGGTGCTGGAGGAGGCCCGCGCCGCACGGCCGGACGATGGCGAGCTTTTGTTGGAAGCCGGCGCGATGATGACCGGCTGGGGCGGCGAGTTGCGCGAGCGCGGGCTGGCGTGGATCGAGGCCGCGCGCGGCAAGGTGCCCGAGGCCCAGTGGCTGCGGAAGTCGGGGCAGGCCGCGAGTTTCACCGGCGACCGCAAGCTGGCGATCCTGCGCTACCGCAGCCTGCTGGCGATCCAGCCGCTGTCCGTCGATGCGTGGCGCTCGCTGGTCCGCCTGACCGCGGAAGAGGAAGGCGAGGCGGCGGCGATGGATTTGTTAGATGACGCCTTGGCGAAGCATCCCGAGCAAACCGGCCTGTGGGCGCTTGCGGCGGAGTGGCGGCGCGGCAAGCCGGAGGCCGCCTTGCAGGCGCTCGATCAAATGCTGGCACGCGACCCGCGCGACCGCTGGGGGTGGCGCGAGCGGGCCCTGCGGCGGCTGGAAGTGGGGCGCAAGGACGAGGCGATGGCCGACATCCTCGAGGCCCGCGCGCTCGACCCGCGCGATCCGCTTTCGCTCGGCATCCTTGCCACCGTTCACCGCGACTTCGGGCGGAATGGCGAGGCGAAAGAAGCGCTGAAGGAAGCCCTGCGGATCGACATCGACTACACGTGGGCCGCGCGCGAGCTCATGGAATTGGCGACCGACCGGGCGGCCTCGCTGGAGGCGCTGCATTTCATCAATGCGGAGATGCGCCGGCAGGTGTCGAATGGCGAGATCGTGCCGGTGTACCAGGAATTGGCATGGCGCTTGGTGGCGCCGCCGGTGCTGTTGGGGGAACTCCAGGAGTTCTGCCGCGAGCGCCCGGACTTGTGGCAAACGTGGTCGGCGCGGATCGAGCAAGCGCTGCGGATGGGCTTCGATGGCGAGGCGATGACCGCGGCAAAGATGCTCACGGAAAGCTTCTCGCTGCTACCCCGCGCGTGGATGGACCTGGCGAAGGTGCATCACGCGGCGGGTCGCCACGCGGACGAGGAAAAGGCGGTCGCGATGGCGGTCGATCTCTCGCCCGGCTGGGACGAGGCGGCGCGGCAACATGCCGAGGTGCTGGAGCGGCTCGGGCGCTTGGCGGAGGCCGAGGCGGTGCTGCGGCGCGCGTCGTCGCTGGAGCCACTGAATGGCGCGAACCATGGCTGCCTCGCGGATTTCCTGCGCCGCACCGGCCGGCGTGACGAGGGGCTGGCGCTGCTCATCAAGGCGGCGGAGACTTGCCCGTTCTACTCGTGGGGATGGGAGACGCAGGCGCGGTGGGCGAAGTCGGATGGCAAGGGCAAGGAGGATGAGGTCGCGGCGCGGCTGCGGGCGGCGAGCGTTCTCCACGGTCACCGGCGTTCGTGGTGGACGGTGGCCTCGGGTGCCTGGGACGAACTCGGCAACCGTGAGGAAAGCATCGCCGCCATCCGCCGCGGGCTGGAGCTTTCGCCGGCCGATCAATCGCTGCGCGACATGCTGGCCTACCAACTCTGCGAGCAGGGCAAGCACGATGAGGCGATGGCCGCCTGCGCCGCCGCGGCGGGTGAAGCCGCGCCGCCGCGCGAGCTGGAAGGCCGTCGCGCATGGATCCTGATGCACGCGGGCCGCCCGCTGGAGGCGATCACGGCGATGCAGGCTTTGTTGGAACGCGAGCCCGACTACGCATGGGGCAGCAGCGAGCTGGCCGGCTGGCTGAGCCGCCGCGGGGATTGGCAGAAGCTGCGGGACCTCGCCCGCACGTGGTCGCGGCACGCGCCGCGCTCGACCATCGCGCTCGGCTACCTGGGCAAGGCGGAGCGCGAATTGGCCCACGACACCGCGGCGATGGAGGCCTATGGCCGCGCCTTCGCCTTGGATCCGGAGTATCTCTTCGCCGGCCGCCAGCTCGCCGACTTGCAGATGGGGCGCGGCGAGTTCGACCAGGCCGCGGCGACCATCGCGCTGCTGCGCCACTACGTTGGCGGGCCGGACGTCACCTGCGATGCGATCGAGCTGACGCTCAAGCGCGGCGACCTGTCCGGCGCGCTCAAGGAGGCGGAGAGCCTGCTTGCCGAGCCGCGCGCCGGGGCGCAGATGTTCGGGTGGCTAGGCGACATGTTCCGCCGCGGCGGCCGCGAGGTCGCGTGGGGGAATTGGCTGGGCGAGCGGCTCCGGGAAGGGCCGGTGGTGGCGCCGGGCGCGCTGGTCGCTTTCCTCCAGCACCTGCCGCCGAAAAAGCAGTGGAGCGATAGCGTGCGCTGGATCACCCGCGAGCCGCCGGGCAGCGCCAGCCGCATCCAGGGGTGGAGCTGGTTGATCGCCCATGCCGCGAAGAACCGCCGCAAGGAACTCCTCCAAACGTGGAGCCGCAAGGAGCACCGCGCCGAACTCCATGGCAACGGCACGCTCTGGAACACGATGGGCAACGCCCTGCTCGAGGCGGGACTGGCCAATGACGGCGCGGAATGGCTTGGCGATTGGCAGCGGCGCGAACAGGATGTGGAGAGTCACACGCTCGTCAATCTCGCGGCGCTTTACGAGGCGTGCACCGGCGACACGGACAAGCTGATCCAGCTGGCCATTGAGGTCCGCCGCGCCGGGCTGGCGCGCTTTCCCGCGAGCCACAATGCCCCGGCCCTGCGCGCCGGCCTCGCGCTGGCGTGCGCCATCCAAGGCAACATCGCGGAGGCGAAGGAAGCGCTCGAACACTTCGAGCCGAACTTGACGAACGACTACTACCGCCACTGCGGCGAGCTCGCGCAAGCGATCGTGGCCACCGCCGAAGGCCGCGACGAGGAGGCGGCGGAGCTAGCGCGCAAGGGGCTCGGGTTCTTCGTCCAGTTTCCCGACGACGTCGCCATGAAGCGCTTGCGGGACAAGGCCGAGCGCGCCTTGGTCAGCCACCAGCCGTGGGCGAAGGGCAAGGTGGCCAAGCTGCGGAAGCGCTGGAACCTGCCGGTGCCGGGCAAGACGGCAGCCTCGAACGAGGACACCTCGAAAGTGACGATGGTGGGCGTGATCGCGTTCGTGGTGTTGGTCAATCTACTGAGCCGCGGCTGCTCGTGAAGAGCGTGGGCCCCGCAATCCGATCCGGATTAACTTGAACAAGCCGGGATTCGCCGGACGCTAGATGGCGACCCGACCGATCCATGACCGCCACGACCTGCCGTTCCGCCTTGCTGGTGCTCGCGTTTGCGACTTGCCAGTCCTTGCCCGCCTTTTCCCAGGATGCCAGCCATCCGCCCGCGGTGCCGGTGCCGGCGCCGGAAATGTCCGACGCCATCAAGAAGGTCTATCCCGCGCTGGTCCGCATTTACGTGGTGATGGAGGAAGGGGCCGATGGGAGGATGAAGAAGATGCAGGGCAGCGGCAGCGGCGCGATCATTTCGCCCGAGGGCCACGTGCTGACCAATCACCACGTCGCCGGCCGCGGCACGCGCTTCGTCTGCACGCTTTCCAACCACGACGAGGTGGATGCCACGCTGGTGGGCACCGATGCCTTGTCGGACCTCGCGGTGCTGAAGCTCGATCTCAACACGCGCCGCTTCAAGGACCAGCCGTTGGCGGTGGCGGGCTTCGGCGACTCGGACACGCTCAAGACCGGCGACCTCGTGTTCGCGATGGGCAGTCCCGGCGGGCTCTCGCAATCGGTCACCCGCGGCATCGTGGCGAATACCCAGATGATCGTGCCACGCCACCAGATCGGCCTGACGCTCGATGGCGAGAAGGTCGGCGAGCTGGTGCGCTGGATCGGCCACGACGCGATCATTTACCCCGGCAACAGCGGCGGGCCCTTGGTGAATCCGGCCGGCGAAATCATCGGGGTGAACGAAGTCGGCATCGCCAGCCTCGGCGGCGCGATCCCGTCGAACGTGGCGAAAAAGGTCGCGGCCGAGTTGATCGAGAAGGGCCACGTCACGCGCAGTTGGATCGGCCTGGAAGTGCAGCCGCTGCTGCGCAGCATGGCGGACCAGAAGGGCGCGCTGGTGGCGTCGGTGTGGAAGGGCAGCCCTGTGGAGAAGGCCGGCATCCAGCCCGGCGACTTTATCACCGCGTATCAGGGCACGCCCGTGCTGGATTGCCATGCCGCGGAGGACATCCCGATTTTCAACGCGATGGTGCTCAATACCACGCCCGGCACCGAGGTCACCCTGGCCGGCCTGCGCAATGGCCAGCCGCACACGTGGAAGGTGACCACCGTGGTGCGCGAACCGACGCTCGCCAAGGAAGGCGAGCTGCGTGAGTGGGGCCTGACCACCCGCGACTTCACGCAAGTGTCCGCGCTTGAGAAATCGCGCGACACCAAGGACGGCGTGCTGGTCGATACGGTGCGCGCCGGCGGTCCCTCGGCTGAGGCGAAGCCGCCCCTGCGCGGCGGCGACGTGATCGTGAAGGTGGGCGGCAAGCCGGTGAAGAACCGGGCCGAGCTGATCGCTTTTACCGCCGACTTCGTCAAAGAGGCCGCCGAGCCGAAGCCCCTGCTCGTGGAGTTCGAGCGCGAGCGCCAGCATTTCGCCACCGTGGTGAAGGTCGGCCCGCCGAAGGATCCGGTGAAGCCGCGCCTGGCCGAGAAGGCATGGATGGGCGTGGCCACCCAGGTCATCACTGACGAGCTCGCCAGCGCGCTCGGCATCGCCGGCAAGAAGGGCGTGCGCATTACCTCGCTCGCCCCGGATTCCCCGGCGAAGCGCGCGGGTTTGTTAGAGGGCGATTTGTTGCTGAAGCTCGATGGCAAGGTGATCAACGCCCGTCGCCCGGAAGACTCGGAGGTCTTTCCCGAGCTGATCCTCGCCTATCCGGTCGATGCGACCGTCGAGCTCACCGGCATCCGTGATGGCCAGCCGCAGACGTGGAATGTCTCGCTCGCCCCGCGGCCGGTCGATGACAGCGAGTTGCGCGAGTACAAGGACGAGCTCTTCGAATTCACTGCCCGCCAGCTTTCCACCGCCCAGCGTGACAAGCTGAAGGAGGAACTCGACCAGGAGCCGGCCGGCATTTCGGTGCTGAAGGTGGAGCCCAGCGGTTGGGCTGCCCTCGGCGGCCTCGCGCCGGATGATGTGATCCTCACCATCGACGGCGCGCCGACGAACGAAATCGAAGCGCTCAAGGCGAAACTCCTCTCGCTCCGCGACAGCAAACCGCGCAGTGTCGTCTTCGGCATCCGCCGCGGCCCGCGCACGTGGTTCCTCGAAATCGAGCCGCGCTGGTAAGTCCCCCTCTTCTAACTCTCAACTCTCAACCTTTCACTCTCAACCATCATGTTCCGCACCATTGCCCTCGCCCTCGCGGCGACCACCGCCCTCGCCTCCGCTTCGACCGCGGAACTCCGCGCCACCGCCAAGAAGCTCTCCGCCGAGCACAAGGACGCCGTCGTCTGGTTGTCCGTGCTCGCCAAGACCAGCATGAGCGCCGATGGCGACGTGCCCGCCCAGATCAAGTCCGCGCTCGCCGCCCAGGAAAAGGAGGAGAAGAGCGAAGTGACCGGCACCGTCATCGATTCCTCCGGCCTGATCGTCACCGCGCTCGGCGGCCTCGACAAATCGTCAATGGTCGATGGCCAGACCGTCAACACCCCGATGGGCCCCATCAAGCTCAAGTCGAATTCCGAGATCAAGGAAGTGAAGGTCATCACCGCCGATGGCTCGGAGATTCCCGCCGATCTCGTGCTCAAGGACGCGGACCTCGGCCTGGCCTTCATCAAGGTCCGCATGGACAGCGAGGAAGCCAAGGGCGTCGAACTCCCTTCCATCAATCTCGCCGACTCCGCCAAGGGTGAAGTGCTCGACGAATGCATCGCGCTCGGTCGCCTGGATGAATCGCTCAACCGCGAAGCCAGCCTCCTGACCACCGAGATTTCCGGCATTACCACCCGCCCTCGCACTTTCTACCGCGTCGCCACCGATGCGATCGGTTGCCCGATCTACCTCGCCAATGGCAAGCTGCTCGGCGTGTCCGTGCTGCGCAACCCGAAGGGCAATTCCTCCCGCAGCGGCCAGTTCCAGATCTCGCCCGTGATCCTGCCCGCCGCCGACATCGCCAAGGTCGCCGAGCAGGCGAAGGAGGCGAAGCCGGTGGAGCCCGCGAAGGCGGAAGAAAAGCCAGCGGAGGAGAAGTCCGCCGAAGAAAAGCCGGCTGAAGAGAAGACCGGGGAGTGAAGCAGTCCGTGGCCGCGGCATTTTGCCGCGCGGCCTGATGGTTGAGGCTTGTGGCAGGATGCCGCAGCCACTTTCTAACAAAGCCGCCCGCGGGAGACCCGGGCGGCTTTTGATTTGTAGAGTCATCGGGCTGGCCCCCGGGAGCGCCGGTCTTCAGGCCGGCTTGGAATGGTCCTTCGTTGCCGTTGGCCACCCAAGCTGCTCTCAAACAGCCATCAATGGCCGCTCGGCGATTCCTTCGCGTATCGTGAACCAAGACTTCTATCGCGGATCATGGCGCTATCGCGGATCATGGTGCGAAGGAGCATCAATGCTTCGCTTGAAGTTGAAGATGTATCGCAGCGTCACGAAAACCCCTCGCTTGCCACCGCGCGCCAAACCACCCAAGACATCGCTCATGCACGACGATGCGGAGTTTCGGACTCGGGTGATCAGGATCGCGGCAGAGGTGTTTCCCGAAATGGATTTCCAACCCGACCCGGAGGAGCCGGATGTGTTGATCGCCGGACAATTGCGCCTCGGACTTCAGAACCTCCGCGCGAAGTATGAGCTTGGCGAGCCCTCTGACGAGGAGTTCGCGGCGATCATCGCGCACCACTTCGGCCCGATTCTCAGGAGGGATACTCCGAGTCTGGACGATCTATCGCTGGACGACCTGCGCGACCAACTCCGCCCCCAGGTCATGCCGGCGGATTATGTGAAGGCGGCACCCATGCCGATCGTCTCGTTCCCCTTCGCGACCGGCATCGCGATCGGCATCGTCGCGGATTTCCCGCAGAGCTACGCGTATGTGAGGGAGGCCGATCTGGCACGATGGGGCGTATCACCCGGGGAGGTTTACGAGATCGCGCTGGAGAACCTCGAAGCCATCAGCAACGACCTCGGCATTCACCTCAGCAAGAACGATTCGGAGACCTTCCTCGCGATTGACAGCGGCGACGGCTACGACGCGGCGCGCATCTTGATTCCCGGGCTCCAGGATTTCCTCGCCTCGCATCTGGGGGAAACCTTCCGCTTCGGGATTCCCAACCGCGACTTCCTGATCTGTTGGAGACTCGATTGCAGCCCGGACTTCCACCGGCAGCTTGCGGGAAAGATCGCCGAAGATCATTCGGAGCGGCCGTATGCGCTTTCGCCCTCGGTCTTCGTCCGGAATTCCGAGGGGAACTTTCATGAGCAATCCGGGCCGCATGGGTCTTGATGGCCACAGAATGGGGAATTGCACGAAACGCCTCGGACGCTATCGTCGCACCATGACCCTGAAAGCCGTCATTCATGAGGCCGAAGAGGGCGGCTTCTGGGCGGAAGTTCCGGCGCTGCCGGGCTGCTTCACCCAAGGCGAAACCCTCGAGGAACTCGAAGCCAACCTCCATGAGGCGATCGAGGGCTGGCTGCTGGCTGCGGAGCCGGAAGATGGCGTGCCCGGAGGCCGGATCGTCGAAGTGGCGGTATGAAGGCGGTCACCGGCAAGCGTCTGGCCAAGCTCGCGGAGCAAAAGGGATGGCGCTTGGCCCGGGTCAGCGGCAGCCATCACATCTACACCATGGATAATAGGATCGAACGGCTGGTGATTCCCATTCATGGCAACCAAGTGCTGAAGACCGGCCTGCAGCGAAGCCTGATGAAGATCATTCCGTTGACGGACGATGAGCTTTGAAGTGAAGCGGACCGCGGGCGCCGGATTCCCAGGGTAGTACCGCCCGTCACTCCACCCGCAGGTAGGCGACATGGCGCGCCAAGGCGACGATCCGCGCGTCATCAAGCGCCTCGTGTCCGGGCATGTCGGTTCCCGGCAGGCCGAATTTGACGATCCGCGCGATGCGGTTTTCGAGATCGGGTCCGGCGGGTGTCCAGACGAAGGGTCCGCGGTCCAGATCGGTGGGACGTTTCACGAGCATGGCGGCGAGCTCGCCATCGCCGTGGCCCGCCGCTCCGTGACAGGCGGCGCAGTGGCGGAGAAACAACGGCGCGCCATCGGGCACCGCACCGTGACGCGCCGGCGTCCATGCGGCGGCGGTGGCTGCCCGCGATGAAACCGCTTCCGCCGGCACATCGCGAAGAAAGGCGATCAAGTCATCGCCGCGGGTGTCTTTGAAAAGATGGTCGTACGATGGCATCGGCGAATCCGGCGCGAGGTCGCGCGGCTGGAGGAAGTGCAGCTTGAGCCACGCTTCGGAACGGCGCGCGCCGGCATTCGCGAGGTCGGGACCTTGGCGGCGGTTGCCGATGAGCACCGGCTTCTGCGCCAGCACCTCTGTTAGATCGGACGCCGGTCCCCAGCGGAGTTCGTCGGGCGAGCCGGGCCGCACGTAGCGCGAGTGACAGTGGATGCAGCCTTCCGCGAGATAGACGGCCTGCCCGCGTTCGATTGCGGTGGGCTGTGGCTGCGGCAGCGGTGCCGTCGGCTGAAAGCGGGCGAGGAGGACGATGGCGAGCGCCGCCGCGGCGACCGGCCACTGGTTCCGCCGGAGCAGCATGGCACCGAGCACCACCCCGCCTGCGGCGATGACCAAGATCGCGGGCACATGGTGAAGCGATTGCACCATGCCGATACCGTTGGCGGACCCGAACCAACCGGCGACCGCATACAGCCATGCCGCGCGCCGGGCGATCGCGCGGGGATTGGTATCCGGAGAAAAGAAGCCGGGCCACGCCACCAACGAGGTCGAGTAAAGCGACACGCCGGCCGGATAAATCCACCCGGCCAAGCCACGGGTCGCGGCGTCATTCACCGCGAAAGCCGCCACGGCGAGGATCGCCCACGCGGCGGCGAGCATCCCGGAGAAGCCGCGGCGCAAGGTGAGCCCGGCGACCACCGCGGCGGCCAGATGCACGGCAGCGATTCGCCAAAGCAGCGGCTCGCCCCACGTGGCGGACTTCAGGTCGCGCTCGTGCTGGATGATGAAGAAGGCCGCCGAGTCGAGCCACACCAGCGCGGTGAAGGCCGCGATCACGGCGACGATGCCGATCCTCGCGTCATCCACGGCAGGGACGCCTTTCCAAGGCGTCCGGCGGGGGGCGGCTATGTTTTCGGTTTCGCTTTCGTTGGACGATGCGGGCCGTCCCCCGCCGGACTGCTCGGAAAGCGGTCCCTGCCTTGGCACCAGCGCCGCCCCGATCAGCGCGAAGGCCGCGCCGAAGCCGGCCTGTTGCGCGGGGCTGGCGAGGAAGACCGGCGGGAAATTGCACAGCGCGTAACCGATGCCGGTGCCTAGTCCCACCCACCCGATGCCGCACCAGCGCGGCAGCAGCGGCGCGAGCGAGACGGTCATCGTCCCGATCGCCGCGCCCGTTAGCAGCGAGACGAACAACGCCGCGGGCATCGCTGAAGCCCACGGCGAAACCACCGCGGACACCGCAGCGGCGATGAAGGCGCCATGAAGTACGACAGGTCCCGTATTTCGCCGCGCGGTGACAAACCCAGCCGTGATGCCGGCGACGGCCATCGTTCCGAGCGCGATCTTTTCCGTGAGCGGCGTTCCCCCGGCCGCGCGCATCAGTTCCACCCACGCGAATTGCGCGAAGATCAGGAAGTGCGCGTAAACCATCGCCACCACACCGGCGGCGCGCAGTGGCAGGCTCAATCCCGCCAGCAGCCCGCTTTCAGTCCGATCATCTGCAACACCGCCACCACCGCGTCGGTCGCCGCCACCACCCACCATGCCGCCGGCAGCGCGCCGCGCGCGATGTTCACGGCGAGAAAGACGGCGACCGCCGTGCGAACGATCGCCGTGGTCATCCACACCGTTTCCGCCGTCGTCCCCTTCCGGAGGCAGAGACCGTAGGAAAGGCCCGTGGAGAGCACGAAGGCCCCGATCCAGCCCACGAACACTTCTGCCCCCGCTGGCAGCGGCGGGATCGCGAGCAGCTTCATCACCAGCGACGGTGTCAGGATCAGCAAGAGCCCCGTCGCGGCGTCCATCGCGCCGACGGCCAGGCTCCACAGCATTGCGATTCGTTTCATGAGTGAATGGGGAAGCTTCAGCGCGCCACGAGATCCACCAGTGGACCGATGCGCCGAGCATGACCAGCCCGCACAGCGCGCGCACGACCAAAGCCGCGGTCCGCCACGCCGGTGCCTCCGCCATCCACGCCACGCCGGCGCTTTCGCCCCAGCCGGTCGCGGCAAGTACGACGACCATCGTAAATGCCGCGACATTCCACGCGACTGACGAGGAAAGCCGGCCGAAGCGGTGGCCGGTCAGCCGCAGCAGCAGCGCGCAGAAGGCCGTGGTGAAGCCGGCCATCGCCAAGTGCGAGTGGGCGACCAGGCCGTGGGTGAACTTCATCCGGTCGAGGATGCCGGGCAAAAACTCGATCCATGCCGAAACGACCAGCAGCGCCCACCACAGCAGGGTGGCAACGCACCAGCCATGCGGCTCTTCCGGCCAGCGGAAGGTCCGCCAATCCCGCAACACCAGCCACGGCCACGGCAGCAGCAGGCCTAGGGCGACGATCTGGAGCGGATCGCGATGGCTGCCGCCGATCGCTTCCGCGACGACGAAGACCACCCAGCAGGCGGCGAGGTAGCCAAGCGTTTGCCATGGCACGCCGGGACGCTTCTGTTCCAGCCCGCATGCCCGCGGCAACAGCATCAGCAAGCCGACGACCACGAGCGTCGAGCCTAACAAGCCCGCGCCGGTCGGCCCGCCGCTGTCCGGATTCACCGGCGGATAAACCTCGGGCGAGCTCGCTTGGAGCATGCCCCACGGCACCAGCGCGAGCGCCGCCAAGCCCGCCAGCGACGAGCGCCCCTTGAGCGGGCTCCACGACTTGCGATGCGTCCACCAGCCGGCGGCGAGGACGCACCAGAGGAATACGAGCGCGGCGGTGAAGGCGAGCAGCGGGACGCCCTTCCAATCGAGGAAGATCTTCCCCGACGACACGCCGCCGAGCCACGACAGCACCCCGGCGGCGAGCGCCGCGGTCCATGCCCAGGTCGCGGCCTCCGCCCATCTACGAGGAACATCGTAGATCGCCAGCAGCCAGGCGACAAGGGGCAGCGCGGTCCAGCCGTAGAGCTGTACATTCAGGTGCACCGGCATCCATCGACCGTAAGTCCACTCGCCGGTATTCAGGCTGGGGAAAAGCAGCAGCAGCGACAGCCACAAGCCGGCGGCATTCCCCGCCACCAGCCACCCCAGCGCGTGTCGCCCGGCATTCACGCGGCATCGAGGATGCGGCCATCGCGCATCCGCACCACGCGGTCGCAGCGCTGCGCGAGGTCGGGATCGTGCGTGGCCATCACCAGCGTGCGGCCTTTCGAGCGGACCAGGTCGAGCAGCAGCGCGAAGACCTTCTCGCGGGTCGCCTCGTCGAGCGCGCCGGTCGGCTCGTCGCCTAACAAAAGCTCCGGGTCGTTCATCAGCGAGCGGACCAGCGCGCCGCGCTGGCGTTCGCCGCCGGAGAGTTCGCGCACCCGTTGCTTCAGCCGGTGCGAGACGCCGGTGGCGCCGGCCAGTTCGTGCAGCCGCCGCATCGCATCGGCGCGCTTGCCGCCGGCGGCGATTACAGGGACCAGGCAGTTTTCCTCCAGCGTGAGGTCGGGCATCAGGTGATGGAGCTGGAAGACGAAGCCGACCTGGTGGCGCAGCAGATCGACGCGCTCGCGCTCGGTCCCGACCACGCGGCCGGCGGTGCGGACCGTCCCGCAGTCGGGGTCCTCCAAGCCGGCGATCACGTTGAGCAGCGTGGATTTTCCGCAGCCCGAGGTTCCGCAGAGCGCGACCGTCTCGCCGCGGCGGACGTGAAGGTCCACGCCCTTGAGCACCTCGATGCGGCCGCGGTCGAAGCTCTTCCAGACGTCGTGAATTTCCACCATGGCGGGATCTCCTTTCATCTCATTCGAATCTGAGCGCTTGCGCCGGCTTCAGGCGTGCGGCGTACCACGCGGGGTAAAGGGCGCCGGCCAGCGCAGTGCCGAGCGCGAGCGCCGCCGCGGCGGCGATTTCCTGCCAGCCCACATTCGGCTCGATGTAGCCCTGGAGCTGCGGGACCTCGCGCAGCACGCGCAGGCCGCCGAGACTGAGCAGCCAGCCGCCGGCGATGCCGAAGGCGCACACGGCGAGCGATTCGCCGAAGATCATCCCGGCCACCTGCGCGCGCGAGAATCCGCACACCCGCGCGATGGCGATCTCCTTGATGCGGCTGAAGACCGAAAGGATCATCGTGTTGGTCACGCTCAATCCGCCTAGCAAAAACGCGCAACCGCCGACCACCCACGCGGTGGTCTTGAGGATCTTGAACTGCGAGTAGCTGCGGCTGAACTCCTCGTTCTCCAGCGCCGTCATGCGCGGATGCTCGCTTTCGATCCACTGCTTCACCTCGGCCGAGTCATGGCCGTCCGCCAGCGCCACGGTGATCACCGACGACACGCCCTCCTTGTGAAAGGCGGCCTGGCAGGCGGCCAAGGGCATGAAAACGCCGCCATTCTCGAAGCCATTCTCCATCCGGACCACGCCGGCCACCTGGTGCTTGCCTTGGCCGAGCTCGACCCAGTCGCCGGTCTTCGCCTTGAGGAAATCCGCGGCGCGCTCGCCGAGCACCACATCCTCACCTTGGAAACCCGCGATCGAGCCGGACAGCCACCCGGCTTTCCTCAGGCGGCCATCCTCGGCGCGGATGCCGAAGCAGGTGACCACCGGCCGGTCCGGCGCGGTGACGATGGCGAACAGCACCGGCTGCGCTTCCTTCACGAAAGGCTGCCGCTCGAGTTCATCGACGAGGCTGACCGGGACGTTGCTGAAAAACAGGTCGGAGACGTTTTTCTCGAAGACCACCATCTCGGCATCGCTGCGCAAGATCCGCTCGAACATCTTCACCGCACCGCCGAGCAGGCCGACGACGCTGAGCATGGTTGCCACGCCGAGCGCGATGCCCGTCGCCCCGATCGCCGTGCGCACGCGGTGACGCCGCAGGTTCGTGAAGATCAACCGCCAGAGGGACATGCCATGGAGTATTGTTAGACGGCCGCCGAGGCCAGGGAAAGCCCGTGGCCGGCCGCGGGCGGATCGACACGGAGCAGCCGCAACATGCCCCAGCGCTCCGCGGGTCCGGGCAAGGCCCCTTCCACACGGTCGCCGGTTTCCTGCAGCCGGGTGAAGCGCTTGAAGGCGGCATCGAACCCCTCGGCGGCGACCAGGTTCGGCCGGCCGAGCTGGCCATCGCGCCCCGCGGATTTTCCCGTGACCGACTCGTGGGAAAGCACGTCCTTCAAGTCATCCGCCGCTTGGTACGCCAACCCTCGTAGCAAGGCGAGGCGGTCGAGAAGCTGGATCTCGCGATGGCTGGCGCGGCCGCAAAGCGCCGGCAGCCCAACCGTGAGGCGCAGCAGCGCGCCCGTCTTCCGCGCGGCCACGGCGGCGACCTCCGCGGGATCCTGCCGGCCGCGCCAGCCGGACAGGTCATAGGCTTGGCCGCCGGTGAGGCCGTTGATGCCGAGGCATTCATCGGCCAACTCGCCGGCCTCGTCGCGCCGGGCTTGGGTCGCTCCCCGCATGCCATGCCACAGCAGGAAATAGCCGCGATTCACCAGCGACAAGGCGGCGAGCATCGCCATCGCCTCGCCATGGACGACATGCACGCACGGCGCGCCGCGGCGGGTGCGGGCATCGTCCATCGCCGGCAAGTCATCGAAAACGAGCGACGCGGTGTGAAGGTATTCGATCCCGCAGGCCAGAGCCCGCGCCGATTCCTCGACCAGCCCCATTTCGATGCCGATCAAGTAGGCGACCACCGCCCGCACCAGCGACCCCGGTCGGGCGAGCAGGTCACCGATCGCCGCCGCCAAGCGCGGTTCGCCCACCGGTCCCATCCCCTGGCGGAAGCCGGCCGCCAGCATCTCGCGGGCGCAGCCGGCCCGTCGTTGCCACCATGTCTCCGCGTTCATGCCTGCTATTTCGCTTCGCCCACCAGATGGAAGCGCACCGCCAGTTTCGGGTTCACCGTCATCACCGCCATCGCGCGGATGATCGGCAGGCCGAAGTCCTGGTAGTCCAGCGAGGCGGCGCCATCGATGGTCACCCAGGGGCCTTCCTTCTTCGCGGTGTAGGGAAAGGAAATCGTTTTCGAGATGCCGTGGATCTTGAGGTTGCCCATCGCGTGGGTCTTGCCCTTGTCGGTCCACGTCTTGGTGAAGGTGAAGCTGCCTTCCGGCGCGCCACCGCCGAGCCACTTGATCATTTCCCTGTCGCGCTTTTCGTCGCCGGTCTTCAGGTCGGAGAATTTCCACGTCAGGTCCACACCGGTCGGGTCGAGCGTCGCGTCATCGCCGGTGATCTTCGCCGAGTAGTCGCCCAGGGTGCCGGTGAATTCATGTCCAGTGGCTTTCGCATCGACCTGGATGCGGCTCTTGGCCTTATCGACCTTGAGCGTGCCGGCGGAAGCCAGCATGGGAAGGAGCACGAGGATGGCGGAGAGTCGCTTCATGGCGTCCGTTACGGAGATTTCCTTGCGCCACCCTCCACCGGTCTCCAGCGTCTGTCCCGGATAAACTCCGACTCGGGCCAAGTCTTTCGTAACCACTCCGTTACCGATGAAAAGCAATCTCAACAGAAGGTTCGTTCCCGCCCTCGCCGCCCTCGTGTTCGGCACGCTTGCCGCCCATGCCGGCCCCTACCAGACCGGGGACATGGTGAAGGCTTTCACCGCCAAGGACCAGCACGAGCAGGCCTACACCTTCGACGCGAAAGCGACCCGCTACCTGCTGGTCAGTCACGACATGGAAACCGGCAAGAAGGCCAATGGCGCGCTCACCGTGCTGGGCAAGGACCATCTTTCCAGCAAGAAGGCCGTCTATATCGCCAACATCCACGGCATGCCCGGCGTCGGCCGCATGTTCGCGCTGCCGAAGATGAAAAAATACAACCACCGCATCGTCCTCGGCGATGACGCGGCATGGATCGCGAATATCCCCGAACAAAAGGGCAAGGTGACCGTGCTCGGGCTCGAGACCGGCAAAGTACGATCCATCCAGTACTGGGATCCGGCGACCGAGGGCGTGAATAATTTCCTCAAGTGATCCGTTCCCGGGAGCGCCGGTCTTCAGTCTGCTCCCGTAGCCTTGGCGAAGGAGAGAACGGCCCGAATGGAATTGAGCCGCAAAGATCGCAGAGATTGGATTCTTTGCGTCCTTTGTGCTCTTTGCGGTGAATTGCATCACGCTGCGGACGTGAGGCCAAGGCACTCCCGGGCCACCTCCTCAAGCGATCATCCACAACGCGCACTGACCGGCTCACCCAAGCACCACCCAAGACTCACCGACACTTCCCGTAGG
This sequence comes from uncultured Verrucomicrobiaceae bacterium, assembly GCA_966696705.1. Classification (GTDB taxonomy): domain Bacteria; phylum Verrucomicrobiota; class Verrucomicrobiia; order Verrucomicrobiales; family Akkermansiaceae; genus Haloferula. The sequence goes on along the minus strand of CBKZPU010000012.1, from coordinate 28,231 downwards.
AAATCCCGCCGGCGGGATCCCGCGCTTCTCCAGCTCCGCCGCCAGCCGCAGCGGCGGTTCGCCGAGCGGTTCGTCGGTCAGGCGGAAAGTCCCCCAATGCATCGCCACGGCGCGGCGGCAACGGGTGTCCTCGAAGACCGCCACCGCTTCCTCCGGGGTCATGTGCATCGGCTTCATGAACCAGCGCGGCGAGTAGGCGCCGATCGGGATCATGCCGAGGTCGATCGGCCCGAGCCGCTCGCCGATCTCGCGAAAGGCCGGGCAGTAGCCGCTGTCGCCGGCATGCCACACCTTCACGCCCGCGCTTTCTAACAACCATCCGCACCAGTGGCCGCGATTGCGGTCGAAGGGCGTGCGGGCGGTGAAGTGCTGTGCCGGGGTCGCCGTCACCTGCAGGCCCGGAACGATCTCCGCGGCGTCGAACCACGAGAACTCTCGTACTTCGGAAAAGCCCTTCCGCCGGAGCCAACCGCCATGGCCCTCCGGAACCAGCAACGGCGTCCGCTTCCCCACAGCGAGCAAGGTGGCAAGGTCGAGGTGATCGTAGTGCGAGTGCGTGACCAGCACCGCATCGATGCGCGGCAGGTCCCCGATCCGGCACGGCGGCGGGACCACCCGCTTGAGCGCGGGCAGGGGCAACGGCGCGCAATGGTCCGAAAACACCGGATCGACCAGCAGATTCCGCCCGCCGCCTTGCAAGAGAAACGACGAATGACCGAGCCACGTGACCCGCCAGCCCTGCCGGGGCGGGCTCTCCAAGACCATCGGCACCACGGCCGCGGGGGTGTCCGGAGCGCCGGATGACCGGTCCTTCGGTGCGAGCCCGAGTTTCCACCGCAGTACATCCCGGACGCGGTGCTCGTCGTGAATCCAAGGATTGGAAAATGAGCGGGCCATCGGAGTCGTGACGTCATCCCGCGGCGGGAAGCCGGAACTCGAATTCGATCCAGCCGTCGGACGCCTCGCTGACGCGCAACTCTCCGCCATGGGCGCGCGCCAGCTCGCGGGCGATGCTGAGGCCCAGCCCGTGGCCGCGCACGTTCTCGCCGACCACCGGTCCGCGGTGGAAGCGCTCGAAGATCCGCTCCCGGTCTTCCGGCTGGAGCGCCCGGCCGGTGTTGGCGATGGTGATGGCAATCCACCCGGTGCTCCGGCCTGCCCGGATCTTCACGGTGCCGCCGGCCGGGGTGTATTTCGCCGCGTTCTCGACCAGGTTTTGCAAGATCACGGCCACCGCCCGTCGATCGACCTCGGCGATCAGCTCGCCCGGCAGGTCTTCCTGGATGCTCAGGTTCTTTTCCGCGGAGAGCGTTTGGAGATCATCAATCGCGGCGGCGATCAATGGTACTAGATCCGTAGTATCTTTCTCGAGCTGCAGCCGCCCGGCGTCCGCTTGGGATAGCATCAGCAAGTCGTCGATCAACGCGGTGAGCCGGCGCGTTTGCTGGAGCAGCACCGCGACTTCGGCCGCTTGCGGGGAATCGAGACCGGTCTCGCGCGACAGGTGATCGAGACCGGCCCGCAGGATCGCCACAGGGGTCTTGAGCTGGTGCGAGGCATCGGCGGCGAAACGCGTGGCGGAGTCGTAGGACGCCTGGAGCCGGTCAAAGCTGCGATTGAGCAAGTGGGTGAGCTTGCCGATCTCGTCGTTGCACGCGGGCAGCGGCAGCCGTTCGGTCGGCGCGTGCACGCCGATCCGTTCCGCCGCCTCCCCCAGCTCCGCCACCGGGGCCACCGCGCGCCGGCCCAACAGCATGCCGCCAAGGAGCGCGATGAATCCGGCGACCGGCAACGCGATCACCAAGCCGCGGCCAATCTCGTCCTGAAACTCGATCACCGGCGACAAACTCACGCCGACTTTCACCAGATACGGACCCTCTTGCCAGGCCCCGGCGCGGAATTCTTCACCCTTGTGGCGGATCGTGCGCGTTTGCCCCACCGCCACGTCGAGCGGCGCGTCCAGCGGTTGCGGCGAGCGATAGAGGACCTTGCCGCCGGCACCCTCGACTTGCACATGGTGGCGCTGCAGGACGAAGGGCAGGAAGCGCTGCTCCAATTGCGCGGTCGGATCCTGCGGGGCATCGCGGAAATTGACCAGGTCCCACAGCAATTCGTCGGCACCGTCCTTCATCATCCGGTCCATCTGGATGAGCTGGTGGTGGCGCACGCCCGGGATCAGGACGGCGGCGCCTGCCAGCAGCGAGACGATCGTCACCAATCCGGAGTAAACGCCGACCCGGACCTTCAACGAGCAGCTTTTCATGGCGGCGGCACCAACTGGTAGCCGACGCCGCGCACCGTGCCAATCACCGACTCGCTGCCCGGCCGGTCGAGCTTCTTGCGCAACCGCATGATGAAAATCTCCACCGTCCGCGTGTCGTACTCGTGCTCGCGGGCCCAGATCCGCTCGCAGATCTCATCGCGCGAAAAGGTCCGGCCCGGCTCGCGCATGAACACGCTGAGCACCTCGAACTCGCGGGGCGACAGCTCGATCTTCTCCTCGCCCCGCAGCACCCGCCGCTTCGCCACGTCCATGCACAGCGGGCCCACCCGCAGGACCGGCTCCGCCGACCCCGCCGGACCCGGCCCGCGCCGGCCGAGCGCATCCACGCGCGCGAGCAGCTCCTCCATCGCGAAGGGCTTGCTCAAGTAGTCGTCCGCCCCGCCTTTCAACCCTGCCACGCGATCGCCGATCTCCGAGCGCGCGGTGAGCATCAGCACCCGCACGGGCAGGCCGGCCTGGCGCACCCGCCTGAGAACCTCGAAGCCATCGAAGCCCGGCAGGTTCACGTCCAGCACCACCAGGTCGAACCGCTTGCCGGTCACTGCATCGATCGCCGAGGGTCCATTGCCCGCGGTGTCCACCGTATGTCCGGCTCGCACCAAGGCGCGGCTCACTTGGCTGGCGAGCTGGGGTTCGTCTTCGACAAGCAGGATGTCCATGGCTCACCGCGAGGCACCTCAGCAAATCCCGGATGCCCGGACGGGGCAAGGACGCCATGCGTAACCGAACGGTCAGAATCGCTGCCACTCATCGCTCCGGAGCGCCGTGATGGCTTCAAGGGAGGACGACCGCTTTAGTGGACGATAGGTCATTTTACAACGAGGAAAGCATCTTTCTTGTCGTTTTTGGTCGGATGCGGCATAGCGCCCCATGTCATGCAAATTCGCCGCGTGGTCGTTCTCGGTGCCGGCAGTGCCGGGCTGCTTGCCGCCCTGACCTTGAAGCGCAAGCTGCCGATGCTGGAGGTGGAGGTGATCCACTCGTCCAAGCTCGGAATCATCGGGGTGGGCGAAGGGACCACGCCGTACGTGCCGGCCCATGTCCACGGCTACCTCGGCCTGCCCGAAGGCCCGGTCTTCCACGCCATCCAGCCGGTTTACAAGCTGGGCATCCGCTTCACCTGGGGCCGTCGCGGGCATTTCGACTACACCTTTTCCGGCCAGCAGTACGATTGGCGCTGGCAGGACCTGCCGCGCAACAACGGCTTCTATACCGACGAGGACGCCGCCGCGATCGACCTGTCGTCCGCGCTGATGGAGGCGGGAAAAGCCCTGCCGGGGCGTCCCGACGGCCTGCCCGATGTGCCGCCGCCGGGGCGGATGCTGGCGTGGCACATCGAGAACCGCAGCTTCGTCGCCTGGCTCGAGGCCGCCTGCCGCGCCGAGGGCATCCGCTTCACCGATACCGAGCTGACGAGCGCCGAGCCGGATGGGACGGGCGGCATCGCCCGCCTCCACCTGGCCGATGGCACCAGCCGTGAGGCCGACCTGTTTCTCGATGCCTCCGGCTTCCGCTCCGAGCTGCTTGGCGGGGCGCTGGGCGAGCCCTTTGACGACTACGCTGGCACCCTCTTCTGCGATCGCGCCGTGGCCGGCGGCTGGGACCGTCGCGATGAACCGGTGCTGCCTTACACCGTGTCGGATTCGATGGACAGCGGCTGGTGCTGGCGCATCGACCATCCCGACCGGGTCCACCGCGGTTATGTCTTTTCCTCGGCCCACGCCAGTGACGATGAAGCCGCGGCCGCGCTGCGAGCCGTGGCACCGGAAATCCGGGAGCCGCGGGTGATCCGCTTCCGCTCCGGTCGCCACCGCCGCGGCTGGGTCGGCAATGTCGTCGCCATCGGCAATGCCGCCGGCTTCGTCGAGCCGCTGGAAGCCACCGCGCTGATGGTGATCTGCCTTCAGTCCCGCTGGCTGGCGGACGGGCTGATCGACAGTGAGCTCGTCCCGACCGCGACCATGCGCGAGCTTTTCAACCGCCTGCACCGCGACACTTGGGACGACATCCGCGATTTCCTCGCCCTGCACTACCGCTTCAACGACCGCCTCGACACGCCCTTCTGGCGGCGCTGCCGGGCGGAAACCCCGCTTGGAAAACTCGACGACCTGGTCGCCTTTTACCGCGAGAACGGTCCCTCCAGTTTGTGTCGCGGGCTGCTTTCCGGCTCCACCAGCGCGTTCGGCCTGGAGGGCTATCTGGCGCTGCTGTGCGGCCTGAGAGTGCCCCACCAGCGCCCGCACCGCACGTCGATGGCGGAACTCACCACTTGGGAAAACCGCCGCCGCCAGTTCCGCCACGTCGCCGACGGGGGAATCGGCATGGCCGAAGCACTGCGCCAGCTCAATCGCCCCGAAACGTGGTCGAAGCTGCGGGCCTGAGATGGAGCGGGATGGCGCGTATGGGCAGTTTTCAGATCAATAAAGAACTTTTTTGACACGTCATGAAAAATTTGCAGGAGTGGTGTCACCTCGGATCATGACTACCCAGAAAAACATCACTTTCCTTCCGTCGTCCTCCCGGCGGAAGGCCTCCTCCATCCCCTCGGCGTGGGTGGCTGCCGCCCTCATCGCCGGTACTCCCGGTGCCGCTTGGAGCGACATCATCGCCTACAATTTCTCGGAGAACCCGGGCAACCAAGGGCTCGACACCACCACCCCGAAGGGCCCGACCGGGACTTCGGTGTGGAACGACTCGAATGTCGTCACCAGCGGCGGGCTCGCCACGGGTACCGAAACCGGCTTGGTGGACGACAGCAACACCGCCACCTCCGCTTCCATCGCCTGGAGTTCCTCCAACGTCTGGTGGAACGGCTCCGGCACCGGCGACGAAGAGCGTCGCGTGGTGGTCGGCTACCTCGATGACGGCGGTTCCGGCGTCAACGTGCAGGTTAACAACATCCCGTTCGCGGCCTACAACGTGTATGGCATCGTCGGTAGCGACGAAGGCGCGCAGTACGTCACCCGCGACTTCCAAGTGAACGGCACCTGGGTCTTCGGCGGAGCCTCGGCGGCCACCGCGGATGCTTTCGGCGACTGGGATGCGGCGGGCGCGACCTGGGTGGAAATCGCTCCCGGCTCGATCCGCGGCAACTACTGGAAGATGGAGAACGTGACCGGCTCCTCCCTCACCATCCAAGGCCAGCCGCGCAGTGGCAGCCAACGCGGCTGCCTGTCCGCGATCGTCATCGAGGAGGCGACCTTCTCGGCGCCGTCGCAGTTCGACAAACCCGGCATCACCTCGCTGCCGGCCGCCGCGCTCGGCGCCGGGCTGACCTCGGTGTTCCGGCCCGGTCTGGACACGGTCACGCTGACCGATCCCAACGGCCTGAGCGCCGCCGCCACGCACTCCCTTCAAATCATCCCCGCGGCGGACACCGCCAGCGGGACCTACACGTTGTTCGACTACGACGGCACCTTTGGCGGCGGCGGCTTTGCCGCGCTCCAAGTGCTGCCCCCGGCCAATACGCGCTACGGCTTCCAACTGCTCGATAATACCACCGACACCAAGGTCGATCTCCTCTACACCGCGCCCGAGCCGGTCGTCTGGACCGGTGCCACCGACTCGATCTGGAACACCGCCACCGCGAACTGGAAACTCGAGACCGGGGGCACCGCGACCACTTACCAGGAACTCGACGTGGTGAAGTTCAAGGACCTCGTCGGGACCCCGTCGGCAAGCGTCGATGTCCCCGGCACCGTCACCCCGCTGTCGGTCCTGGTGGACAATTCCGCCACCGCCTACACCCTCGGCGGCGCCGGGGCGATCGACGGCGCGGCCAGCCTGACCAAGCAGGGCACCGGCACGCTGACGCTCACCGGCTCGAATACCTACACCGGCGCCATCTCGATCCTCGGCGGCACGCTTTCCGTCAGCCAGGCCGCCAATCTCGGCAGCGGCGGTGCCTCGTTGACGCTCGATGGCGGCACCCTTGCCAGCACCGCGGACTTCAACACCGGCCGCGCCATGCTGGCCGGCGCGGCGGGTGCTATCGTTGACGTCGCGGCCGCCACCACCCTCGGCGTCACCTCCGGCGGCTTCAAGGGCGGCAACACCCTGGTCAAGACCGGTGCCGGCACCCTCGCCTTCTCCGGCTATGGCGCGGGCGGATTCAATGGCGCGCTCGACATCGAAGCCGGCACCGTCTCGATGGGCGGCGGTGCCTTCAACGGCAACATCGGCCTCACCGACATCACCGTGCGCACCGGCGCCACCCTGCTGCAACCGGCCGGGGCCTACCACGCGCTCGGCGGTTACTTCGCCGCGGTACCGCCGATCACCCTCGAGGAAGGCGCGACCTATCAGATCAACCAGGAGAACTACCTCGACGTCATCAGCCTGACTGGCGCGACCGTCCAAGGCTCCGGCGATGTCCGGGTCGACGACAATTTCGCCGTCAGCATCCTCAGCTCGCCCACCGTCAGCACCTGGGCCGCCGCGTTGAACATCGTCAACGCGGACGCCGGCTTCTACGTCGAGGACGGCCCGCTCGCCATCGATGCCGTCCTTTCCGGCAACATCGTCGGTGCCAACGGCCTCCACAAAAACGGTCCCGGCACCATGGAAATCACCGGCGCCGGCAACACCTACAGCGGCGAAACGGTGGTGGGCACGGGCACGCTCGTGCTCGGTGCTGGCAGCAGCCTGCCCAGTCCGCTGGTCCAGGTTGACGCGGGTGCCACCCTCGATGTCTCCGCGCTCGCTTCGCCGTGGGTGGTCCTCACCGGCAAGACCCTCGCCGGCAATGGCACGGTCACCGGCAATACCGATGTTGACGGCACTGTCGCGCCGGGTGCCTCCGCCGGCACCCTGACCTTCACCGACGAGCTGACCCTCTTCGGGGCCTCCACCTACGACTGGGAAGTCTCGTCGTGGGACGCTGGCGCGGTGGCCGGCACCGACTACGACCTGATCGTCGCCAACAGCTACGCCACCCTCAACACCGCCGGAAACCCGATCGTCATCAAGGTGGACGCCGACGCGCTCAGCGGCTTCACCGAGGTCAACCGCACCTTCACCCTGATCCAGGCGGGTGGCCCGTTCGCCTTTAACGCCGCCGACTACACGATCGACGCCAGCGCCTTCCAGACCGCCACCGGGGCCGCCGGCACTTGGTCGGTTCAGGCCAGCGGCAACAACCTCCAGCTCGTTTACACCGCGCAGACGCTGACCGGCTACGCCCTGTGGGCCAGCCAACAGGGCTTCGCCCCCGGCGAGGACGGCGCCGACTTCGACGCCGACTTCGACGGCCTCGACAACGGCATCGAGTGGGTCGTCGGCGGCGATCCCACCGGCTCGGCCTCGAACGCCTTGGCACCTACCGTCACCGTCGATGCCACCCACATGACCTTCGTGTTCCGCCGCACCGACGATGCGGCGGCGGCCGGTCCGTTCGTCGAGTATGGCTCCACCCTCGGTGGCTGGACCGAAGCCCAGGGCGGCGTTGACGGCGTGGTGGTCAACGAGACCAACGACGGCTTCGGTGCCGGCGTTGACCGCGTCGAGGTCAAGATCCCGCGCGCCCTCGCGGTCGGCAACAAGCTGTTCGCCCGCCTGCGCGTCGAAGTGCCCTGAGCGGCCGGTTCCCGTCCCATTTGTCACGGCCGCCCGGATCGCTCCGGGCGGCCGCTTCCGTCACGGTGCCAGCGTGATGTTCAGTCGATAGAAGCGCTTGTTGTAATTCGCCACGGGGAAGGTGGTGCGGTTGATGCCGCCGCCGAGCGAGCTGGTGGTGTAGGCCGCTCCGGTCCATGCTCCGGTGCCGGTGCGTTGGGCGAAGGTGGTCCAGGTATCGAGGGCGCCGCTTTGCTGCAGCGTCACCACCGCGTCCTCGCGCTGCTGGGCCGGCAGGTCGGCGCGGACGAGGAAGTTCGCGCCGGAGGGAACCAGGCTGAGAAGCGGACGGGCGTCGGCCACGGTCGGGTTGGTGAAGAGCAGGTACTCCACGATGTTCGGCATGCCGTCGCGATCGTTGTCGGCGTTGTCATAGGCATTGCCGGACGAGGTGTAGGTGCCGAACCACGCGTAGCGCCAAGCTTCGATCGAGGTGGTCGGGCTGACGAGCTGGCCCTCGGTGACATCGACGGATGCGGTGTAAAGCGAGGTTTCGACTGGCCAGTGCTGGGTATTCACGCAGCGGCTGCCTTGGGACGGGTCGGTGGGAGCGTGTTGGACGAAGAAGCGGCCGGTGGTGGTGGCGGAAATACTCGGCTTCATCTTGATCGCGATGTGATACCTCACGGCGGCGGATCCGGGATGCAGGTCATCCCAGCCGGAGGTGGAGTGCGGGACGTTCAGCGTCATGTAGCCATAGCTCGTGGACACCGCGGCCTCGGCGAGGATCGAGTCGTTCGCGTCGAGGGTGGGATTGCTCAAGGTGGTGCTTTCGCGAACGACGAACACCTTGTCCACCGAGGCGGCGAGCTCGGATTGGGTGAGGTAAGCGCCGGGGACCCACTTGCCGCCGGACTTCACGGCTTTGACAAAGCGGATGCGGATGCGGGTGAGGGTGGCGTGGACGTCGTCGTTGAAGCCGCCGGTATCGTTCTGGCTCCGCCAGGCATCCTCGCGACCGCAATTGCGCGCATCGAGCTTGAGGACGTAGAAGCTCTCGCTGCCGTTGGCACGGCGCGCGGTGCCCGGCTCCATCGCTTTGTCGGTCACGGCGGCCTGGACGTCCGGGCCGTGGGTGATGAGCTTGAGCTTGCCCGCGGTGCTGTCGAAGGCGGCCACGTCGGTGCGGCCGTCGTGGTCGATGTCGATGGCGATCGCATCGGAGCAGTTGCCGCCGCTGAAGAGCACGAGCGGCGTCCAGTAGCCGGTGGTGGTGTCGTAGTCCGCGTTGGGCGATTGGCTGAGGAAGACCATCACGCCGCCCGAGTGGGCGACGAGGATGTCGTCCCAGCCGTCGCGATTCCAATCGATCTGGCGCAGGCGGCGGACGGTTCCGGTCACGGTGCCGACAGTGGCGCTTTGGGAAAGCGGCAAGCCGGGCGTGCGCCAGAACAGGGTGCCGGCGCCATTGGTCCACGCGCAGTCGGTCCAGCCGTCGCGGTTGAAGTCGCCCGCGGTCACGCCGACCGACGATCCGGCGGCGAGCGATTCGCTGTGCATGAGCTGCCACTTGGGATTCATGAGGATGTTGCTGTCCCGGATTTCCAGCATTCCCGGCGTGGTGCCGACGACGGCCACTTCCTTGAGCACGGTCGAGTTGAATTTCGCGATGATGGCCTGCGCGGCGCCGGAGAGCGATGGCAGGGGATCCGTGCTCCAGGTGCTTCCGTTGCTGCCGCTGTAGAGCCAAGCGACGCCGCCGCTGGAGGTGACGGTGAGCAGGTCGGTGTCCGCGTCATTGTTGATGTTATCCGCGGTGAGCCAGGTGAGGCCGGGCAAGGTGGCGATGGTGCCTTGCGACCATGAGGTGCCCTGGCCGTTGTTGTTGAAGGCCCGCTTGACCTCCCCGGTCGCGGGGATGGCCCAGGCGAGGTCGGTCTTGCCATCGCCATCGAGGTCGCCGGTGCACGCGTGATCCGGGACCGCGGTGCCGGTGCTGATGCTCAGCGGCGCGTCAAAGCCACCGGCGGGGCGGCCGGGATACCACAGGATGGCGTGGCCGCTCGGCGAGGTGGCGACCAGGTCTTCCCACGAGTCGCCATCCACATCTCCCCGCGCGAACTTCGCGGCGCCGGAGGGCAGGGTGCCGGTGAAATCCGTCACCACGGCGGCGCTGTCGCCGTGCACGCGGATGTTTTCATGAGTGAACATCTCGCCGCCGGCGGCGGCGAGGATGTCGTCGTCACCATCGCCATCGATATCCCCGCCGCAGATCCCATAGACCTCGCCCTTCCAGCCGTAGGCGAAGCTGCTGCCCATTTCCAACTGCCCCGAGTAGGCGCCCGGGTTTCCCTTCACCGCGGGGCGATACCACAGGGTGTTTTCATGACTGATGGTATTGCCGTTCACCCACTTGCTGGTCCGGCAGAAGACGATGTCCTTCCAACCGTCGTCATTCACGTCGGCCATGGCGAAGCCGGAGTGGAGGATGTCGGTGGTCGGCGTCGCGTCGAGGTAGTTGACCGTGCCGAAGCCGAGGCCGGTGTTACGCCGCCAGGCGAGGCGACGCGTGCCGGCGGTGAAATACTCGCCGCCAGCCGTGATCAGGTCATCGCGGCCATCGCGGTCCAGGTCGGCGGTCCACAAGCGGTTCGGGTGCTCTTCCGTGACGATGGTGGGGGAAAGCGAGAAGCTGTTGGAGCTGTTGCCGAGGTAGACGAGAACGCGGTCGTTCGCCGCGTCCGCCACGATCAGGTCGGTGTAGCGGTCGAGATTGTAGTGCATCGGCACCACGTCCATCAGCTTCGGATTTCCCGAGCCGGGAGCTGCCGGGGCGATGACCGAGACGGCGGTGTCGAACCAACCGGTGCCGGTGGCGAAGTTGTAAAAGACGGCCAGCTCGTGCGAGGCGTTGTCGAGGCCGACCATATAGACGATGTCCAGGTCGCCATCGCCATCCATGTCCATGGCCTTGAGGATGGGCTTGCGGTACGGCGCTTGGACGGTGCTGAACTTGGCGCGGTGCGGGGAGCCGAAGCCGGTGGGCGTGCCGTAGTAGGTCGCCATCTCATGAACATTGTAAGGATCGCTGTTCACGTGAATGACCGCGGCGATGTCGGTGCAGCCGTCGCCATTGAAGTCGCCCATGCAACCGCTCTGGAAGCTTTCGGTGGCCAAGAGCGGGAGGCTGGCGCGGTTCCAGGTGTCGCTTTGGGCGGTGTAATCCTTGCCGGCGAAGTGCTCTGGGAAATCCTGGCCCATGCGGCGGCCGAGCGTGGGATCGATCACGGAGTAGCGGCTTTCGGCGGCATACACGTCCGAGGCCAGGAAGGGTAACGCGTGGACCGTGGAGGCGGTGGCGAGCAGGACCGGCAGCAGGACCGGGACGACAGATGAAGAGACGGCGAGCTTTTTCATGGTGGGGAGATGCGGAGTTTCTTCCGCGGTGGTGAGCGGATCCTCGCACCCTCCCGTGAATCCCGGTATCGGCCTTCGGTCGGAATTTCGGCCCCACTAACAGCGGCTTTCCTCCGACTTTCGTCGGATGCATCTGGGGGGGGCGTGCGGGTCTAACCGACGCTCGGACTTGGCGGTCCGCAGCGTGTTTTTCTAACCGCGAAGGGACGCCAATGGACGCGAATAGTCCCTGGCCTGCGTGTTGTGCCAGGTGCGCACTGCTCACGGGCCGGGAGGCCTTGAAGTGAACCGCGAAATCCAAAAGGCAGGATGGGGAACCTCCTCTAACAGATTGCGCGGCCTTGCGCGTGAATTCCGCGATTCATTTCTTCCGTCTCAATCTTCCGGCGAGCGGTTGATGTCGGTGGCGCGCCACAGATACCACGCGGCGATCGACCGGTGCGGCCGGAAGCGTTCGCCCAGCGCCAGCAAGTCCTTCGGCTTCGGCATGTCGTCGAGGCCGTAGGCGATCTTCCAGCCGGCGCGCACGCCGAAGTCATCCACCGGCCACACGTCCGGCCGGCCGAGCGTGAAGATGAGCAGCATCTCCACCGTCCAGCGACCGACGCCGCGGACTTGGGTCAGCCGCGCGATGATCTCTTCATCGGGCAGCGCGGCGATGGCCTTCGAGCCCGGCACCACTCCGGCCAGGGTTTTCTCGGCGATGTCGCGGATCGCCGCCGTCTTCGCCCGCGAGAAGCCCACGGCGCGGAGTTGGTCATCGGTCACCTTGTCCAGTGCCTGCGGTCCGGGAAAGCGCCCGCCGAAGAGCCCGCGAAAGCGCCCGAGAATCGTCTGCGCCGCCTTGCCGTGAAGCTGCTGGTGCGCCACCGCATTGACCAAGGCTTGGAACGGCGTGCGACCACTCTCGATCTCCAGCACGCAAGGTCCCACGCGACGGATGAGTGCCTTCATCGAGGGGCAGGACTTCGACAGATGGGCGACGGCCGGAGCGTGCAGCGAGCTGGGCATGATGAATAAGGCTTAGATTGGCCGCGGCTTGCCCGCGAGCGGGAAAGAATGAAACCGCTGGCGAATTGACAGTGATGGTGTGCCGGCCAGACTTCCAACAACGACAAGGTCACGACGTGGCGGTAGAATGCCTGTCGTTCGGTGGGCTCATCCTTGCCGCTTGCCGGAGATCATCCAGGAAACAGCAAGTGAACGGGGAAACCAACGTCTGCGAACCCTTCGAAAAGTTCGAACCTGCAAGCGAGTCGGAGATCCAAGCCTTCGAACAGGAACGCGGAATACAGCTTCCCCCTGTCCTGAGGAAGATCCTGCTGGATACCAATGGTGGCTATGTCAACAAGCCGTTCCTGAAGTTCGCCTCCGAAGAGCCGGATGTGGTCGAGGGGATCGAAGAAGTGTTCGGGATCTCCGGCGATCCGGAGCAGTGGATGTCCACCATCGTCCCTTTGGCCCGGTGGGTTGAGTGCAAGAACGACGTTTATAGTTGGTTTCCCACGATTGAACAGATCGAGGAGCTCAACGGGGATATTTCCCGCTACTATGTTTTTGCGGGCACCGGAGTTGTTCTCTATTTGCTCGACTATTCAGGATCAGCGAACCTAAAGGGGGTTTGCTACCTCGATTTGGTTGGAGGCGATCAGAGATTTCTTCACTTGGGGGAGGATCTCTCGTGTGTGTTAAGCATCTAGTTCCCGACAAACCCGAATGAGCGTGCGCGGTTATTCAGGCAACGGGCGAATCATCAAGCGCAAGCCGTCGATGGTCGCTGGGCCGGATCCCCGGCCTCTGATCCGGCATTATGGGCACGTGGGGTTGAGCTTGATACCCACGCCGGATGCTGTGGTGTCTCGGGTCCAATGGAGCGTGGATCCGGCCGTCTTCGAGCGAGGTGAATATCCCGATATCGAACGTGACGTCCGGCAGTTTCTTGCCGGAATGAACGGCGGGATTGGCTTCATCGTTGAGATCACGGATGGGTCGTTTGCTGGCGACTGCGTCAACGACTTGTATTCGGAGGCGGCGATCATTGCGCTTGAACAGGCGGTCGCTGGCTTGCGTGCCGATGGGGGCTCGTAAGAATTGCCAACAAGCGAAAGCCCGCCGTCAACGCCGCGAATCTCCTTCCCATCCTGTGCTCCCGGAATCTATCTCTACCGGAAGATGAAGATCCGTGCCTCGCTCGTCCTCCTCGCCGCCGTTCTTGCCTGCCCTGTTTCGCTTGCCGCGGAGGGTCATGTCCTCGCCCGCAAGGGCGGCCTGCCGTTGCCAGGCAAAACGATCACCCAGTCGATGGTCCGGGAGATGAATGACGCCGACCTTGTCTTGGCGATGGGCGACAAGAAGATCCCGGGCAAGGTTTCGAGCAAGGAGACCACGAACGAGGTCGTGGAAGGCATCTCTCCGACCAAGGCGCGCCGCATTCTCACCAGCAAGACGACCGAGAGTCGGATGATCGTCATGGAGCGCGAACAGCCGGGGCCGGAGAAGGCGGATCCGCTGCAGGGGCTGCCGGTCATCCTCGAGGAGAAGGACGGCAAGTGGACTGCCGCGCTGGAAGAAGGGGAGGCCACCGCGGAACAAAAAACCGCGCTGGATGAGCTGGCGAAGAAGGGCAATGAGAATGACGAATTCGCCATTTACGGCGACGCCCCGCGCAAGCCCGGCGAGAAGTGGGACGTGGACCTGACGAAGCTGCCGGGCTTTGGCGGTGCGACCGACCTGAAGGGCAGCTTTGTCGTCGAGTTCGTCGAGGTGAAGGAGATCCAAGGCATCTCCTGCGCGGTGCTGAAATCCACCGTGGATGTCTCCGGGACGACGGTGAAGGCGGGCGAGGAACCGGTCTTGAACATCAAGATGAAGGGCGAGGTGGTCATCCACCGATCGCTCGCCGATCTCGTCGATCTCGAATCCAAGATGTCCGCCACCATGGACATGGAGGGCCAGGCAGACGGGGGAGTGAACATGAAGATCACCGGCCCGGTGACCATGAACCGGACGGCGACGGTGGGTAAGCCGTGAGGCTTGCCGCGATGTCCCGTTCCCGTCGATTCGTCCCAGCTTGCGGTGTTGGCTCGATCATTCTGTCCGGTTTTCGTGGTGGCTTCTCCGTTCCATTCTTTCGGGTCGCTACGAGAGCAAGCAAGGGAGCTACGACCGCGGTTTTCCACCGGTGCGCTACTGGGTCCATGTCGCCGGCCTGTTTGGGGCGAACGTGCTCCGGCATCCTGCCGCAAGTCCCTCATGCTCCGGCGTCCGGGATCTTCACCGGGAAGATCTCATTTGGTGAAGCCTCGCGCTTCAATAGCTCCGCGGCCTGCTTGATCAACTCGGGATGCGCGGCGGAGACGTCGGTGGTTTCGTTGGGATCCTTCGCGAGATCGAAGACCTGCCACGGACTTGGCTTCGTGGTGTGGAGGTCACGCCGCATCACCTTGAAATCGCCGAGCCGCACCGCGACCTGACCGCCGTACTCAGGAAAGACCCAGAGCATCGGCTTGGTTCGCTCGACCGCGGCATCATTTGTTAGAGCGGGCCACAGGTTGATGCCGTCGAGGTCGTCGGGAGCCTTCAGGCCGGCCGCGGCGCAGAGCGTGGGATACCAATCCGGGAAGAACCCGGGCGTCGCATTTTCCGCGCCGGCCTTCACCTTGCCGGGAAGTCGCACGAGGGTCGGGACGCGCAGGCCGCCTTCATGGACAGAGCCTTTCCGGCCGCGAAGTTCGCCGACACTGTTGAAGAACTTCGTGTCGGCACCGCCGGCATCGTGGGTCGCGCCGTTGTCGGAGGTGAAAACGATCAGCGTTTCGTCCAGCACGGCGGCGTTCTCCAGCGCCTCGCGCACGGTCCCGACGTGGCGGTCGAGATCGCTGATCATCGTGGCATAGGCCGCGCGCGGACGAGGATGGGGCAGGTAGCCGTCTTCGCCGCGATACGGCTTCGTGTCCCAGTCCCTGGGATACTCGTCGAGCCGGTCGAGCGGCGGGTGGATCGCCATGTGCGGCTCGATGAAGGCGAGGTAGAGGAAGAACGGCTTCGACTTGTTAGACGCGATGAATTCGCGCGCTTCCTTCACCATCAGGTCGGGCGCGTAGGTCCTGCCGATCCACGTTTCAGCCGTCACTTCGCCTTTGAGCGGCTTCGCGTTGCCGGGGACCGGGGTGGGATTGATCTCCACCTGCTGGTCGTTCCGCCACAGGAAGCGCGGGTAGTAGGAATGCGCGATCGCTTGGCAATTGTAGCCGAAGAACAGGTCGAAGCCGTGCTTGTTCGGGTCGCCGGTCGAGCCCACCGGGCCGAGGCCCCACTTGCCGATGGCGGCGGTGGCGTAGCCGGCCTTCTGAAAGGTGGCCGGCAGGGTGGCGATGCCGGCGGAGATCGGATGCTGGCCTTCCTTGAACTGCGGGAAGGAAACGCTGGCCTGGCGGTTGCCGCGGATCTCGGCGTGGCCGAGGTGCTTGCCGGTCATCAGCGTGCAGCGCGCCGGCGCACAGACCGGCGCGCCGCTGTAGTGACGGGTCAGCTTGGTGCCTTCCTTGGCCAGCCGGTCGATGTTCGGCGTGTGGATCTTTTTCTGGCCGAAGCAGCCGACCTCGCCATAGCCAAGGTCATCGGCGAGGATGAAGACGACGTTCAGGGCGGACGCCGGCAGGGAGCAGGCGAGAAACAAGGCAAGCAACGAGGTCGGACGCATGTCGGAAGACTATGTCTTCTCACGGAGAAGTCTTTCCGCGGTTTTGCGATAAATGTCCCGGAATTTGCGAAGCCGCCGGCGTGAACGCCCCGGCGGCCCGGTTAGAAATACTGGCAATGATCCGCGGCGAGCGCTTTCTCGCGGAGGAACCAGCCGGGATCGACAATGCCGTCGGCTTCGGAGACGAGGTCGTCCTTGGCGACATCGAAGGTCATCGCGGCATACTTGCAGCCGTAGAGCCGCACCTTGCCGGTTTCCTTCAATGCGCCGAGGAAGTCGCGGAGATCGGTGGGGTCGCCATCGCGCTCCAGTCGTTCGCGCAGCCAGCCTTCCTGATGCGCGTGGCCAGCGCTCATCTTCGCGGACTTGAGGCCTTCTTCGGTGAGCAGCTTCACCGACCATAGCGTGAAGAGCACGTCCACTTTCGTTCCTTGGCGCGCTTCGAGGAAGGCGAAGGTGAGGGGCGTGAGGATGCGGTCGAAGGCATCCTCGCGCACCACGATGGCGAGTCGCTCGAGGGTTTTCATGGCTTCACGAGGTAGTAGTAGTTCTGGATGTCGTGCGGCAGCGTGTGGCGCTCGACGTGGTTGAAACCGGCGTTCGCGAGGAACTCGCGGGTCATCGTCTCGCCCCACATCGCGCCGACGCCGAGACCGCCTTGAGCCAACGAGACGGTCATGCAGTGCGTGCACGACAGGCTGTAGAGCAGCGTGCCGATGAGGTGGTCGCGGTTTTCCGCGACATTGCTGGACGCGCCGATGTCCTGCATCAGGAACAGCCCGTCCGGCTTCAACGCGCGACGGATGCCGGCCAGCACGTGATCGGGCCGTGCCTGGTCGTGAATGGCATCGAAGGCGGTGATGAGGTCGAAGGCCGCGAGTGGTGCGGTCTTGTCGAAGTCCGAGAGGTCTCGTACTTCGAAGGTCACGTTACTGAGGCCGAGCGCGTTGGCTTCATTCGCGGCGTCGCGCGTCGCTTCCGCGCTGAGATCCCAGCCGGTGAAGCGGCTGTTCGGGAACTTCTTCGCCATGGCGAGCAGGGCCTTGCCGCGGCCGCAGCCGATGTCGAGCACGTCGATGCCATTGTGCAGCGACAAGGTCAGGCCGGGAACCAGCGGGAGGATGTGTTCGAACAGAGCGCCGACCACCGTCTGTGCGCTGTCCTGCGCCATCACCTCGTGGAAGCGGGGGAAGGCGGAGTACGGCACGCCGCCGCCGCGATGGAAGCAGTCAATGACCTTGTCTTCCACCGAGCCCATCATCGCGACGTACTGCGCGAGGTAGGCGAGATTCTCCGCGCCATCGCTGCCGGTCAGCGCGGCCGAGGCGGCGGGGAGCAGGCTGAAGACGCTGCCGGTCTCATCGCAAGTCGCGATGCCGCCGCAGGTCATGGCACCGAGCCATTCGCGGACGTAGCGTTCGTGAAGGCCGGCATTTTCCGCGAGTTCGTGGCTGGTGGCCGGACCGGTCTTGCGCATCGCGGCGAAGAGACCGGTGCGGTAGCCGATCGAGATCATCACGGCGAGCGCGCCGTGGTTGAGGATGTCGAGGTAGCGTTCGCCGAATTCGTCGAGCGACTCGGCACTCAGTTTGGTATCACAGGCAAGGCACATGGTTTGCAGTGGGGTTGTGCCTGCACCGTGCCGGAAAACCTCCCGCCGGAATAGATGTCGGAAGTACGGTATCCGCCGCGGCGGACTACGGTAGCCTCAGCCAGCCGCGCGACTGGGCGAGCGCCACGGCCTCGGGTCGCGTCCGGCAGTTCATTCGTTCCAACAAACGTCCGACATGCATCTCCACGGTGCGCGTGCTGAGCTTCATGCGATCGCCGATTTCCTTGCTGGTCAGGCCGGCGGCGAGGAAGGACAGCACTTCCACCTGGCGCGGCGTGAGGTCGCTGTCGTGGCCATCCTTCAGTTGCGAGAGCAAGGGGCGCGCGCCGAGGCGGGTGGCGAGCGCGATGGCCTCGCGACGGTCATCCGCGGCGCGCCGGCATTCGATCCAGAGCTGCTCCAGCGGCAGCCCGGCCTTGGCCTCGAGCGCGGAAGCTTCCTTCAGGTCGGCATCGAAGCGCGAAAGGTCGCCTTCGAGCTTCGCTTGCTCGGCACCCAGCACCAGCAAGGCCGCGCGGCATTCGGGCAGGTCATTGCGGCGGCGGATGGCATTGAGGATGTCGATGCAGTCGGCGAGTTGCGCGAACATGCCACGGTCGGCGTAGTGGGCACCGGCGAAGAGCAGGCCGGGAATCGCATCATGCAAGTCATCGGTCTCCCGCCACAAAGTACGAATTTCATCGTAGGTCGCGGTGGCGGCATCGGCATCGCCTTGGGTCTCGTGCCAGTAAGCGAGCGACCACAGGCTGAGCAGTTCCATGCCGACCATGCCCTCGGCGCGCTGGTACTTCAGAGAGTCTGTTAGAAAGCGCCATGCTGCCGCCCGTTCGCCGCGGAAGGTGGCGACCAGGCCAAGCACGCCGCTGGCGATGGCTTTCAACGCGGGATGCAGCTCGGGAACCGCGAGTACCTCGCGGGCGGTATCGATGGCATCCTTCCAATCGCCGGTGCGGAAGCAAGCGTAGGAAAGACAACCCATGCAAACGACCTCGCTGCCGTCGCCCGCGTCGCGACAGTAGCGGATGGCGACATCGTGCGACTGCTTCTCTAACAAATATTCCCCGGCGTAGTCGGCGATGTTCGCGCGGCGCTTGTAGGCGATGGCGGTTTGCTCGGGCAGCTCGTGGGCGATGGCGACGCGCAGGCTTTCCTCGACGCAGCGTGTGGCGTTCTTCGCTTCGCCGGCCATCGCGGCGAGCAGCCCTTTCCAGCCGAGCATCTCCGAGCGCAGCGCGGGATTGCCGGACTTTTCCGCCGCTTCCTCCATGTGCACGAAGGCCTGCCGCGCGGCGGCGATGCGGACGCGATTGGCGAGGTGATCGACGTGGGCCAGCGCGTGGTGCCATGCCTCGGCGGGCGGAAGTTCGCGCGCCGCGACTTCGGCCGCCTCGGCGAGCAAGGCGTCCGTCTTCGCGACATCGGAGGAAAGCCCGGCGAGCTGGTGCAGCGACTCGGCGCGCAAGGCGTGATGACCGGCATCGAGCGCGTGATCCGCGAGTTCTTCCCACGCCTTGCGCGCGGCATCGGGAATGCGTGCGTTGGCGGCACAGCGGGCCATTTCGCGGAGCACGCGGACGCGGTCGTCCGGCGCTTCATCCCATGGCCAGAGGGAAAGACAGCGGTCGATGTGATCGAGCGCCTTGCGGTAGTCGCCGGCGGAACATGCGCACTCGCCGGCCTTCAGCCATTGGGCCCGCGCCAAGTCAAAGCGATGCGCGGCCTCGAAATGCGCCGCCACCTTTTCCGCGGGCAGGCGTTGCTGCTTCGCCGCCTCGCCCAGCGCGAGGTGATGATCGCGGGCGCGTGACCACGGGATCGCGGCGACGAGCTTCTTCGGTTCGTTCGCGTTGGTGAAACGGGCAAGCCCCGGTTGCTTTCCATCGGCCAGCGTGCCGGCATCGAAGAGCGCGGCGAGATCGTCTTCCGAGACGCCGGACGCTTTTAACAAGGCCAACGGAAACTCGCGCCCGAGCAATGCCGCGCGCTCCAGGGCGACAGAGGCATCCATCTTGGAGCGGCGGCTCATCCGGTCATCTGGGGAGGGGTTGGATCCACGACTACGACCCCGGCGGGTCGGTCGGCCGGCTGGGCGGAGCGTAGATCGGGCGGGGCAGGGGACCGGTGCTGGCATCGCCCTTCGCCTGCTGGTCGAGGATGGCGCGGGCGATCGCCGCGGCCATCTTGTCGCGATAGCCCGGGTCGGCGCACAGGCGCGCCTCGGAGGCATGGCTGAGGTAGCCGATTTCCACCAGCACGCAGGGGATGTCCGGATTGCGGGTCAGCCGCAGGCGGCGCCGGACGAGACCACGGTTGCCGGATTCGGCGGGGGAAACACCAACCATGGCTCGCTGGAGGCGCGTGGCCAGGCCGTGGCTATCGACCCGCCAGTAGTAGGTTTCCGGTCCGCGGATGCCGGACCTACTGGAGTTGTAGTGGAGACTGACGAGGATGGTATTGCTCTTGCCGCTGGCACGGGCGGCGCGGTCGTCGAGGTCGATGAAGCGGTCGTCGCCGCGCATCAGCCGGGTCTTGACCCGCCCGCCGAGCTGGCGCTGGAGGCGCTTGGCGGTATCGAGCGCCAAGTCTTTCTCCTTCAAACCCGTGGTGCGCGAGACGGCGCCGTTGTCCTTGCCGCCGTGGCCGGCGTCGATGATGACGGTGTCGAACCCCTGCGGTCCCGGGCGATGGCCCCATTCGTCCGGGCGGCCGTTGTTCGTGCCGCTGGTGCCGGGACCGGCGCAGGAGGCGGCGAGCAGGCAGGCGAAAAGGGCGACGAGTCCGGATTTCACGCCGCGCAGCATTGGCGTGCCAGCAGCCGGAGGCGAACGAAAAAGGCGCGGCCGAAATTCGTGTTTGAAATTGCAGTCCGGGGTTCCAGTTTTCCGCCGTGTTCCAGATCGTTTTCAACGAAATCAGCGCGGCCGAGATTTCCCGCCTCGACACGCTCGAGCAGCTCGACCTGCTCGACGAGTTCAAGGTGACCGAAAAGGATCTGGAGAACCTCGACGGCGACCGCTTCGGCAAGATCGAGCGCGACGGCAAGACGCTCTACCGCTTCCGCGCGAAGGACTGGCGCTTCTACTTCGAGGTGAAGGACGGGCAAGTGATCGTGCACCGCGTGCTGCACAAGGGGACCTTCTCCGACTTCGCCTTCCGTTCGAAGATCCCGATCGGCGAGGACGAGGAACTGGCGAAGTCGAAGCACTTCTGGAAGCTCATCGACGAGGGCCGAGCCGCCAGGCGGCTGTAAACGTGGCGGATTTTAGACTTCCCGGCGGGTGCGTGCGGTTTCTTAGTCTGCCGACATATGAAGTGGGGTTTGTATGTCGTCTTGGTCCTCGGCGTTCTTTTCGCGTGGGGCAAGTTTTCCAATTCCGGCAAAGAAATCGAGAAGGCCCGGCAGAAGTGGGAAGAG
Organism: uncultured Verrucomicrobiaceae bacterium; assembly: GCA_966696705.1. GTDB lineage: Bacteria > Verrucomicrobiota > Verrucomicrobiia > Verrucomicrobiales > Akkermansiaceae > Haloferula. Next base: position 7,248 of record CBKZPU010000012.1, on the reverse strand, counting down.
GTCCACAACAGTGGCGAAGACCCCGAGGAGGCGGACAGGCTGAGAGCCGCCATCGGCTCGGCGGAGAACGAAAAGACATTCTCCGGGATCCTGCTCGCCTTCCTGTCGGCCGGCCTGGTCGGCATCGTGGTCGTCGTGCACGTGTTGCCGATGCTGGCCCACCGTGTGACGCACGCGGTCTATGACAGCGGCGAGGAGGTCGAAGCGGATCCGATGCACGACGCCCGCGCCAAGGTCGCGCAAGGCGATTGGGAAGGCGCGATCGAGGCCTTCCGCCAAGCGGCGGCGGCGGATCCGCTCAACCGCCTGCCCTGGGTGGAAATCGCCAAGATCCAGCTCGAGCAGCTTGAGGACCCGCAGGCGTCTGTCCAGACGCTGCGCCAGGCGATCGAAGGCCAGGAGTGGCAGGAAAACGACGCCGCCTATCTCATGTTCCGTCTCGCGGGCATCTACGACGAGCATCTCGGTGACCGGGCTTCGGCCGCGACCACCATGCAGCAGGTGATGGAGCAATTCCCCGAAACGCGTCACTCGGCCAACGCCCGCCACAAGCTCCACGAGTGGGGGCTCGCCTGAGGTCATGCGTGCCACGCTCCGCCGTTGGGTGGAGCTCCACCCGTTGCTGTGGGCCGCGCTGCTTGCCGTCGCGGCGGTGGCGGCGGCCGACGGGCACATGGTGGTCGGGGCCGTGATGGGCGTCCTCGCTTTGGCGGCGATTCTCGTGGCCCGGCGGGCCGATATCGTGGTGGCGGCCGTCGTTTTCGCCGCCCTGGCCGCCGGGCTTCACGTTCACCGGCTGGTGCCGCAGCGCGCGGCGCGGCAGACGCTGGAGGCTTCCGGAAGTGCCTTGGCCACCGTGACGGCGCGGTTGCTTTCCGAGCCGCAGGGAACCGGCGGCGGTTGGTCCGCGCTGGCTGAGATCGAAAGCGGCGGCCCGGCGGGAAAGGTGTGGTGGTGGGGCATGGGGCCGTCGCCCGGCAAGGGGGCGAGGATTGAGGCGCGGGGGCGATTCCTGCCCTTTCCGAAGAAAAGGAATCCCGGTGAATTTGACGTGGCACGCTGGCTTCACCGGCAGGGGGCGTGGGGCGTCTTCGAAGCGGGCGGGCTGGCCAAGCGGCTCGAAGCGCCACCGGCGCTCGACCAAGCGGCAGCCATCGTGCGGGCGTGGTTCCGCGAGGCGGTGACCGCCGGCTTGGACCCGCAGGGGCAGGAGGCGGCGGTGATCCGGGCGATGGTGCTGGGCGAGATGCCGCAGAACGAAGACGTGCTGATCGAGGCCTACCGCCAGAGTGGCACGCTCCACGTGTTCTCGGTGAGTGGCATGCATGTCGCCATGGTGGGCCTGATCGTCTGGTGGGTGCTGCGGTGGTGCTGGGTACCACGGCGGGCGGCGATCTTCGTGATCGTGGCGGCGATGCTCGGCTACGTGTGGATTACCGGCATGAAGGTTCCGTCGATCCGGGCGGTGATGATGGCGACGGTGGTGCTCGGCGCATTCGTCCTGCGGCAGCGGCCGGACTTGCTCAATGCGCTGGGCCTCGCGCTGCTGGCGGCGCTGTTGGCCGACGGGCATCAGTTGTTCCAAGTGGGCTCGCAGCTCTCGTTCGGAGTGGTGGCGGCGATTGGCATCGCCGCGGCGGGGATGCGGCGGTATTTCGCGTTTCTGGAAACCAGGGAACCCTACCTGCCGCGGCAGCTCTATGGTTTTTGGCGGAACGCGTGGTTGAAGGTTCGCCAAAAAACCGCGTCGGCGATGGGCGCCTCCTCGGCAGCCAGCTTCGGCGCGCTGCCGTTGACCCTCTGGCACTTCGGGTTCGTGTCGTGGGTTTCCATGCTGGCGAGTCCGCTGATCGGGCTGCCGGTGTTGGCGCTGATGATCCTGGCGCTGACCGCGACGGCGCTGGCGCCTTTTCCCACGGCCCAGCAGCAGGTGAATCGCTTGAATGGCCACGTGGCGTGGTTCTGCACGAAGCTGGCCACGGGATTCGCCGCGATCCCCGGCGGGAATGCCAATTTTCCGCGTGACCGGCCGGGCGAGGATTTCCTGATCGTTTACGATACCGGCTACGGTGGCGGGGCGGCCTGCCTGCACGACGGCGAGTCATCAGTGCTCTTCGACACGGCCCACCGGCCGGGTTTCCGGCGGACCGTCTTGCCGTCGCTGCGGCATCTGGCGCTGCGGCCGCAGAGCATCGTGCTGAGTCACCCGGATGGCAGCCATCTCGGTGGCACCGTGGAGGCCCTCGATGCGCTGCCAGTGAGGCAGATCTTGCTACCGGTCGAGCGGGCGCGCAGCACGACGTTCCGGGAAATCGCGACCATTTCCGGGAATCGGAATATCCCGACGCCCCGTGGCCGGCAGGGAATGAGGTATGACATTTCGCCCGACGCTTGGCTCGAGGTCCTCCATGAGCCCGACGCCCGCGACTGGAATGCCGTGGCGGACGAGCGGGTGATGGTCACGCGGCTCCATTGGCACGGGTGGCGGGTCCTTTTCACCAGCGATGCCGGATGGGCGACCGAACGCGCGATGCTGGAGTCCGGCGGGGATTTGCGGGCGGACGTGATCGTCGCGGGGCGGCATCGGCACGATGCCTCGCTCGGCGACGATTTCCTCGCGGCGGTGCAGCCGAAAGCGATCATCGCCGGGCACGCGGACTTCCCGCGGGAAGAGCGGGTGCCGGACGATTGGGCCGCGACTTGCGAGGCGCGCGGGATGCGGGTCTTTCACCAAGGGCGGACCGGGGCGGTGACCTTGGTAATGGAGAAGGATGGCTCCTTGGTGATCCGCGGATTCCTCGATGGCTCGGAGGAGCTGAGGCTACGCCGGTGATTTCCTGAGCCGCAGCCCTTGCAGGGTCTTGCCTTCGCTTTCCCACAGGAGCTGGAAGTCGGTCTTCGGGTAAAAAAACGCGTCCTCCGGCCAATCGAGCCGCTCGAACTTCCCGAAGGCCGCGACCTTTTCCTCCGCCCACTCGAAGTAGTCGGGGTGGTCGGTCTTGAAGAGAAACTCGCCGCCAGGCTCGAGCAGGTCCCAGATCGCTTGGAGAAACTCCTCCTGAATGAGCCGCCGCCGGTGGTGGCGCAGCTTCGGCCACGGGTCCGGGCACAGCAGGTGCAGGCGGGAAACCGATTCGCGCGGCAGCAGCCACTCGGCGGTGTAGCGGCTTTCCAAGCGCAGCACGCGGGCGTTGGTGAGGCCGAGCTTGCCGATGCGCTTGCAGACCTTCCGGACGCGGCCGAGCAGGCGCTCGACGCCGAGAAAGTCGCGCTCCGGATAGTGGGCGGCCATTTCCAACAGGAACTTCCCGTCGCCGCAGCCGAGGTCGATTTCCAGCGGCCGCCCGTCGCGGACCAGCTCGTGCTTCTCGAGACGCCGGAAATAGTCGGCGGGCACGAATTCCTGTGGCTCGGGGATGCGGGCTGGGCGCGGTGCTTCCATCGCGCCGTGTTTCCAGCGGGTGGGCTCCCGTCTTTCAAGGCTTTCTTGGCGTTTGGAACTTCTTCCTTGGCGCATCGCTCTTCCGGGTTACCGCTTGACGCTCTTTCCAACCGTTCCCTAGCCTCCGCAACCGTGGCGCTGGCACCGAAGTCGCCCCGGTTTCCACCACCTAACCGCTTTCTCACCGCCGTGGACCTCAAGGAAATCCGCAAGATCGTCGAACTCATGAACGAGCACGGGCTCACCCTCTTCGACCTGTCGAGGGAAGGCTTCCATCTGAAGCTCCGCAAGGGCCAGGATCTCGAGTCGCTGCGCGGACTCCTCGGCAGCCTTCCCGCCGCCGCCCCGGCCTACGCTCCAGCACCTGCCGCCGCCGTCCCGGCAGCCGCCGCTTCCGCCGCTCCGGCCGCCGCGCCGAAGGAGGATGGCACGGCGATCACCTCGCCGATGGTTGGCACCTTCTACCGCAAGCCCGGCCCCGATTCGCCGGCGTTCGTCAGCGTCGGCGATGCCGTCAGCGAAGGCCAGACGCTGTGCATCATCGAGGCGATGAAGGTGATGAACGAGATCAAGGCCGAGAAGTCCGGCACGATCACCGCGATCCTCGTGGAGGACGCCACGCCGGTGCAGTTCGGCGACGCCCTTTTCCGCATCAAGTGAGTCCTCGGTTTTCACCCTGAAAACTGAAAACTGAAAACTCGCACACTCCGACAATGTTCAAGCGCGTCCTGGTCGCCAACCGCGGTGAAATCGCCCTGCGCATCATCCGTGCCTGCCGCGAACTCGGCGTCGAATCCGTGGCCGTCTATTCAGAGGCCGATGTCGATTCGATGCACGTCCAACTCGCCGACGAGGCGGTCTGTATCGGGCCCGCGCCGAGCAAGGAAAGCTACCTGAAGCCCGACCGCATCATCGCCGCCGCCGAGATTACCGAGGCGGAAGCGATTCACCCCGGCTACGGCTTCCTTTCCGAGAACGCCCGCTTCGCCGAGATCTGCGAAAGCTGCAATCTCCAGTTCATCGGGCCGTCCGCCAAGGTCATCTCGATGATGGGCGACAAGGCGACCGCCCGCGCCACCGCGGTCGCGAATGGCGTGCCGGTCACGCCGGGTTCCGAAATCCTGAGCGATGCCAAGGAGGGTCTCGCCGAGGCCAAGCGCATTGGTTTCCCGGTGATGATCAAGGCGACCGCCGGCGGCGGTGGCCGCGGCATGCGCCCGTGCTTCAAGGAGGAAGAATTCGAGTCGCTCTTCAAGGCCGCTTCGGGTGAAGCGCTGGCCGCCTTCGGCAATGGCGAGTGCTATCTTGAGAAGCTGGTGCTCAACCCGCACCACGTCGAATTCCAAGTCATCGCCGACCGCCACGGCAATTTCATCCAGCTCGGTGAGCGCGACTGCTCGATGCAACGCCGGAACCAGAAGATCATCGAGGAGTGCCCGTCGCCGCTGCTTGGCCCCGAGCTGCGAGCCCGCATGGCCGAGGCGTCGGTGAACCTGATCAAGAACATCGGCTACGAGAACGCCGGCACCATCGAGTACCTCGTCGATGAGAAGGGCGAGAACTTCTACTTCATGGAGATGAACACCCGCATCCAGGTGGAGCATCCCGTGACCGAGGAAGTGATGGGCTGCGAGCTCATCAAGGAGCAGATCCGCATCGCCGCCGGCGAGCCGCTCTCCAGCCACGTGCTCAATGCCGCGCCGCGCGGTCACTCGATCGAGTGCCGCATCAATGCCGAGGACCCCTTCAACAACTTCTGCCCCAGCCCCGGCAAGATTGACATGTGGTATGCCCCGGGCGGCAAGGGCGTGCGGGTCGATACCCACGTCTATTCCGGCTACGCGGTCCCGCCGAATTACGACTCGATGATCGCCAAGCTCATCGTCACCGGAGCCAACCGCGAGATCGCCATCGCCCGCATGAAGCGCGCACTCGGCGAGTTCATGATCCGCGGCATCAAGACGACGATTCCATTCCAGCAGGAAATCATCGCCCATCCGGACTTCGCCAACGGCACCTACGACATCGGCTGGGTGGCGCGTTACCTCGAGGAGCGGAAGGGCTGATGTTTCATCTTCGTAGCGGAACGGCTGCGCCGTTCCGGCAGTGGACGCTGCGTTCCTCGCCCATGAAGCTCGCCGGCCAGCTCTACGCCATCCTCGACCTCGGCTACGTCGCCGTGGAAAACGCGGAGGCCGTTACCCGCGCGCTCCTCGCCGGCGGTGCGGACTTGCTCCAGCTCCGCGCCAAAGGTCACCCGCCGGAGGAAATCGAGCGGCTCGCGCGCCTCTTGCTGCCGCTTTGCCGCGCCGCCGGAGTGCCGTTCATTGTGAACGACCACCCGGCGATCGCCGCCGCCGTCGGCGCGGATGGCGTCCACATCGGCCAGGACGACGGCACCCTCGCCGCGGTCCGCGAAATCGTCGGTCCGGACATGCTCGTTGGCCGCTCGACCCACTCGCCCGACCAAGCCCGCGCCGCCTTGGCCGAGGGCTTCGACTACATCGGTTTCGGCCCGCTGTTTCCCACGCCCACCAAGCTCGGCCGCCCCGGCATCGGCCTGGAGAACATCGCCGCGGTCCAAGCCGAAGTCGGCTCGCGGATCCCGGTCTTCTGCATCGGCGGCATCAAGCGTGACAACCTATCGGAAGTCCTCGCCGCCGGCGCTCGAAACGTCGTCATCGTTTCCGATCTGCTCACCGCTTCAGACGTGGAAACCGCGGTGCGGGAGGTGAAGGCCTCACTCTCCAGCAATTGAGTTCCCAGTCGCATCTTGCGACCTCGACAGCCCTCCATTGGACTCCTTCGAGCTAAAAGCTTCACCATTCACCGGTGTTTTTTCTGGTCTCTTGGCTCTTGCCTCTGGTCTCTAACGCCATGTCCAACCCGCTCCCCATTGTCGTCGGCGGCACCATCGCGATCGACAACGTCAAGACGCCCTTCGCCGACGAAACCAATCTCCTGGGAGGCTCCGCCGCCTACGCCGCCCTCGCCGCTTCCTTCTCCGGCGTGCCGGTCCATCTCGTCGGCATCGTCGGCAAGGACTTCCCGGCCCCGCACTTGGAAATGCTCGAAAGCCGCGGGATTTCCCTCGATGGCGTCGAGCGCTCGACCGGCGACTCCTTCACGTGGTCCGGCGAGTACTTCAACAACATGAACCAGCGCACGACCCACCGGGTCGGCCTCAACGTGCTGGAGAGCTGGCAGGTCAAGGTCCCCGCCGGCGCCGCCTCATCGGCCTTCGTTGTGCTCGCGAACATGTCGCCGGACAACCAGCTCGAAATGCTCGCGCAGTGTCAGGCAGCCGACCGATTCGTCATCGCCGACACCATGGACCTGTGGATCGAGATCGCCAACGAACGCCTCCACGACGTCCTCAAGCAGCTCGACCTTTTCGTCATCAACGACAGCGAGGCCCGCGAATTCACCCGCACCTCCAATCTCCTCCAGGCCGGCCGACAGCTCCTGGCCAAGGGCCCGCGCCACGTCGTCATCAAGCTCGGCGAGTACGGCGCCATGCTCTTCTCGGCGAACTCTTCCAATCCGCAGTCCCCCATCACCGATCCGCAATTCTTCCGTTCCCACGCCTACCCGATCGAAGAACTCGCCGATCCCACCGGGGCCGGCGACAGCTTCCTCGGCGCGCTGGCCGGGTATCTGGCCGCCAAGGGCTCGACGCAGCCCGATTTTGCGACCTTGCGGCAGGCCGTCGTCCACGGCTCCGTGGTCGCCTCCTTCACCTGCGAGTCCTTCTCGACCCGCCGCTTGGAGTCGCTCGATTCCTCCGGTCTCCAAACGCGTTTGGA
>CBKZPU010000011.1:0-52544 GCA_966696705.1 uncultured Verrucomicrobiaceae bacterium | reverse complement strand
CCTACGAGGTTCCGGGTTCGGGAGAAAGTCGTCACTGGGGCATCTTTTCCCGTGGGCGCGGCTACCAGCCGCAGGTCCTCCGCCCTCCACCAGCAATGGCCGGGTGACCACGCGTGGTGAGGCTCGCGGCTTGAAGCCGCGTCCACGGAACTGCGGTCAATCCGCGATCACGTAATGGCTGGCCGGGGGAAAATCGGACAGGGTGTCCCGCGTAAGGGATAGTTGCACAGCCCCCCATGCAATTGGGACACGGCCCTCGGACACTGGAACGGTTCCCCCCTCTAGTGTCCGGGGGCTTCCCATTTCAAGACCGGGACCACCCGCGCTGTTAGAGGAATCCCCCGCGATTGCGTAATATCTCCCGAGCGAAAACAGGGGCATCCTGAGCGCGTCGGTTGGCAACAGCCGGCACGGATTTTTCCCTCCCTCTCCTTCCGGGAAACTCCCATCGGACACCGGTGCTCTCCCCAACGGTGTCCATTCAGGGATTCCCCGGAGGGCAGGCTTTCCAGAACGCTGTTCACCCAAAGGGCTCTCCAGCCCACACCCGAAAAAACGTTGCGCGGAATGGCGACTCCGTGCGGCGTTTTTGGTTGGAGAGATGCGCGGAACCTCAGAGGTCGAACAGCGAGGTCACCGATTGGCCGCCGTTGATGCGGCGGATCGCTTCACCGAGCAGCGGCGCGATGCCAACCGCCTGGACTTTTTCACCGGTGGCCTGCGGGACCGAGTCGGTGGTGATGATTTCCTCGATCACCGAGTTCTTGATCCGCTCGCGTCCCATATCGCCAAGAACGGCATGGGAAACGGCGGCGAAAATCCGGCGGGCGCCGTGCTTGCCGAGAATCTCAGCCGCGGCGGTCAAGGTGCCGGCGGTCTCGGTCATGTCGTCGATCAGGATCACGTCGCGACCTTCGACCTCGCCGATCACATTCATCGCCTCGACACGGGTGGCGCTGATGCGGTGCTTGGCGACGATGGCAAGATCCGCCCCCAGGGCATCCCCATAGGCGCGGGCCATCTTCACGCCGCCGACGTCGGGCGACACCACGCAGAGGTTCGAGGTATCGGGGTGGCGGTCGCGCAGGTAGTGGATGAGCGCGGGCTTCGCGTAGAGGTGATCCACCGGGATATCGAAGAAGCCTTGGATCTGCGGCGCGTGCAGGTCCATCGTCAGCACGCGGCTGACACCGGCGGAGGTGAGCAGGTTCGCCACGAGCTTCGCGGTGATCGGCACGCGCGGCTGGTCCTTGCGGTCCTGGCGGGCGTAGCCGAAGAACGGCATCACGGCGGTGATCCGGCCGGCGCTGGCGCGGCGGGCCGCATCCACCATGATCAGCAGCTCCATGATGTTGTGGTTCGTCGGCGGGCAGCTCGGCTGGATGATGAAGACATCGTCGCCGCGGATGTTCTCGTTGATCTTGACGAAGGTTTCACCGTCCGGAAATGCGGTGACGTGGACATCGGCGAGCTTGGTGCCAAGGGTATCGGCGATGCGCTCGGCGAGCGCGCGGTGGGCGGTTCCACTGATCAGTTTCATGCGGGAGCGACGGGGCGGGCGCATCGTCCGCCGGTCACGCCGCTTTCCTCAAGGCGAATTCCCGCCGTCGGGGAATTACTTCGCGCCCTTGCCCAACAGAACGGCCGGAATGGTCTTGAGCAGGATCTTGAAATCGAGCCACAGCGACCAGTTGTCGATGTAGCGCAGGTCCATTTCCACCCACTGCTCGAAGCTGGTGATCTTGTTGCGGCCGCCGGCCTGCCACTCGCAGGTGATGCCGGGCTTCACGCTCAGGCGGCGGCGGTGGGCCAACTCCGAGAAGGCGGCCACCTCGTAGAGCGGCAGCGGCCGCGGGCCGACCAGGCTCATGTCGCCGGTCAGCACATTGAGGAGCTGGGGCAGTTCGTCGATGCTGAGCTTCCGCAGCCAGCCTCCGAAGGCGAAGACGCGCGGATCGCGGTCGAGCTTGAAGACCGGCCCGCCCATCTGGTTCCCGTGCTCGGCCTTGGTCTTTTCCAGCAAGGCTTCCGCGTTCGGGACCATGGTGCGGAATTTCCACATGCGGAACGGCTTGCCGTAATGGCCCGCACGCTTTTGGCAGAAGAAGATGGGCGCTCCCGGACTGGTCAGCCGGATGCCGACGGCCGCGATGATCCACAGCGGCGAGCTGAGCAGGATCAAGGTCAGCGCCCCTAACCGGTCGAAAGCTTCCTTGGTCAAGAGCTCCCAGCTCAGCTCCGGCGTCGAACGCAGGACCAGCATCGGCTTGTCCCCGATGGAGTCAAAGACCGGCCGGGCGATCTGGGTGCGGATGAACGACGCCGCGATCCACGCTTCGACGCCTTGCAGCTCGCACGCTTCGACCGCCTGCGCCACGCGATCGAAGGCGGTGCGCCGCGTGGCAAAGATCACGCGCTCCACCGTTTCCGTCTTCAGCAGCCCGTAAAGCTCTTCCACCGGACGGGAGGAAAGGTCGAAGCGCTCGACAATGTTCCAGCCACCGGTCGCCTCGGGATCGAGCTCCTCGATCAGTTCATCGAGATCTTCCCCCGATCCCGCCAGCACCACCCGTTCACGGCGGCCTTCGTCGCGCTCGAGGATGATCATCCGCTTGCGTGTGACCCGGTCCCGCAGCAGCAGCAGGAACGCGACGATTGGAGCGCCGAAACCAAGGATCAGGCGGCTTGCGTCCTGGAGCCGGGAGAATACCGAAATCAAGCCGAGCACGAGCCCCATCACCGCCAGGGCCTTGACGATCTGCTGCATCGCCTTGTGGCGGGATTTCCGGCGGACGTGCTCGTAGAACCCGAAATGCTCCAGCACCAAGGGCGTGAAAGGGACGGCGATGTAGAGCACCCAGCTCATGTCCGCGAGCATGGAGCGGCCCATCATCGGAGGCATCCCGACGAAGTCGCGAATCGGATCGCGGACGATCGACGCCAGCCAGAACCCCAGCCAAACCAGCGCCGCATCCAGGAGTTGGAGCGCCTGGATGGAGAAGGCCTGTTTGCGTCCGGTGGACATCGGCATGTCGGGGAGTGATGAGGGCGACCTAGAGCAGTCGCGCCGAGCTTGGCCGGGCAAGCATTCCAAGGCAATCACGTAAACGCGGGATGCCCGGCGACAGCTTTGTCACTTCGATGGCATCCGGGAAAACACGCATGAATCCCCCTCCCCGATGCCACCGCAGCCGCACGATTCGATTGCCATGCCGCCTTTCGCCCCTAAAGTCCCGCCCTCCAAATCATGAGCGAACTCAAGCACGTCGCCATCGTAGGCGCCACCGGAGCGGTCGGCGAGGAAATGCTTCTCTGTCTCGAACAGCGGAACTTCCCCGTCGGCAAACTGACCTTGCTGGCCTCCGCCCGCTCGGCCGGCAAACGCATACCGTTCCGTGGCGAAGACATCGTCGTGCAGGAACTCACCCACGACAGCTTCGCCGGCGTGGACATCGCGCTCTTCTCCGCGGGCGGCGGCATTTCGAAGGAATTCGGCCCGTCCGCCGCTGCCGCCGGGGCCGTGGTGATCGACAACTCGTCCGCCTTCCGCATGGACGAGGGCGTCCCGCTAGTGGTCCCGGAGATCAACCCGGCCGCCGCGAAGGATCATCCGAAGGGCATCATCGCGAACCCGAACTGCACGACCATCATTTCCCTGATGGCCCTCGCGCCGCTGCACGAGAAGTTCGGCCTGAAGTCGATCATCGCCTCGTCCTACCAAGCCGTTTCCGGTTCGGGCGCGCAGGGCATCATCGAGCTGGAAGAGCAGGTTAAGGCGATCGCCACCGGCCAGCCCTTCGAGCCGCGCGTCTATCCGCGCCAGATCGCCTTCAACGTGATCCCGCAGGTCGATTCCTTCACCGACAACGGCTACACCAAGGAAGAGCTCAAGATGCTCAACGAAGGCCGCAAGATCCTCGGCCATTCGGATCTCAAGGTCTCCTGCACCTGCGTCCGCGTGCCGGTCTATCGCTCGCACTCGGTTTCCATCACCGCACAGTTTGAAAAGCCGGTCGATGTCGAAGCCGCCCGTGCCGCGTATGCCGGCAAGCCCGGCGTGCAGGTCGTCGATGATCCGGCGAACAAGGTCTTCCCGGTGCCACTCGACACCACCGGCAAGGACGACTGCCTCGTCGGCCGCATCCGCAAGAATCTGGTCCTCGACAACGCGCTCGACCTTTGGGTCGTCGGCGATCAGGTCCGCAAGGGTGCCGCGCTCAACGCGGTGCAGATCGCGGAGCTCCTCTGAATTGAGGAACCGCCAAGACGCCAAGTTCGCCAAGGAAGGAGTTCTTTCTTGAGTCGCTTGGCGTCCTTTGCGTCTTGGCGGTGAATCACTGCCTTCTTTCTAACGCCGCCATGGATCTCAAGGAGTACCTCACCACCCGCGCCGCCGAAGTCGATGCCGCGCTCGACGCCTTCCTGCCGAAGGCGAAGGAGAAGCCGGCCACGATTCACGCGGCGATGCGCTACACCGTCTTCGCGGGCGGCAAGCGCTTGCGTCCCATCCTCTGCCTCGCCGCTGCGGAAGCCTGCGGTGGCGATCCCGAGGCCGCGATTCCTCCCGCCTGCGCGGTGGAAGTCCTCCACACCTACTCGCTGGTTCACGACGACCTGCCATGCATGGATGACGACGACCTGCGCCGCGGTCGTCCCACTTGCCACAAGGTCTATGGCGAAGGCATGGCCGTCCTCACCGGAGACGCCCTTCTCACGGAGGCTTTCCTGATGCTTGCCCAGACCCAGCCGGCGAAGCGTTACCCGGTCGGCAGCTACGTCGCCGAACTCGCGCTGACCGGTGGCTCGACCAAGCTCATCGGCGGCCAGGTCATGGACCTCGAGGGCGAGGGCAAGAAGCTCACCAAGGCCCAGCTTGTCAAAATCCACGAGGCGAAAACCGCCGCGCTGCTGACGACCTCGATCCGCCTCGGCGCGATGACCGCGAATGCGACCGACAAGCAGCTTGAAGCGCTGAGTGTCTTCGGCCGCGCCCTCGGCCTCGCCTTCCAAGTCATCGACGACATCCTCGACGTCACCGCCTCCACCGAAGTCCTCGGCAAAACCGCCGGCAAGGACGCCGCCGTCGAAAAGGCCACCTACCCCGCCATCCTCGGCTTGGAGAAGTCCCGCAAGGAAGCCGCCAAGCTCACCAAGGAAGCCATGGATGCCCTGCTGCCCTTCGGCAAGAAGGCCCAGCGCCTGCGCGAGATCGCGGAGTATTTGCTGAAGCGGGAGTACTAGGTCGTTCGAAACGGCTCGTCGATCGCCGGCAATTTTGCCGCGGGGCTCGCCACGTCAGCACTCGTGAACTCGGGTTGCGCACAAGTGCCTGCCGCCAAGGTCTAACAGTCGTGACCATTTCCGCGAAATCGCGGCGTCTCACCTTATTCCGGAAGCGGTTCGAAGATCAGCACGACGAACTTGCGGTCGCCAGTGAGGGGAATCTCCACGACGTAATGGTCACGTTGCTCCGGAGGCAGGGCCGCGATGGCTTCAGGCGTGAGGGAGATTACGCGGTTCTCCGCGGCGGTGAGGTCAGCCAGATTGCCGCTCGCGTGCAGGTAGTAATGGCCCACCGGCTTGAGTTCCGGGCAGACGACTTCGATCGCGGACGCGCCCACGGTGCACTCGAGGCGGAAGGTCAGGTCGTCGAGCGGATCGGTGGGATCCATTCCAAGGCGGAACTCGGCGAAGTTGTCCAAGCCGCCGCCGTCGGAATCGGCGGTTAACTGGCCGGTCAGCTCGTGTTCCTCCAGCCAGTCATCGAAGCCCAACGTTTCCACGGTGACGGTGGCGGCCTCAGAAAGGTTGTTCGCCCCATCCTTCGCCTTCACGTCAAAGGTGTAGGAGCTGTTGCCCGCCAGCCCGCTGACCGTGTAGGCAAGCGTGGTCACGGTCGCGATGGGTGACTCTTCCCCGCTACGATAAATCTCGTACCCCACCACGTCATTGTCCGGGGACGCCGTCCACGAGAGATTCACGGCCGCGTAGTCCGGCTCCGCTGCCAGATTGCCGGGGGGCTGGGGAGCGACACTGTCGGAGGTTGTCTCCATCGAAAGCGTCGCGGCATCAGACACATTCCCGGCCTCATCGATGGCCACCACCTGATAGTGGTACTCGATGCCACTCTCCAAGCCGGTGTCGGTGAAAGTCAGGCCGGTCACCGTGCCAACGATAATCGTGTTCCGGCTGATCCGGTAGCGATCCACTCCGCTGCCATCTTCTCCATCAGACGATGCCGACCAGGACAACTGGATCGAATCCGTGGACGGTATGCCGGCCAGATCGCCCGGCATGGTCGGAGGGACCAGATCCGGCTCGGTGCTCGCGCTGATCGTCGCGTCTTCCGAGATGTTGCCGCGAGCATCGAAGGCCCGGACTTGATAGGAGTAGGTCGTATTGTGAGTCAGGCCGGTGTCGGCGTAGCTCGTTCCCGTCACGGTGGCGATGGGATCCTCGGCACCGTCACGGTAGATCCAATAGCCAGTGACTCCGATCAAGTCGTAAGGAACCGTCCAGGTGAGTTGGATCGAAGTAACGTGCTCCTCAGCGGCAAGGTTTCCTGGAGCCTGCGGAGGCACGGTGTCGGTGACGGTCGTCACCGAGATCGTCGCCGGGGACTCATTCCCCGAAGTATCGATGGCGGTCACCTTGTAGGTGTAGGAAGCCCCGTCGCTGAGGCCGGTGTCGAGGAAAGACAGGCCCTCCACGGTGCCGAGCAAGATGCTGCCTCGCTCAATCCGGTATCCATCCACCCCCACTTCGTCGTCGGAGGCAGTCCACGTGAGCGTGACGGTCGTCTCGGTGATCGGATTGGCTGCCAGCGATCCCGGCATCGAAGGAGGGGTCTCGTCCGGATCCGTGGAAAACGTGACCTGCGCCTCCGGGGAAACATTCCCCGCATAGTCCACCGCAGCCACGCGGTACAAGTACGACGTCTCGGGATCGAGGCCGGTGCTGGTGTAGGTCGTGCCCGTGACAGTGGCGATGGGATCCGTATCCGCTCCACGATAGATGCGGTAACCGATGACGTCCTCGGAATCCGAGGGATTCCAAGTCAGGTCCACCTGTTGCACGTCGGGATCGGCGGCCAGATTCAGTGGCGGGGATGGCGCCACGGTATCCGGCTCCGCCACCACCAAGTACGGCGCGCTCGCCAGGCTGCCCTTGCCCAAGCGGCCCTTGCCGGTCTTGAAGACCGGGTCGGCGGCATTGGCGGGAATCGAAAGCTCGACCCCGGTGGAGCCGATCGAAGGCCAAATACGAGCCACATAGTAGTAACCTGAGCCGCGCAGTTTCTGCACCGAACCACCGGTGACCTGGATGTCGGACGCGCCGAAATTCTCGACGTCCATGTCGAAGACGATCGTCACGTCGAACGGCCCCATGACACTTCCCGAAGGCCCGGCGACATGCACCCGTGCGGGCCGCTTGTTGTGGCCGGGATTGTATTCCTGGGGAGTGGCGGAATTCGGCCAGGTGCCGGAGTCCAAGGTGCTCCAGGTGGATCCGTCGGTGCTGTATTCCACCAAGTATTGGAAGATGCGGCCGTCTTCCGAAGTGAGCCGGGGGAAATACTTGTAGCCACCAATCTCGCGCGTCGCGCCGAGGTCGAACACCAGATAGTGCGGATGGTTCGGCGCGCTGTTGCCGCCGACACTGGTGGACTGCCAGAAATTGGTGGAAGAACCGTCGTTGCCATCCGTTGCTTCCGCCGGAAGCGACCCGTCGGGCGACACGCCCGCCACGAATCCGCCGCTGCCATCCTCGCGAAGATAGCTCGCCGTGACCTGGTTGGCAGGGATCCGTTCCCCGTTGTGATCCAGGATCGCGAACTCCGCCACGGCGGCATAGCGGCGGCGTCCGGTGATCGACTTGAGCCTCACGTAGCGCGCCTGCGGGCCGGGGCCGAGCGTTTGCTGGAACTCCGGCTCGGTCAGGCCCTGGATATAAGTCTGCAACGCGGCCACGCCCTGGGCATGGGCGAGGTTCTTCGCCAGTGGCGGCATGGCGTCGCCATTCCCGACGGCCGCGGCCCGGACGTAAACCGCTGACAAGGACAAGTCGCCCGGCTTGATGTAGCGTCCCGCCGCGCCCAGCTCCTCGTAACGGGTGGGAATGCCATTGATCAGATTCTGCTCGACGAGCGAGGTGGCCAGCCTCGCATCGAAGCCTTCTCCCTGGGCTCCCGGCTGGTGGCAGTGCGAGCAATTGGTGTCGAGATACGACCGGATCCGATGCTCCAGCGGCGCGGTCTCGTCGTCGAGCGCCCTGGCCTCGATGAAGTCCTCCATCTGGGGGTCGGTCAGCGTGACATCGAACATGCCGAGCGCATTGAACGTGGCCAACTGATTGGCCAGCCGGCCGGTCGAAGGATAGTAGGCATTGGAGTTGAGATGAGCCGTCCGCACGCCGAGTGCCTGGCCGGCCACGTCATTGTGGCACACCATGCAGTCGCCGCGTGACGGATAACTCCAGTTCCGCTGCTCCATGCCGCTGCCGGTATTGAAGTCGTAGGTCTCGTTGAGCCCGCCATCCATCAGCTCGGCGTCGGTCCCGGCCGCGTTCCACTTGTAAGTGACTCCGTACTTCCCGCCGCCCGCGGTGCAGATCAGGAAGCGCGTTTCCAAGCGCTTCACCGCGGAGGAATTGTTCGCGTCGGTCGGCGCATCGAAATGCTTCACGAGCACCGTGCCCGCGGGAAACACCCAGTTGCCGTTGGCGCTGAAGACAATGTCTTCGGCGGCGGAATTGAAGGACCCGTCGTTCGGCACGATGATCCAGCGGCGCTTGTGCGCTCCATCAGACCACAAGGCATTGGGCACGTCGTAGGGAATGACTCCCGGCGCGGGTTCGAGCGTGGCCAAGTCGCTGAAGATGCCGGTCTGGGAAAGCAACTGGGGCGGCTCGGCGGACACGGCCGGCTCCGCCAGCTTCATGATGCGTCCGTCGGGGCTGTTGCTTCCGCCGAGATCCATCATGTAGATTTCGCCCGCGCTGTCGGTGGAGAAGTTCGCCAAGCCCTTCTTGGTGCCGGTGCGGAAGGACGAGTACATCTCGGTCACGACCGGCGCCCCGCCGCCCGGGGGCAGCTCCGCGCTCCAGATCCGGCCGCGGCCGTGATCGCCGAAGATCACCTTGCCGCCGAGAAAGGAAGCCCAGCGGGTGCCGCGATAACGCATGCCGCCGATGATGGCGCTTCCCTCCGAGTGGTCATAGTAGTGGACCGGCGTGGTCTCGATGTCCGCCAGCGTGTTGGGATCGGTGCGGGAATCGCTTTGCTCGGGACCCTCCTTGTAGGCCCACTGGCAGTTGCTGCCTTTGACCACGCGGTTGAGTTCCTCCCAACTGGTTTGCCCGACATCGCCGATCCAGATATCCCCGGTCGGCGGATCGTAGTGGGCCGAATGGGGGCTGCGCAGGCCGACGGCGTAGTATTCCTCAAGTTGAGTGCCGCCGGGACTCAGCCACGGGTTGTCGTTGGGAATCCCATAGCCTTGCGAGTAACTCGCTGGCCAACCGGCCGGCCGCGGCACCGGCGTGCCGTAGATGGCCCAGTTCGGGTCGTCCTGCGGCTGGCGGATGATGGCATGCGACCCCGGCTTTCCCGGATAGTAATCCACGTCGATGCGCAGGACCCCGGAGAAGAATCCCATGTTCAGGCGCTGGGCATTCTTGAGCGTGTCGGCACTGCTGCCTCCGTCGCCGGCCGTCACGTAGAGGAAGCCATCGTTGCCGAAGAACAACGCGCCGCCGTTGTGGTAGCGGTGCGGATCGTACTGCGAAATGAGCACCGACTCGGTCGCCGGATTGATGGTGCCGGTCGCGGCGTTCCAAGTGAAGCGGGACAGCACCCAATAGCTGCGATCCGGATCGCTGGTGCCGGCGATGGCCTTGCGATTGTAGCAGGCGAAGACGGCATTCTCACCCGTCTGGCCTGCTTGGCCGAAGTTGGGATGGAAGGCGATGCTGTAGAATCCCTGGTCCTCCGAGGTCTGGGTCGCGCTTGTCATGTCCAGCACTTGCACGCGCTCGGCCATGGTGGCGGTGGGACTCTTCGGGAAACGCCAGGCGAGACCGGTCTTGCCGACCACCAGGAATTGATTCTGCCCCGGAATTTCCGTGAGCATCATCGGGTCCGTGAATGTCAAATTCGGGAAGGCATTCACCACCGCCCAGCCGGACGGATCGCCCGGCGGACTGGATGGAAAGACGCCACCGAAGTAAGGCGCCACGGGTACCGGGGAGTCCAAGCCGGGAGTAGCCGCCTGCGCCGCGGACACGCTCCCGAGCAGGAACGACGCGAGCAGACGCAAGCTCCGCAAGTGTGACATTGGGGGGAAATGCACGGTCCGAGTATTTTTAAGAAGCTATGATCGCGCAAGGGAATTGTTGTAACACCCCTGATCGCGCGGGATGACGCTAAAACTAACAACCAAATGGCGCAGGATGAGTCGGCATTGCTGCATCAATCGGAAAATGGATTGCAGAACGCCAAAAAAAGGACTGGTTTTCGCCTCAACTTTTTTCTAAAGGGCGGTGTCCGCGCGAGGGAAGCCAAGCACGGACAGTGCCACGCGATCCCCCGCAACGCCCTCCCCCCACCAAATCCCCCGACCCCGGACGAGCGTCCGGATTTCCACCCCCGCCCCCCACGGAAATGACGACACCCCCAGGCGATCTTCCGCGAGCCTCACCCTACAGGAACTCCCTAGTGAACGGCGTCCGCTTCTGGCGTGATTGATGCTTCCCCGCCCGATGGCCTGAAGCGATTCCGTCCGAGTCCCCCCATGTTCTCGCGCCCCCCGCTCATTCCCCCTCTTGGAATGACCTGCGTCCTGTTGTGGATGTCGGGGCATGTAGATATCGCGCCTGCCCAAGTGCCGGACACGCTTCGTCACGCGCTCTATGCGCCGAAGACGCTGCCGCAGAAAAACTGCAAGCAAGGGGCGAGCGTGGCACTCGATGGCGGCTTGGCCGTGATCGGTGCACCGGAGTTCGACCACGACGAGGTCAGCGCCCCGGATTGCGGCGCGGTGCGGATTCATGAGGTGGCGACGGGCGTGCTGCGTCACGAGTTCAAGAGCCCGGAAGCCACGCCATTCGGCTACTTTGGCCAAGCGGTGGCGATTTCCGGCAACCGCGTGGTGGTCGGCTCGGACCTCGCGACCGGCGATGCGCCTCGCGCCGGACAAGTGCATGTCTTCGACCTGACCGCCGCGTCACCTTCGGTTCCTTTCGTGACGCTCACGCACCCGGATCCGGCCGCGGACGACTTGTTCGGCCACTCGGTGGCGATCCACGGCAACCTCGTGGTGGTGGGCGTGTGGCTGGATGACGACAGCGCGGAAAACGCCGGCAGCGCCTTCGTTTACGACCTCAGCTCGCCGACCCCGGCGATCCCGGTGCTCCAACTGGCGAACCCGAGCCCGGAAGAAAACGACAGTTTCGGCGTGGCGGTGGGCGTTTCCGGTTCGCGAGTGGTGGTCGCCGCTCATGGCGATGACACCGTGGCGGCCAATGCGGGAGCGGCGTATGTGTTCGATCTCCAATCCGGTTCGCCGGGAGTGCCGGTCGCCACGCTCACCCTGCCAGGCGGGGCGCAGAACGACGGATTCGGAAACTCACTCTCCGTCTCCGGCACCAAGGTCGCCATCGGCGTTGAAGCCGCGGACGCGGGCGCGACAAATGCCGGCAAGGTCGCCGTGTTTGACCTGACGGCTCCGGCCGCGCCGCCGCTGGTGCTGGCGAGTCCGGCGGCACAGCAGCACGGCTACTTCGGCACCTCGGTATCGCTCAGCGGCAACCGGCTGGTGGTCGGTGAATACCGCAAGGATCTCACGGCGGCGACCGCGGGAGTATGCCATGTCTATGATTTGGCGGGCGGCACTCCCGGCACGCCGACCCACTCGCTGAAGAAGGTCACGCCGCAAGCCGCCGACTACTTTGGCAATGCCGTGGCGGTGTCGGGCAATGCGGTGCTGGCCGGAGCCTTCCATGACGACTCCGGCGACGACGAATCCGGCAGCAGTTATCTGTTCGATCTGTCATCGGGGACGCCGCTGGTGCCCACCATGGCCCTGAATAGCCCGGTCACCGATTCCGCCGACCATTTCGGCGCGGCGGTGGGCATCTCGGGCGACCTGGTGGTCGTCGGGGCACCGGACAGCGAATCCGGCGCGTCGAAAGCGGGCCGCATCCGCCTGTTCGACCTGGCTTCCTCCGATCCCAAGTCGCCGCTGGCGACGATCGGGAATCCATCGCCGGCCGTGAACGACGGGTTCGGCACGGCGGTCGCGATTTCCGGCAACCTGGTGGCCGTGGGCACGCCGGGCGACGACACCGGCGCAGCCAATGCTGGCTGCGTGTATGTCTTCAATGCCTCGGCGGCCGATCCCGCCATCCCGCAACGGGTGGTGCCGAATCCCCAGCCGGCCGCGGGTGACGAGTTCGGCAAGTCGGTGGCGATTTCCGGCAACCTGCTGGTCGTCGGTGCCGCAGCGGACGACGGCGATGGCACCGATTCCGGACGCGCCTATGTCTTCGACCTTGGAAGCGCGACTCCCACCGTCCCCTGGCTCGTGCTGGCCAACCCGAGTCCGGCCAGCGGCGATCGCTTTGGCGGAGCGGTTTCCATTTGGGGCAATCGCGTGGCCATCGGAGCGTCCGGAGATGACGCGACGGGAGCCGACAGCGGCAAGGCTTACGTCTTCGACCTCGCGGGACCCACGCCCACCGTGCCGTGGCTCTCGCTCGACAATCCGACGCCGGCTGCCGACGACAAGTTCGGAAGCGCCGTCGCCATTTCCGCCGAGCGGGTGGTCGTCAGCGCACCGGACGATGATCTCGGCGCCTCCAATGCGGGAGCCGTCCACGTCTATCTCCTCGTCTCGCCGGCGACCCCGGAAATCTCACTCCAGCCCCCGACGCCGGCGGCCAATGACCGATTCGGCAACGCGGTCGCCACCTCGGGAGTACGGGTCGTGGTCGGGGCCGCCCTCAAGGATGACCCGACGGACTCCGGCCGGGTCTATTCCTTCAATCTCACCTTGCCGGCGCCCGGCACCCCCTCGGCCACCAATTCCAAGAGCGGTCGCTCATCGGGCGATCAGTTCGGCGCGGCGGTGGCGATCGATGGGACGATCATGGTGATCGGCACGCCCTCGGACAACAAGACCGCCGCCGACAAGGGCGCGGCCTACATCTTCGGCCCTGCCGCGCCGGAAATCGCGGTGGAACACGACGGCAGCGAACTGACAAGCGGCGACGAGGCAGACTTCGGCGCGGTGGCGATGGGTGCCGGCGGTGGCGGAAGCTCGGTGATCACGATCCTGAACACGGGCATCACCACGCTCTCGATCACCGGCATCACGACCATCGGTGCGCACGCCGGGGACTTCACCGTGGTAACCAGCGGGATGACCTCCAACATTCCGGCCGAGGACGACACGACTTTCACCGTGCTGTTCTATCCTTCGGCAGCGGGGCTCCGCACCGCCACGTTGCGGATCGCCAACAGCGACGCCAACGAGAGCCTCTTCGAGATCCAGCTCAAGGGATTCAGCCTTTCCGCGGCGGACGACACCGACGGGGACGGCTTGAACGATGCCGCCGAACTGCACATGGCATCGCTGGGCTTCCGCTGGCAGCAACCGGATCCCGAGATGGTGGCGATCTTCCAAGCGAGCCTCCAAGCCGCCGGCTTCCATCCGCCGGACGACATCGGCTCGATCCGTATCCACCAGCCACAGCTTACCCGATCGACATCCGGGCTCCGGCTGTCGCTCTCGCTTGAGAAGGACCCCGGGTCGGGAAGCTACCAGCCGCTTCCGTTCACGCCCCAAGGCACCACGATCAATCCCGCGGGTGAGGTGGAGTTCGAATTCAGCGACCCCGGCGGACCGGCATTCTACCTATTGGAACCCGAATCGCGATGAGCCACCTCCCGATCCCGTCCCCCGCATCCCTGCTCCGCCGGTTCCGGCGGAGGCGGGAGTTGCTGGCGCTGGCGCTGGCGGTCGCTTCGGGATGCCTTCCGGCCGGGGCTGCCGGGATTCCCTATTCACAGGAGCGGATTTTCCAATCCACCACCGCCTCCCGCCAGATGGACACCCGCATGGGCCAAAGCGCGGCGCTCGGCCAGACGCTGGTGGTCCTGGGCTCGCCCTTCGACAATATCGGCGGCGAGGACAGCGGGGTGGTCTGGGTGCATGACGCTGCCAGTGGCGCCATGTTGCAGCGACTGCAGAACCCAGCCCCCTTCAAGGACAGTTATTTCGGCTGGTCGGTGGCGGTGTCCGGCTCATTGGTCGCGGTCGGGGTTCCGGACGACAACACCGCCGGGAATGACGCGGGCATCGTCTATTTTTACAACCTCGCCTCGTCCACGCCATCCGTCCCGTCCTTCGTCCTTTCCAACCCCGCGCCGGTGGAGAACGACAACTTCGGCTGGTCGGTCGCGATGTCCGGTAGTCGGGTGGTCGTCGGCACCCCGAGAGGCGGCGAAGGAAGCAGCGATGCCGGCCGAGTCTATGTTTACGACCTCTCCTCGGCCTCGCCGATGACCCCGGTCGTCCAGATCGGCAATCCGAGCGCGACCACCAACTTCGGCCACGCCGTCGCGATCGACGGCAGCAAGGTCGTCGCCAGCGCCGTCCAGGAAACCGGCACGCCGGGAGACACCTGCCGGGTCCATGTCTTCGACCTCAACTCGCCGACCCCAAGCCAGCCGGTCTTGTCGCTCGCGGACGCCTCGCCTTCCAGCGACGATCATTTCGGCCACGCCGTGGCCATCAGCGGAACGAAGGTGGCGGCCACGGCCCCGCTATTCGACAATGGCGTCGCCAACTCCGGCGCAGCATACGTGTACGACCTCAACTCCGGCACTCCCGCCGAGCCCCTGCACACGCTGAACAACCCGGCACCGGCCGCGGAAGACAACTTCGGCAATTCCGTCGCCCTCGCGGGGTCGCGCGTCGTGGTCGGCATCGCGCGGGATGACCAGGGCGGCGAGGACTCGGGCGTGGCCTGCGTTTACGATCTCACCTCGGGTACGCCGACGACGCCAGTTCTCACCGTGACGAATCCCGGAGCTCCCGCAAACGACGAGTTCGGCCACGCGGTTTCACTCAGCGGGAATCGCCTGCTCGTCTCGGCTCCCGACGATGACATCGGCATTTCCCTGGATGTCGGCTCGGCTTATCTCTTCGATCTTTCCACCGGCACTCCGGCCACCCCGCTGCTCACCTTCAGCAACCCGAGTCCCTCGTCCCACGAGGAATTCGGCTACTCGGTCGCCATCCACGGAAACCTCGCCGTGGTCGGTAGCCAGAAGGACGACAAGGCCGCCGGCAATGCCGGCAGCGTGACGCTCTACAACCTCGCCGCGGCCTTTCCCGAGCAGCCGCTGCTGGTCCTCGACAATCCCAGCCCTTCATCCAACGACTACTTTGGCACGGCGGTCGCCGTGGCCGGCACCAAGGTGGTGGTGTCCGCCTATCAGGATGACACCGGTGGCAACAATGCCGGGACGGTTTACATCTTCGACACGACGTCCCCGACGCCGGGAACTCCGATCCGGACCCTGTTCAATCCTTCCCCGCAGGGCCAAGACCAGTTTGGCAACGCCGTGGCCATTTCCGGCAGCTTTGTCGTGGTCGGATGCTCCAAAAACGACGTGGGAACCGCAGTGGATGCCGGCAGTGCCTACGTTTACGACCTCAGCTCCGCGACGCCCACGGTGCCGATCCTCACCCTGGACAATCCCGCCCCGGCGACCGACGACTTGTTCGGCCACTCGGTTGCGATCTCGGGCTCGAAGCTGGTGGTTGGAGCTCAACAGAACGACGCCGGAGCGCTCGATGCCGGCAGCGTCTATGTGTACGATCTCGCCTCCGGCACGCCCACGGTGCCGGTCCGGACCTTGGACAATCCCTCGCCCGCGGCGGACGACGAATTCGGCTATGCGGTGGCCATTTCCGGCAACCGGATCGTGATCGGCTGTCGCCAGGATGACTCGGGCGCGACCGACACCGGCGCGGCCTATCTTTACGATCTCACCGCGGCAAATCCCGGCTCGCCGGTGGCCACGCTCGTCCATCCGGATCCGGAGAATGAAGAGTATTTCGGTTCCGCCGTGGCCATCTCGGGCACCCGGGTGGTGGTAGGGGTCCCCGAGGATGACATGTCGGCCACCGATGGCGGTTGCGGCTACGTGTACGAAATCACTTCGGCCACCTTTCCCGCGCCGGCGGACCGCCTGATCCCGGAGAACCAGCCGGACAACGAGCAACTCGGATCCTCGGTCGCGATCGATGGCACCAACGTGATCATGGGCGCGCCCCTCCACGCCGGGAACACCGCGGAACGGGGTGCGGCCTATCTCTTCGTCCCCGATCCGCCCGCCCCGGAAATGCAGGTCGAGCAACCGCCGGGCACCGGCTTGATCGCGGGGGAGGCGAGCATCCAATTCGGCGACGTCCCCTTGGGCAGCACCGGCAACACGCAAACGGTCACCATCCGGAACGTGGGCACCTCCGATCTCGAAGTGACCGAGATCGCCATCATGGGCGGCAACTTTGATGACTTCTCGGCGGAGCCGGTCACCCTTCCCGTGACCTTGCCGGTGGATCAGATCCTCCAGTTCGACGTTTCCTTCTCGCCGGTAACCACCGGAACGCGCATCACCACGCTGAGAATCCAAGGCAACGCCGCGGTGGATACCTTCGAAGTCACCCTCACCGGTCAGGCGCTGTCTTCCGCCGACGATACCGACGGCGATGGCATCAACGACGTGGCGGAATTGGAAATGCAGACGCTCGGCTTCGACTGGCAGGTCAATGACGAGGAACTGGTGATGGTGCTCCAGGCAGGCGCCAATACCCTGGGCCTCTACGGCAAAAGCCAGGTGGAAGCGCTGCACCAGGGGACCCGGGTGATCTCGGTCCACCCGGAAACCGGGCGATACACCATCACGCTGCCGGTGGAGAAATCGGTGGATCTGTTGGACTTCGATCTCTACCCGGTGCAAGCGCCCGCCGTTTCCATCGGCGGCCAGGGCAGCCTCGATCTCGAACTCACGCCGTCCGGAGCCAAGGGCTTCTTCCGGTTCGCGCCACGCTGAGCGGCCCTTGGCTCCGGGCGAGCCGCGATTCCGGCAAGGGAGCCAGTCCAACAAGGCATTCCAACAGCCCGCCCCAACAGGCAGTTGTTAGACGGTGGCCTTTCGGATTGACATTCGAGCGGTGTGTGAGGCAGGCTTTTGCCGTTCACCCCGGCAAAGTCCGTATGTCCCCCCTTCGACTTTCTTCCGCGACACCCCTTCGCGGAATCTTGGCCGCCGCCCTCACCGGCGCGCCGATCCTTGCCTCCGGCCAGGATTTCTCGCTTCGCGTCAGCGACGGCAACCGCGCCCTGACCGAAACGTTCTTCCCGTCGCCCGACCTGCCCGGTCTCAAGGGCGGCTTCGACTTCGGCATCAGTGCCAACGCGACGTATGACTCGAACTTCTTCCTCTCCGACGACTACCCGGAGAGCGAGCTGTACGCCGATGTGAGCCCGTGGATCACGTACCGCTCCGACCCCGAGGGCGGCGCGGCGTTTTCCTTCGAGGCACATTACTCCCCGTCCTTCGTCGCCTACCTTAACAACGACGACCTCAACACCATCAATCACACCGGCGGCGCGTCCCTCACCTACACCGCGACGCGGACCAGCTTCACCGGGTACGTGGACTACGCGCAGGTTTCGATGGCCGACCGCCTGGTGGGCGGGTTCATCGAGGGCTCGATCCTCAGCTACGGGATCTCCGGAAGTTACCAACTCGGTCCCCGCACCGCCATCCTGGCGGGTTGGTCGGCCTCGCAATCCGACTACGACACCGGCGCCCGTTCGGGAGCCGACGTTTACTCCACCGAAGTCGCGGGCCTGTGGGACGCGACCGAGCGGCTGCGCATCGGCCCGTCGGTCACCTACACCTTGACCGAGTCCGACAGCACCGGCGAACGCGACGCGGTCGCCCTGCTGGTCAAGACCCGCTACAAGTGGGGCGAGCGGATCCTTTTGGATGCCGCCGCCGGCGTGGAGTATGCCAAGAACTCACGCAGCAACGACGGCTGGGAACCCGGCTTCACCGGCCGGTTTTCGGCCGATTACGAGTTCAGCGAACTGTGGACGTTCCGGGCGGGCATCCGCTATTCGACGGTGCCGTCGCCCAACAACCTGAACTACCTGATCAACGACCTGTCGTTCACCTCCGCCGTCATCCGGAATTTCGAGCGCTCGTCACTGGAACTCGGGGTCGGCGTGAGTTTTTCCGACTACGAGGCCGTCGGCATGGTCGTCGGCAACCGGGAAGACGACGAGTTCATGAATGCTTATCTGGCGTACAAGCGAAACCTTTACTCCGACCGGGTGAAATTCGAGGCCGCGGTCCGGTGCGCCAGCAACCAAGGCCAGAAGGACTGGTCGCAGTGGCAGATATCAACCGGAATCAGCGTGGATTTCTGATCCCGCCGGGTCACGAAGTCGTTTGTCCACCGCTCCATGGCATGGCGCTTGCTGCCATTCGCCCTGAATTTCAGAATGCCCGAGTTTGAAGAGTCGGTGATGGGAAGCAGGGCCAAGTTGCCGGTGACCGGCACCCCCTTCTTTCATGAACTTCCTGAAAAGTTGAGCCCGGGCACTTGCGTTTTTCGCCCCGGAAAACGAGGTCTCGCGGCTTTCGCAAGATGGTCACGGCTCCCGCTGTGGATGTTCAAATAAAAGCTTGAGTAGGAACACCTTTCTGCTAGAAGCGATGGCGCTGTTCATTCTTTCCCCAGAACATCTCCCCCACCTGAATTTCTGCTGGTTTCGCCCCCGTCCCCACCAGCCCTCGCGAGAGGGACCGATTGTCGCGAAATTCCAGCAGGCCTGAAAGCG
This sequence comes from uncultured Verrucomicrobiaceae bacterium, assembly GCA_966696705.1. Lineage (GTDB taxonomy): Bacteria > Verrucomicrobiota > Verrucomicrobiia > Verrucomicrobiales > Akkermansiaceae > Haloferula. Next base: position 33,623 of record CBKZPU010000011.1, on the reverse strand, counting down.
CGGGGAGGTCAACTCCTGTTCACCCCCATCCAGGTCTTGGCCCGAGACGGCTCCAATCGACCAAGGGCGGCAGCATAGTGAAATTCGCAACGGCCCATCAGCATCGAAAAACCCAACGACCATGATCCCCAGCCAGAATTTCTACTCCTGACGACACGTCATCCTTTACCCCCCCACCCCCCCGAATGATCACGCCCCCCTTTGATCGGCCCCGCCGATCGGCAGATCCTTGCCGCTCAGGATGTTTGGGCACCGCCGCAACACTTGACCGCCGGCCCAAGAACGCGACACGCGACGCGAGTCCGAGGAAGCCTACCAACACCAGCTTCGTCCGGAGACCGCGCGCGGTCCGGCCGGCCATGATCCCGGTTCCTCCTTGGAAGCGGGCGTTCGATGTTTCCGTGGTGGCGATGACGCTGCCCGTCTCGATCGTGCTGATCCTGGCGGTGACGTTGTGGATCCGCCTTGTATCGCGGGGTCCGGCGTTGTTCCGCCAGCAGCGGGTCGGCCACCGCGAGAAGCTCTTCACGATCTTCAAGTTCCGCACCATGCACGAGGGGTCGCCGACCCGCGACCACGAACTCCATGTGGCCCGCCTGGTCGAGTCGGACCGGCCGATGGTGAAGCTCGATGAGCTCGGCGACGCGCGGCTGATTCCCGGTGCCCGCTTTCTCCGCAGCACGGGACTGGATGAGCTCCCGCAGCTCTTCAACGTGCTGCGCGGCGAGATGAGCCTGGTCGGCCCGCGTCCCTGCATTCCCGGGGAGCACGGTTTCTTCACCTCCGCCCAGCGCGAGCGCTTCCGGGTGCTGCCCGGTCTCACCGGACTCTGGCAGGTCAGCGGCAAGAACCGCACCACCTTCCGCGAGATGGCGGCCCTGGACGTGGCCTACGCCCGCCGTTCGTCGCCGGCTCTCGACCTCTCCGTGATCTTGCGCACTCCGATGGCATTGCTGCGGGAGATGAAGCACTGCTTCCGGCGTCGATTTCTGGTCTCCGATGCCGATGCGGCGGACGAGCCGGTGTTCGGTTACGCCAGGCAGCGGTTTGGAGATCGCTCATGATGAAGGACAAGCTCGCCGTCGGCATCGTGGGATGCGGTTACTGGGGGCCGAATCTCGCCCGCAATTTCAGTCACCACCCGGATGCCGAGGTCATGGCCTTGTGCGACCTCGATCCCGACCGGCTCGAGCACGTCCGCCGGCTTCATCCGGGTGTCCGGGTGTTCACCGATTTCAAGCGCTTCCTCTCCACCGCCACGCTGGACGTGGTGGTGATCGCCACCCCGGTCAAGACGCACCACGCCCTTGCAAAAGCCGCACTGCTCGCGGGCAAGCATGTGCTGATCGAGAAGCCGATGGCCGCCTCCGCCGCGGAGTGCGAGGACCTGATCGCGATCGCCCGCAGCGAGGGACTGATCCTGATGGTCGGCCACACCTACCTCTACTCCGAGCCGGTCCGGAAGATCGCCGACATCGTTCGCTCGGGCGGGATCGGCGAACTGAAATACATCAACTGCCAGCGGCTGAATCTCGGCCTGTTCCAGCAGGACATTAACGTCGCCTGGGACCTCGCGCCGCATGATCTTTCAATCATCCTGCACCTGATGGGTGAAGCGCCGGAGCGGGTGAACTGCCAGGGCAACGCCCATATTCACCAAGGAGTCGAGGACGTGACCAACCTCTCGCTCGGCTTCGGGCGCCAGCGCTTCGCGACCATCCAGAGCAGTTGGCTGGAGCCACGGAAAGTCCGCCAGATGACCTTCGTGGGCACCCACAAGATGATCGTCTATGACGACCTCCAGCCGCTGGAAAAGATCCGCATCTACGACGTGCGGGTCGAGTGCCCGCCGCACTACGACAGCTTCGCGGAGTTCCACTACTCCTACCACTACGGCGATTGCTATCTGCCGAGGATCGAGCAAAGCGAACCGCTGAAGGCGATGTGCGCGCACTTCATCGAGTGCGTGCGCGAACAACGCCGGCCGCTGACCTGCGGGCAGCGCGGGCTCGAGGTGGTGAGAATCCTCGAAGCCAGCTCGGAGTCGCTGCGCGCCGGTGGCGGCCCCGTCGAAGTGGTCGCCCGGCCGGCCTCCCGGCGCGAGGCGGAACCGACATCGCCATGACCCATTTTCAAGAAGGCAACCTGCGGATCGCGGCGGACGTGGTGCTTGGCCAACGGGTCAAGCTCGTGGACTTCGTGAACCTTTACGGCTGCGAGATCGGCGACGACACGCGGATCGGCACCTTTGTCGAGGTCCAGCGGGGCGCGAGGATCGGAGCCCGCTGCAAGATCTCGAGCCACACGTTCATCTGCGAAGGCGTGCGCATCGAGGACGAGGTCTTCATCGGCCACGGCGTGATGTTCGTGAACGACCGCTACCCCCGCGCGGCGAATGGCGACGGCTCGCCGAAGACCGCCGACGACTGGACCTGCGAATCCACCCTGGTGGAAGCGGGCGCCTCGATCGGGTCCGGCAGCACGATTCTCGGCGGCGTGACCATCGGCCGCGGCGCCATGATCGGCGCCGGCAGCGTGGTCACCCGCGATGTCCCGCCACGGACCGTGGTCGCCGGAAATCCCGCCCGCGTCCTCCGCGAGATCCCCGAAGACGAATTCGCCTCCGATTTTAAATCCCTTCCTTGACCCCACGCGATCGCGTAATGTCCGATGACGGACGGATCGCTTTGAGTTACCTGTCGTTGATTTCCCCCCCTCGCAACGCCTAACAGCCCCCCCTGGCATGCAAAAGACTGCCCCCACCCCCGCCAAAGGAGGCCTTGGCCTTCAGGACATCCTGTTCGTGCTCTTCAAGCACAAGTGGAAGATCCTGGGTCTCGGCGTACTCGGCCTGAGCGCCGCGGCTACCGTGTATGTCACGCAGAAGCCGCTGTATGAGTCGCACTCCCGCATCCTCGTCAAGCACGTGATCCAGCGCGGCGGTGCCGATGGCTCCGACAGCCAGGTCGAGGCCGGCGGTCGCTCCGGCGAGCAAGTGATCAACACCGAAATGGTGATCCTGCGCAGCGGCGACCTCGCGACCGAAGTCGCGCAGGGCGTGGGGCCCGAGCGGCTCGTGCCCGGTGCCACCGGCAAGCAGGGACTGACCGCCGCGGCCTACGCGGTGCAAGGCGGCCTCGAAGTCCTGCCCGAATCGCGCGGCAGCAATGTTCTCATCGTCACCTACCGCCATCCCGATCCCGAGCTCGCCCACGACGTGCTGGCCGAGATCGTCAAGCTCTACCCCGAGCGGCACCTCGAGATCCACCGCTCGGTCGGCGCCTTCGATTCGGTGGCCAAGCAGGCCAACGTGGTGAAGGAAAAGCTTCAGAAGACCGAGCAGGCACTCAACAAGCTGAAGGCCGAGTCCGGCATCATCTCGGTGCACGAGCAATCGCTCTCGCTCGCCTCGCAGCGCGACAAGACCCAAGGCGACATCGTGGCCGCCGAAGCGGAACTCGCCGCCCAAGCGAGCAAGGTCGAAACCTTGGAACTCAAGCTCGCCGGCGAGAGCGCCTCATCCACCGCGCAGCGCCAAGGAGCCAAGCCAACCGTGGCCGCGCCGAAGCCCGAGCAGGTGGAGGAATACCGCGAACTCGTCCGGCGCCTGGAATACCTCCAAGGACAGGACCTCGCCCTGCGCAGCAAGTTCGCCGCCGGCAATCCGCAGGTCGTCCGCAACCAGCAGGACGTCAACAGCACCAAAGCGTCCCGCAATGCCCTGCTGGCGAAGGCACCCGGACTGGCGATGGAAGCCGCCGCCCCGAGCGGTGACGCCGGGGTGAATCCGGCCGCCGAACTCGATCACGAAAAGGCGGTGATGGGTTCGATCAAGGCGCGCATCGGCCGCTACAAAACCCACCTTGCCGAGCTGGAAGAGAAGTTCAAGCAGGTCACCGCGATCGGTCCGCAGATTGCCGAACTCGAGCGCGAGCGCGAGATGCAGGACGGCGAGTATCGCCTGCTGGAATCCAACCTCAAGAAGGCCGAGGTGGACCGGAATCTGGATCGCTCGGAGATCCCCGGCCTCAAGGTCGTGGAGCAGCCGACGCTGCCGCAACTGAGCGTCAGCGAGCTGACCAAGAAGATCATGCTGGGACTCTGCGGCGCAGGCTTCGCGCTCGGGCTTGCCCTCGCCTTCGTCCTCGAACTCGTGGTGGACCGCCGGATCACCCGCCCGACCGAGATCGAAACCCGGCTCCAGGTGCCGCTCATGCTTTCCATCCCCTACGTGCGGCCGAAGCACCGCGGAGCCCACCTGATCGCCAACGACAGCAGCGACGAAACCGGCAGCGACGCCGACATGCCGATGCTGCCGGCGGTTCGCACGGCCAATGGTTTCGCCGGTTTCGCGGGGCGGACGGATCACTTCATCCATCCGTATTCGGAGGCGATCCGCGACCGCATCGTCTTCAACTTCCAGATCAACAACATGACCCACAAGCCCAAGCTGATGGCCGTGACCGGCCTGTCGGCGGGCGCGGGCACCTCCACCATCGCGGCCGGCCTGGCCAAGGCCTTCTCGGAAGTCAATGGCGCCAAGGTCCTGCTGGTCGATCTGAATTCCGATTACCCGGACGACAATCCGATGTTCGGCAACAAGCCGCTGCACTCGGTGGTTGGCGCCTTGCAGGCGGCGCGCAACACGCGCTTCAAGGAAGGCGGCCAGAACCTCTACCTCGCCAGCGCCGCGGCGACCAAGTCGGACCCGGGCGCGACGCCCTTCGGGCCGATGCACCTTTACGAGCTGCTGCCGCACTTCCGCGCCAGCGAGTTCGACTACGTGATCTTCGACATGCCGCCGATGGGCCAGACCAGCCCCACGCTCGCGATGGCGGGCCTGATGGACAAGGTCCTGCTGGTGGTGGATGGCGAGGACACCAGCCGCGACGCCCTCAAGTGGGGCTACTCGGAATTGGTCAAAGGCCGCGCCGACGTTTCCTGCGTCTTCAACAAAGCCCGCTCCCACGCCCCGCGTTGGGTCGCGGGGGAGATCTGAACGAACTTTCACCCTCGCCGTTCCACCCTTTGAGCACCCGGATTGAACTACCCCCCTCCTTCATCCGATGTCGAAGCAACTGGCTTCCGCTTATGAGGCAATGGCAACGGGATCGCCCGGCTTCCTGACCCGGGCATACTACCGGATCAAGCCGTTCATTCCCCGCCGACTCCGCTGGGCCCTGCGCCGCAGCCGGGCGCGCGCGATCGTGCGCGACTGCCGCAGCACGTGGCCGATCGACGTCACCTCGGCCACGCCGCCGGCCAACTGGCCCGGCTGGCCGGAAGGCAACGATTTCGCCTTCGTGATCACTCACGATGTCGAGTCGCGCGCCGGCGTGGCGAAGGTCAAGGACCTCGCCCAACTCGAAGTGGCCCTCGGACTGCGCTCCTCCTTCAACTTCATCCCGGAAGGCCCCTACGACGACCCGGCCGAACTCCGCGCCTGGCTGGAAGCGCGGGGCTTCGAGATCGGAGTTCACGACCTCAATCACGATGGCCGGCTCTACGGATCGCGGCAGGGCTTCCGCGAGAAGGCCGGCCGCATCAACAACTACCTGGAGGATTGGAGAGCGGTCGGTTTCCGCTCCGGCTTCATGCTGCGGCGGCTCAATTGGATCCACGACCTCAGGGTGGTCTATGACGCCTCGACCTTCGACACCGACCCCTTCGAGCCGCAACCCGAAGGTTCCGGCACCATCTTCCCCTTCCTCGTCGAGGCCGACGACAACAGCTCCGGCTACGTCGAGCTGCCCTACACGCTGCCGCAGGATTCGACCCTGTTCCTACTGCTCGGCGAGGAGACGGCCGGGATCTGGAAAGCGAAGCTCGACTGGATCGCCCGGCAAGGCGGCCTCGCCTTGGTCAACATTCATCCCGATTACATCGATTTTTCCGGCAAACGGACCTCGTCCTGCTACCCGCAAGCGCTGGTGAAGGAGTTCTTCGAGTATCTAGGCAGTCGCTACCGGGGAAAATTCTGGAACCCGCTCGCGAAAGATCTCGCGTGCTGGTTCCGCCACCAAGCGCTATCCTTTCCCGATGCCGATGATCCGGCTTGTTGATGCCCCTCCCCCCTGCTAAAACGCCCTCACCCCCCACCCCCCCGTCCCCCCATGATTCGCCTTCGGCACAAGGTGCTGATTCATAGTTTCCGCTTGTTTGACCAGCTCATGCTGGTGGCAGCGGCAGCCCTCATCATCTACTTCCGTCCGGAAATCGCCCTGATGGGCGGACACCCGGCAAGCCCCGCCACCTACCGGATGGCGGACACCATCGGCGTGTTGCTGCTGGCCCTCGGCTGGGTCGGCATTTTCGCCTACACGATCCGTTACAAGGCCGACCGCTTCGTCGCGCTGACCACCCAGATCAAGGACCTTTTCAAGGCGACCACCTTGGCGGCCTTCTGGCTGATGATCGTCAGCGGGATCTTCTCGGTCGGCAGCTTCAACACCCTCAACATCCTGTTCTTCTGGGCCGCGGTGACCGGCGCCGGAGTCGTCAGCCGCTTGTTCTTGCGACTGGTGCTCATGGGCGCGCGGCGCTCGGGCTACAACTACCGCTACCTGCTGATCATTGGCGCGAATTCACGGGCTAACGAAGTGGCCGTCAAAATCGACGCCAAGCCGGAGCTCGGCTACAAGATCGTCGGCTTCGTCGCCGAGAACGACGGCGTCCGCGAGACCTGGCGTGACCAGAGTACCCATCGCGGCGAAGTGCTGGGCACGCTCGAGGAACTCCAAGGCGTGCTCAAGCGCGAGCGGGTCGATGAAATGATGGTCTGCCTGCCGGTGGAGTCGCGCTTCAGCGACATCATCACTGTCATCCAACACGCCCGTGACCTCGGCGTGGTGGTTCGCGTGATGCCGGACCTTCAGGATGGCTCGCTGTTCAAGAACATCCACCTTGAGGAATTCGATGGCGAGCACGTCGTCACGCTGTTCCGCGAGCAGATGCTGCTGCAGTTGCTGGCCAAGCGCATGGTGGATACGACGGTCTCTCTGGCCGCGCTGATCGTGCTGGCCCCGCTGATGATCGTGGTGGCGATCCTGATCAAGGCCACCAGTCCCGGGCCGGTGTTCTTCGCGCAGGACCGCGTCGGCATGAACCAGCGCCGCTTCCGGATCTACAAGTTCCGCTCGATGGTCGCGGACGCCGAAGCGAAGAAGGACGAACTGGCCCACCTCAACGAGATCCCCGACGGCCCCGCCTTCAAGATGAAGAACGACCCGCGGATCACGGCAATCGGCCGCTTCATTCGCAAGACCAGCATCGACGAACTGCCCCAGCTCTTCAACGTGCTGCACGGCGAGATGAGCTTGGTCGGCCCGCGCCCGCCGCTGCCCGACGAGGTCAAGCGCTACCAGTGGCTCTTCCGCAAGCGCCTCTCCGTGAAGCCCGGCATCACCTGCGTGTGGCAAATCAGCGGCCGCAGCAACACCACCTTCGAGCGCTGGATGGAGATGGACAGCGAGTACATCGACAACTGGTCGATCTGGCTCGACCTCAAGATCCTGGCCAAGACCGTGCCCGCCGTCTTGCTCGGCCGTGGCGCGTCATGATGCATCCCTGCCGCCGACCATCGTCCGGAGACAACCATGACCTCCCGCCTTTCCAAGGTGCTGAATTTCGCCGGGTCCATCCTCGATCCCCGGTCGTATCTCCACGTCCTGAGATTGATCCACTACTGCGGCTACAGCCACGTCCGCGAGCGGGGCAAGCTCACTAAAGGCAAGGGCACGGGCATCGCGCCGAACGTCTCGCTGCGCAACGGCGAGCGGATCGCAATGGGCCACGACTGTCACATCGGCGAGCGTTGCTACCTGTGGGCCGGCGACTCGACCGGCCGCATCATCCTCGGGAACTACGTCTCGCTCGCCCCCGAAGTCTTCATCACCGCCTCCGACTATCGCTTCGAAGCCGGCAAGCCCTTCCGGCAACAATCGAAGAGAGAACGCGACATCCGCATCGGCAATGACGTGTGGCTCGGAGCCCGCGTCGTGGTCACCGCCGGCGTCACCATCGGTGACGGCTGCATCGTCGGTGCCGGAGCCGTCGTCACCAAAGATCTGCCCGCCGGCTCGATCGCCGCGGGAGTCCCTGCACGGGTCATCGGAAAACGAGAGCCCGCCACTGCTGTTCAATCACCCCCCCCATGAAAGCCGACGTAGCCATCGTCATCGTGTCCTACAATTCGCAGGACCACATCGGAGCCTGCCTCGAAAGCGTGTTCGCGCAGAGGAAGGACGTCACCCAACAGGTCATCGTGGTCGATAACGACTCCCGCGATGGTACCGTCAATTTCATCCGCGAAAACTTCCCGCAAGTCGAACTGGTGCTGCCCGGCACCAACCTCGGCTTTGCCAAGGGAGTGAATCTCGGCGTGAAGCATGCCAATGCGGAGTTCGTGCTGCTCTTGAATCCCGACACCGTGATTCTCGACCACGCCGTCGATGTGATCGTCGATTTCGCCCGCAAGAATCCCGGCCACGGCCTCTACGGCGGCCGCACCTTGCGCCCGGATGGCAGCCTCGAGCCCTCCTCGTGCTGGGGCCTGCCGACCTTGTGGAGCATGACCTTGTTCGCGTTCGGTCTCACGACCATCGCGCCGAAGAACCGCTTCCTCGATCCCGAGTCGCTCGGTTCGTGGCAACGCGACACCGTCCGCGAGGTCGGGGTGATCACCGGGTGCTTCCTGCTTTCGCCCAGCGAGGTGTGGAACCAGCTCGGCGGTCTCGACGAGCGCTACTTCATGTATGGCGAGGACGCGGATCTGGCGATGCGTGCCCACGCCGCCGGCTATCGTCCGGTGATTTGCCCGGAGGCGAAACTCATCCACGAAGTGGGTGCCTGTTCCGACACGCCGGTGCACAAGACGATGCTGCTCTACCGCGGCAAGGCGAGCCTGGTGCGCACCCACTGGAAGGGTCTGGCCCAATGGCTCGGCCTGTTCTTCCTGGCGACCGGCACGGGATTGCGCGCCGCGATCAGCAAGCTGAAGTCCAGCCCCGATGCCGATTCCGGAAACAGCGCCGCCGCCCGCTGGCAGACGCTGTGGGCGGAGCGCAACAAGTGGATCTGCGGCTACGGCAGTCCGACGGCTTGAGCGAGTGAACCCGCACGCCCGCGACTCATGATCAGCGTCGTCATTCCCAGCTACAACCGCCGCGACTGCGTCCTCGCGCTCCTGGCCGACGTCTATGCCCAGGAGGGCGTGGAGATGGAGGTCATCGTCGTCGATGACCGCTCGCCAGACGACAGCGTGGAAGCCATCCGCCGCGCCTTCCCGCAGGTCACCTTGTTGGTGAACGAGAAGAACGGCGGCCCCGCCGTGACCCGCAACCGCGGCATCCGCGCGGCGAAGGGCGACATCGTCGTGGGCCTCGACAGCGACGTGACCGTGCCCGACCGCCAGGTGCTGGCCAACGTGGAGAAGCGCTTCAAAGCACATCCCACCGTCACCGGCCTCGCCTTCCGCCTCTACAAGCCGGACGGCAAGTCGGAGGACACGCCGCGCTGGTGGCATCCGGTGCCGATCGAGCAGTATGCCGACAAGAGTTTCCTGACCTCGTATTTCAGCGGCACCGCCTACGCGTTCCGACGCGAGGAGCTGATCGAGGCCGGGATGTATCCCGAGATCCTCTACATGCACTACGAGGAGGTGGAGCTGGCGTTCCGCATCCTGGACAAGGGCGGGTCGATCCTGCACTGCCCCGAGCTCTCGGTGCTGCACCACGCCAACGAGGTCTCCCGCCGCAGCGAGGTCAGCGTCTTTTACAAGCCGCGCAACCAACTGCTGGTGGCCGCCGCCTGCCTGCCCGGCTGGAAGGCGCTCCAGTATGCGATCCCGCGGGTGGTCTTCCAATTCGGCACCGCCTGTCGGCGCGGCCACCTCAAGGACTTCATCCGCGCCATGAAATCGGCGTCTCAACTGATCCCCCGGCGGCTGGAAAACCGCGAGCCCCTGCGCCCGGAAACCATGCGACGGATCGGTGCCTTGAAACAGGGTTTGGCTCCCTAGAGGAATGGCATTTGCTTCTTTCCGAAAGGCATCCGTAATTCCCGCAATCCCCGCAAGCCACTGATTTCCAAAGGTAAACTTTAACAGTTAGACCGCAAAACCGACTTCCAGCTTGCTAACAGAACGATTCCCCGGACTCTAGGATTCTCAAATTTGAAAATGTCAGGTAAATTCAAAAATCGTTAAGCATAGCTTGCGATTGAGAATTACGGACCAAGGAAACGCGGATCCCCCATCCCGTCTTTCATCCCCCAAGTCCGGAACCGGCCTGATCTCCCCTCAAAACCAGTAAATCGGAAACCACCGAACCTGTTTCATGAGAATCAAAGCCTATCTTTCCCTATTTCTAGCACTGCTCGCGACGCCCTTCACGGCGTCGGCGAAACCCACGCGCGTTCCTTCATTTGGCCCGAATGGCACCCACTGGCCGGAATTGATCCCGACGCCGTTCATGTACGACAACACGGTGTCGAACATCGTGAACGTCCCCTGCAACTGGGGTGCCATCAAGTCGGCCATCCAGGCCGTCACCAACGCCCAGGCGAACAGCGGCACGCTGATCCTGGTCGAGCCCGGCACGCTCACCGGCAACGGCAGCGGCTCCGGCGCCACGCCCGTGATGGAAAACGTCGGCTCCAACAGTTGGGGCCAGCGCGTCACGGTGGCTCCCCGCGACGGCTATGGCAGCGTGAAATGGGAAAAGGGCGTCCGTTTCGTCAAAGTTTTCGGAGTCTGCTTCGCCGGCTTCGAGTCGATCGGCATCAGCGGCGTGAAGATGCACGGCTGCAATCGATCCGCCTTCGCGTGGATCAAGTGCACCGGTCACCTCGGTATCTACGGTACCGACGGCTTCGTGACCCAGGGCATCGAGGTCGCCGAAATGGTCCAGCCCGACCACTACGTCGTCAGCGACGACTCCGCCGACCTGTACGCCGGTGGCGGCGGCTACGATGGCTGGCGCTTCGACGGCTGCTACCACGCGCCGCGTTTCTACGAAGTCCCCTACACGGGCTCCAAGCCGCACACTGACACCTTCCAGATGGCGGCGGCCGGCGGCGGCAGCTACAGCAATATCACCCTGCGCGACAGCGCCTATTTCTCGTCCAACAACTGCTCGATTCAAACCGGCAACGTGGACGGATTCTTCCTGGAGAAGTGCTACGTGGTGTCGGGAGAAACCTCGCTTTCCCGCTATCCGCACCTGCCCGGTGGTGCCACCGAGGCGACTTCGAACGCCTTCAACGGCTCCGGCAAGAACTTCACCGCCAAGGATAGCGTCTTCATCGGCGGCATGGGCTTGAACGACAAGGACTCCACTCGCCCGTGGGCCTTCGTCCAGAACACCAAGACCAACAAGACCTATGGTTCCCTGAACCAACCCCAGTCGGGATCCTGGACGGTGGACACCTCGCTCAACCAGAACAACTCGGGCATGCCGCCCTACCCGACCGACGCCTACCTCCAAACGATCTGGGCGAACCCCGGTGCGACCACGGATGTCCAGCGGCCCGTGTTCATCCCGGCCGGCGGCACTTACAATTCCCCGCAGCAGGTGACCATGACGTGCTCGACCGCGAATTCGACCATCTATTACACCACCGACGGTAGCACGCCGACCACGTCGTCCACCCGCTACACCGGCCCGATCACCGTGTCGGCGACCACCACCGTCCGGGCATTTGCGACGGCCAGTGACCTCGACCCGTCCGGGGTGCAGGTCAGCGACTACGTGATCACCAACCAGGTGGACACGCCGGCCATCTCTCCGAATGGCGGCTTCTTCAGTTCGGCGCAGTCGGTGACCATCACCACCTCCACCTCGGGTGCGGAGATCCGCTACACCCTTGACGGCAGCACGCCGACCGCGTCCTCCACGCTCTACACCGGCCCGGTGCTGATTTCCTCGACCGCGACGCTCAAGGCGATCGGGGTCAAGTCGGGTGCCGCGAACAGCGCCATGGCCACCGCGAACTTCGGAATCGGCAACTCCTACGTCTCGAGCGACGCGTGGACCAATGTCACCATCCCTACCCAAACCTCGCGCTTCACGGTGCGATGGAATGCGGTCCCGGATTCGGCCACCGTCGATGCCGTGACCGGCCTCGCCCTAGGCTCCGTGGATGGCTACAATGACTTGGCCTGCATCACCCGCTTCAACATCAACGGCACGATCGACGCGCGCAACGGCGGCAGCTACCAGGCGCTGGCCACCCTGAGCTACGCCGCGGGGACGATCTACCGGTTCCAGATGGATGTCGATCTGGAGACCAAGAAGTACTCGGTGACGGTGACGCCTGACGGCGGCCTGCCGGTCTTGATCGCGCAGAACTTCAGCTTCCGGACCGAGCAGGCCACGGTGAGCAGCCTCGATCACCTCGGCTTGGTCGCCTTGGAAGGCGGTTCGCACATGGTGTCCGACATCGTCTTCGGCACCTCGACGCCGCCTTCGGCGCCGCAAGGCCTGCGGGTCACCTCGAATCCCTGAGGTTCCGCTTCCCTTCACCGGCGGCACTGCGACGGGTCGTGGTGCCGCCGTTTCATCGCCCACCTCCCCCTTTACCCGTGAATCCCCCCCCCGTCCGAGTTCTCTACAGTTTCCCGCACAAGTTGGGTGCGGGGCGCATTTGCACCACCGCCTGGCACCAGGTCGAAGGCGCGTCCCGTGCCGGCGCGCAAGTGACCGTGCTGACCGGATCACAAGTCCGGCCGGTGAATGACAAGGTCACCGTCAAGACGACGCTGTCCGTCGGCAAGTTGCGGGTGCCCTACAAGCTGATCGGCCGCGATCTGGCCTGCCACTGGCACGACGTCGCCACCTCGATGTGGCTGAACGCGCATCATCGCGAGGTCGATGTGGTGCACGGCTGGCCGCTCGGCTCGATCCGCACCATCCGCACCGCGAAGCGCCACGGCATCCCCGTGGTGCTGGAGCGGCCGAACGCCCACACGGCCTACGCCTACGAGGAAGTGGAGCGGGAAAACCGCGAGGTCGGCATCGTGCTGCCGGACAACCACGACCATGAGGTCGATCCCAAGCGCCTCGCGCTGGAGGAGAGCGAGTACGCGGAGGCGGACTACTTGCTGTGCCCCTCCGACTTCGTGGCGAAGACCTTCCTCGAGCGCGGCTTCGAGCGGTCGAAGCTGGTGCGCCACCAGTACGGCTACGACTTCTCGCGATTCAGCCCGCAGCCGCCGAACGGCGCGGCTCACGACGGACTGGTGATGATCTATGCCGGCGTGGTCGAACCGCGCAAGGGACTCCACCACGCGCTGAAGGCGTGGCTTGCCTCGAGTGCCCATGAGAAAGGCACCTTCATGGTCTGCGGCGAATTCGTCCCCGGCTATCGCGAGCGCCTGGAGCCGATGCTTTCGCACCCCAGCGTGAAGATCATGGGTCATCGCGGCGACCTGCCCGACCTGATGCGCCAGGCTGACGTGTTCGTGCTTTCCTCGGTCGAGGAAGGCAGCGCGCTGGTCACCTACGAGGCCCGCGGCTCGGGCTGCGTGCTGCTCGTTTCCGACGCGTCCGGCGCGGTCTGCGAGCACATGAAGAACGGCCTCATTCATCCGCTCCGCGACGTGGCGGAATTGACGGCGCACCTCCGTCTGTTAGACAGTGACCGGGCGCTGTTGGAGAAACTGCGGGCAGCTTCCGTCGCCGACCTCGACCAGCTCACCTGGGACGAGGCCGGCCGCCGGCTGGCCGGGGTCTATCGCAGCGTCCAGCGCGGCAGCGCCGCCTGAGTCCCGTCATCGCTTCCCATCTTCCGTTCCCCTCTCGTGAGCGTCCTCGGATTTCTCTTCTTCCTCGTCACGGCCTTCGCGCTGCTCACCGTTCCGCGGAAATGGGCGCTGGTGCCTTTCCTGGTCGGTATCCTTTACATGACCCACGGCCAGCGCTTCGAGTTGGGCGTGGGACTGCCGATCTTCCGCTTGCTGCTGGCGGTCGGGCTCGGCCGGATCGTGATGAGGGGCGAGGGTATCGAGGGAGGAGTGAACACGATCGACAAGCTGCTGATGGCGTTCTTCGGGTGGCTCTTCCTCGCGAGTTTCTTCCATGAGAGTGGCGCGGATGACGCGGGGCCCATGTTCATCATCGGGCAAACCGCGGAGATCGGCATCGCCTACCTGTTGGTGCGCTGTTACTGCCGGAATCTCGAGGAACTCTACACGCTCGTTGCCGCCCTCGCCTTCCTGTTGGTCCCGATCGCGCTGGAGATGGTCTATGAAGAATTCACCGGCAGGAACCTGTTCTCCTCGCTCTTCGGCGGGAACAGCGAGGAGGTGGTGGTGCGGGACGGGGAACTGCGCGCCCGCGGTCCTTTCCGCCACGCCATTCTCGCGGGCACGGTGGGCGCTGGCGTGATTCCCCTGATGATTGCGATGTGGCGAAGCAACCCGCGCGCCGCGGCGACCGGCCTCGTCGCCTGCCTGACCATGGTCGTCGCCTGCTCGTCCAGCGGTCCGGTGCTGAGCCTGGGCGTCGGCATCATGGGCATGTGCCTGTGGTGGTTCCGCCCGTGGATGAGCCTCCTCCGCTGGTCGATCCCCATCGGCTACCTCTTTCTGGAGCTGGTGATGAAGCAGCCGGCCTACTTCATCATCGGGAAGCTGAGCATCGGCAGCAGCACCGGCTGGCACCGCTCGAAGCTGATCGACGCGGCGGTGAAGCACTTCGACGAATGGTGGCTGTTCGGCACCGATTACACCCGTTCCTGGATGCCCACCGGCCTGCCGGGCAAGACCCAGCACACGGACATCACCAACTACTACCTGGGTTTCGGCGTGAAGGGCGGATTTCTGGCCGTGCTCCTGTTCGTGGCGATCCTCTGGGTCGCCTTCAAATGGGTCGGCGACATCCTGAACGCCCGGCCCGATTTGGATGACCGCGACCGCTTCATGATCTGGTGCATGGGGGCCAGCCTGTTCTCCCACGTCGCCACCAGCATCTCCGTCGCCTACTACGACCAATCGTATGTCTTCTTCTGGTTCAGCGTCGCTTCCATCGCGTCCTTGGCGGCGATGATCCACGAGCCGGCGGAGGAAACGGAAGGCCTTCCTGGCGAAAGCAGCGGCCCCTACGATTACGGGGTGCCGCGTTGAGAAACGCCTGACCTCCGGCCAAGCCGCACTCACCCCGCGAATGAAATCTCCCGACACGGAACAAGACGCCATGCCCCCCGTCGCCTGTGCTCCTGAACCGGCCCAGCCCCGCACCGCGGAGCGCGCCGCAACGCCGGTCGCGGCCGGCGCGGCCCTGCGGAAGATCCTTTTCATCGCCTACCACTTCCCGCCTGCCGGTGGCGGCGGCGTGCAGCGCTCGCTGAAATTCGTCAAGTACCTGCCGGAGGCCGGCTACCTGCCGATCGTGCTGACGATCGAGGCCCCGGACGGCCGCCGCTGGACCCCCAAGGACCAGGCGCTGATGGACGAAGTGCCGGCCGCCGTGCAGATCCACCGCGTCACGATCCCCGACGAGGTGCACACGCCCGGCAAGCTGGAGCGGGCGGCCCGCGAGTTGCTGGGCCTGCGCAGCCGTTTCGGACGGGCGTGGATGGAGCGGGCCATCGAGGCCGGCACCCGGATTGCCGTGCAGGAGAAGCCGGACCTGATCTTCGTGACGATGTCGCCCTTCGACGGGGCCGATGCCGCGGCCGAGATTTCCCGGCGCACCGGCATCCCGTGGGTGGCCGATCTGCGCGACCCGTGGGCGCTCGATGAATTCCAGCTCCACCGCACCGGCTTGCACCGCGAGCTGGAGAAGGCGCAGATGGAGCGTGCGCTGGAGAGCGCCGCGCTGGTCATCATGAACACCCCGGAGTCGGCGCGGCGGGTGAAAGAGACCATGCCGCGGATCCGGCCGGACCGGGTCGTGAGCCTGACCAATGGCTACGATGCGGAGGATTTCGCGGGCGAGGTGCCGCCGCTCGGCGGCGGGAAATTCAACATCGTCCATTCCGGCTATTTCCACGCCGAGCAGGGGCTGATGGAGCAAGCCCGGCAGCGCCAGTATCGCCTGCTAGGCAGGACCATCCCGGGCGTCGAGCGCTTGTCGCGCTCGCACTTCTATCTGCTGAAGGCCTTGGAAAGGTGGCTGGAGGAAGCGCCGGAAATCGCGGATGAGGTCCGCATGCACTGCGTCGGCGTGCTTTCCAAGTCCGACCAAGCCCTGATCGACGCGTCGCCCGCCAAGGGGCTTTTCGTGTGTTCCGGCTACCTGAGCCACGCCGAGTGCCTGCGCTTCGTGCGCGGCGCGGACCTGCTGTTCCTGCCGATGCACAAGATGCCGGCGGGCATGAAGGCGGGACTGGTGCCCGGCAAGACGTATGAATACATGGCCGCCGGCCGGCCGGTGCTGGCAACCCTGCCGGAAAGCGACGCCCGCGACTTCCTCGCGCACACCGGGACCGGGGTGTTCTCCCCCCCCGGCGATGTGGACGGGCTGCTCGCCGCCTTGATAGACCAGCATGCAAAATGGAAATCCGGCGACTGGTCCTGCGATTGGAACGGGGAATTCGTCCGCCAGTTCGAGCGCAAGAATCTCACGTCCAGGCTCGCCGAATTCCTTGATCACGTCCGCTGACACTTCCCTTCCCCCCGAATTCGATGCAGGCTGAAAGCGTCATCGACGACCCGACTCCATCCCGATCCGCGCGCCTCGATCCCTTTGCCGCGATCGACGTTTCGAAGAACCTCCGCAAGAATTCGGTTCGCGGAGCTTCCTACATGTCCATGGCCCGCGTCGCGGGACTGGTCCTCCGCATCGGCTCGACCGGCGTGCTGGCCCGCATGATCTCGCAGAGCGACTTCGGCCTGATCGGGATGACCGCGGTGTTCACGAACTTCCTGGCGATCTTCATGGATGTCGGCCTCTCGCAAGCCACCATCCAGCGCCCGGAGATCAATCACCGGCAGATCTCGACGCTGTTCTGGATCAATGTCGGCCTCGCGGTGCTGATCGCGGTGCTCTTCGCCGCCTCGGCACCTCTCATCGCGTTGTTTTACAAGACGCCGCTGCTGGTGACGATCATCCCGGTGCTGGCCTTGAGCTTCTTCTTTGGCGGGCTGGGCCTGCAACACTCGGCGCTGCTCACGCGCAACATGCGCTACTCCCTGCTCGCCATCTCGGAGGTCGGTTCGAGCCTGGCGGGCGTGGTGGTGGCCATCCTGATGGCGCGGGCCGGCATGGGCTACTGGGCGCTGGTCGGACTGGCCCTCGCGCCGCCGATCGTCAAGACCGCGATCCTCTGGGCGGCGCTCCGCTGGGTTCCCAGCATGCCCTCCCGCGGCAATGGCGTGCGCGGCATGCTGAAGTTCGGCAGCGACGTGCTGGGCTTCAACGTCGTCAACTACTTCTCCCGCCAAGCCGGCAGCCTGCTGATCGGCCGTTACTGCGGCGCGAACCCGCTGGCCCTCTACGACCGCGCCTACAGCCTGCTGCTGATGCCGATCGGCCAGATCAACGGGCCGCTCGGCGCGGTGTCGATTCCCGCGCTGTCGCGGCTGCAGCACGAGCCCGAGCGCTTCGGCCGCTACTATCTCAATGCCATACTGCTGATCTGCTCGCTGAGCATTCCGGTGATCGCCGGGCTCACGATTTTTTCAGACCAGGTGGTCCTGCTGTGGCTGGGCCGAAATTGGCTGGATACCGCGGAGATTTTCCGCCTGCTGGCGGTCGCGGCGCTCATCGGCGGCATTTCGAATCCCGCGGGCTGGCTGCTGATCGCGCTGGGCCAAACCAAGCGTTACCGGACGATGGGCTTGGTGAACTCGGCGATCATCGTGGCCGCGTTCGTTGCCGGGGTTTTCCTCGGTCCCAAGGAGCCGGGCCAGGACGGTTCGCTGCGCGGCGTGGCGATCGCCTACTCGCTGGCGATGGTCCTGAATTTCATCCCTTACTGGGCATGGTCGCTCAAGGGCACTCCGGTGAAGCTCGCCCAAGTGCTGCGCACGATGCTGGTACCGGCGGTCTCTTGCCTCCCCGCCGGGCTCGCCGCCTGGTGGATCCTGAGCCTGGCGCATGGCCGCATCGACGCATGGGGCCTGGTGATCGCCGCCGGCCTCGCCTTCGGGATCATCTACGCCGTCATCCTTCTGTTCGGCTTCAAGAAGCTGGAGTTCTTCCGCAACATCGCCGGAGAGTTCCGCAAACGCTAAGTTGACCCGGTCGCCACCCGGGCTTGTTCAATCAATCCCCCCATGGTCATCATCATCCCCACCTGCCAACGCGGCGAGCTACTGGAGCGGACGCTGCAATGCCTGGTCGATGCCGACTTGCCCGACTCCTTGAAACGCGTCGTGGTCGTGGAGAATGGCAAGAAGGACGAGGCGGAGACCAAGGTCGCGCGCTTCGCCGGCAAGCTGCCGGTCGAGTACCTCTACACGCCGGTCGGCAGCAAGTGCGCCGCGTTGAATCTCGCGCTCGAGTCCTGCGACGGCGAACTCGTGGTGTTCTTCGATGACGACGTTCGCATCGATCCCGGTTGCGTCCGCGCCTACGCCGACGCCGCCGGGGGCAAGAGCGGCGGCGAGTTCTACGCTGGCAAGTGCAACGTCGATTACGACGTGCCGCCGCCCGAGTGGCTCAAGCATTACCTGCCCTACTCGGCCAAGGGCTGGAGCTACGGCGAGGCGATCCGCGAGCTGAACGAGCCGCTGGCCCTGGGCTTCAACTGGGCGGCCTTTGCCGACGACATCAAGAAGGCCGGCTCCTTCAATCCCGACATCGGTCCCGGGCGGCTCATCTCCGTGGGCGACGAGACCGATCTCCAGCGCGTGATGCTCGATCAGGGAGTGAAAGGCGTCTATCTGCCCGCCGGGTTGGTGTGGCACCACGTGCCGGCCGACCGTTGCTCCACCGAGTGGACCTTGGAACGCAATCGCCGCATGGGCCTGCTGGTCGGGCGCAAATTGGCCGGCGCGCCCGCGCCGAAGCGTCTCGGCAAGGCGGCCATGGCCTTGGGCAAGATCATCGGGCTCGGCGTCGTGACCAAGATCGGCAAGACGCTGCTCAGTGACGCCAGGCATTTCCACTATCAGCAGCGGCGTCACTGGAACCTCGGCGTCTGGCAAGGGCACCAGGGTTGCGGTTCCTAACACGTCACTCCGCATATCCTGCTATTTGCCCCGCATACGCGATGACGTTATGGACCAATGGCGTGGCATTTGCTGGATTCCGATGACTCGTTTTCCCACAGCCAAAGGAGAGCGAGACTTAGTTAAGACAGTCTAACTATCAGGAAATCAGATATAGATAAAAATATCTCGCCTGACTTTTGACTGCTTGATAGTTTGATTTGCTTTCACTCCCCCCACCCCCCCCACCCTTCCGGATCGGATCTCACCCATGGTGTCTCCGGCCCGGGCAACTCCCCCCAGTCATGCCAAGTTTCCCCCGTCGCGTTGGCTCCGGACTCCCACTCCCTCTTGAGGTCGAGCCGCGGCATGGTTTCCCCCGGCGATGCGTTGCTGACAGAGCCCCCCGGCGTCATGGCCGCGAGCGGTAGTTTGGCGCGGGCCGGCGCTCCTTGAGACCGGCTCCCTGTTCGTTCTCCCCCTGTTCCCCCTTTTCCCCACCCCCCCAGATGAAATTGAAGTTCCTTTCCCGAGGTTCGGACCGTTGTGCCGAGGCGTTGTCGAGCGGATGGCGGACCGCGCTGCTGAAGCTCTCCGTGGTGCTGGCGGCGTCGGCACTTCCGGTCGCCGAGGCGCAGGTCGGCTTCACCCCGAGCTTGCTGAACGGGCTCGGCATCGGCACCAACCAGAACAAGGCGAGCAAGGTCACCTCGCTCCAGTTCGGACCCGACAACCGGCTCTACTTCACGCAGGTGAATGGCACCGTGATCGCCTGCGATGTGACCCGCCAAGGGCCGAACAACTATGTCGCGAGCAATGTGGAGACCATCAGCCTGGTCAAAAACATTCCGAACTACGACGACGACGGCACCCGCAACACCTCGCAAACCAGCCGCCAATGCACCGGGATCCTGGTGACCGGCACCGCGGCGAACCCGGTGGTCTATGTTTCTTCCTGCGATCCGCGCGAGGGCGCGGGCAGCGGTGGCACCGACCTCAACCTCGATACGAACTCGGGCATCATTTCCCGCCTCACCCGGAATGGCAGCGGCGTTTGGGAAAAGGTCGATATCGTTCGCGGCCTGCCGCGCTCGGAAGAAAACCACGCGAGCAACGGCCTCAACATCAGCCCGGACGGCAAAACGATCTACCTCGCGCAAGGCGGCAACACCAACGCCGGCAGCCCCTCGGCGAACTTCGCCTACTCCTGCGAGTACGCGCTTTCCGCCGCGGTGCTGTCGATCGATCTGCCGGCCCTCAACGCGCTGCCGGTGCAGACGGATGCCTACGGCCAGCAGTACCTTTACAACATTCCGACCCTCAACGACCCGAATTCGTCGCGCGCCCACAATCCGGACGGCTCGGACGTCAACGACCCGTTCGGCGGCAACGATGGCCTCAACCAGGCGAAGCTGGTGCAAGGCGGACCGGTGCAAGTGCATGCCTCGGGATTCCGCAATCCCTACGACGTGCTGATCGCCAAGACGTCGGGCCGCGCCGGGAAGATGTACACCTTCGACAACGCCGCCAACTCCGGCTGGGGCGGCTATCCGAAAAACGAATCGGTCCCGGCCACCGTCACCAACGAATACGTTTCCGGCGAACCCGGCACGGTCAACAACAAGGACGGTCTCTACCTGATCAGCGGCGCGGGCTACTACAAGGGACACCCGAGTCCCATCCGGGCCAATCCCGCGGGAGCCGGCTGGTTCCGCAATGACGAGGGTGGCGCGGGCTTCATCTTCTCGTCCTCTCCCACCAGCGACTGGCCGCCGGTGCCCGTCGCCATGGCCGATCCCCAGCAAGGCGACTTCAGGCTGCCCGGACCGGCCGACGGCGCGCTGATCACCAACAGCGCCTCGACCACCGGCATGGCCGAGTACACCGCCTCGAACTTCGGCGGCGCGATGGTCGGCAACATCATCACCACCCAGTACAGCGCGAAAACGGTCCAGCGGATCATGATGAATGCCGACGGCACGGCCGTGACTGGCAGCAGCGTGCTGCTCAATGGCGACGCCTACGGCACCCCGCTCGACGTGACCTGCCCGGGCCCGGGCGCGGCGCCAACGCTGGCCGGCACGATTTTCGTCGGCCACCACTCCAGCAAGATCACGATTCTCGAACCCACCGACTTCGATTCGTCGGGCGGCGGCGTTTGCTCCGGCGTCTTCAGCTACACGCTCGACGAGGACAACGACGGCTACAGCAACGCGGACGAAGTCTCCAACAACTCCGACGCCTGCTCGCCGGCCGTCACGCCGCCGGACAACGACGGCGACTTCCTCTCCGACCTGCTGGATTCGGACGACGACAACGACGGCATCGCCGACACGCAGGACGTGTTCCCGATCGACCCGCTCAACGGCCTCGACGTGGCCCCGTTGGTGCGCCGCGAGCTGTTCAACGAGCTCGGCACCGGCTTCTTCAGCATCGGCTTCACGGGCGTGATGCTGAACCCCGGCGAGAACTACGCCCAGAAGATCGACGACGAGGAACTCATCGCGGGCGGCACCGCCGGTCTCTTCACCGACCCAACCGTCGGCGCGGGCAATCCCCACGGTTCCTCGAACACGCAGATGAACGCCTTCCATTTCGGCGTGACCGTCGATGAGTTCTGCGGTCCCTATCTCGCCAGCTCGGGTCTCGGCGGCCTGCTCTTCAACGGCACGCCGACAGCCGCCCAGTCGCAAGGCATCTTCATCGGCAATGGCGACCAGGACAACTACGTGAAGGTCGCCGTCAACGCGAACTCGGGACCGGGCGCGATCGAGGTGGTGCACGAGGAAAACGGCACTATCCAGAGCCAGGTGCTCCATCCGGCCGCCGGTCTTTTCAGCGATGACGTGACGCTTTACTTCCGCATCGATCCCATCGCGGGCACGGTGCATCCCGGCTACTCGCTCGGCACCGGGGCCATCACCTACGTCGGCACGCCGCTCGCGGTGGGTGGCAAGATCCTGAACTCGATCCGCGGTTCCTCGGCCATGGCCTTCGGCCTGCTGGCCACCACCGGCAACGTCGCGACGCCCACCTTCAATGCGACGTGGGACTACTTCCAGGTGGCGCCGATCGCCAGCACCGCCGCGGCGAAGGTGACCGTCAGCAGTGGCGCGGGAACCACCGCATCCTCGTCCACCAACACCACGGGGTCTTACAAGATCGAGAACCTCTCGACCGGCGGCCAGAAGATCAGCTCGTTCAAGATCGACCTGAGCACCGCGTTGTTGCCGGACATCGTGTTCGACCCGGACCTCACGGCGGGCGATGGCGAGGGCAAGCTCTTTCAAGTCGATTCGTTCAACGGCACCGGGACGCCCACCCACACCTTCGAGTCGCCGCAGAATGGTGTGGACGGGGATGAAGGCTACCGCGTCATCCACGTGCATTGCGATTCCGGCGTGAACTTCAGTCCGGGAAACCTGCTCACGTTCTCGTCCGACATCGACCCGACCAACATCCGCGGAGTGGCGGCCCCCGGCCCCTACCAAGCGGGCAGCGTGTCCGGCCTCGAGATCATCGGTGCCACCGTGACCGTGACCTTTGACGATGGCTCGGTCCGCAAGACCCGCCTCGGCGGCATGCCCGGAACGGCGGATGCCAACAAGGGCTCTACCGACACCTTGTCCTCGTCCCACCTTCCGACTCCGGGCATTTCGGTGCCGGGAAGCGCCTCGCCATTCACGACCACCACCCAACCGACCGTCCGGGTCACCGGCACGCCGGGTGCGGATGTCAGCGTGGGTGTGTTCCGTTCGGCACTGCGACTGGACGATGGCATCCTCGCCGTGCCGAATGGCGGCTATGACCTCGATCCGTTCGAAACCAACAGCGTCGTCTCCTACGATTTCCTCGACGCGACGATCGGTGCCAACGGCCACGTGGATGTGCCGCTGTCGTTGAGTTACGACGCGGATCTTGGCGGCATTCACCTGGTCTCGGCGTTCCTGGTCGATGGCAGCAATCGCAGCGCCTCTTCGAAGATCCTGACGATCGAATACAACCCCAATGTCTCGGCGCCGAACGCATTGTTCCGGATCAACGTCGGCTCGAACTCGAGCTACACCGACACCGCGGGTCAAATCTGGGCCGCTGATGCGAACACCAGCACCTACAACTCGACTTCCGGTGACATCTCGACGTTCGCCAACGCGATCTCCGGCACGACGGACGATCCGCTCTATCAAACGTTCCGCTACGACGGCAGCGCGTCCTCGCCGCTCGACTTCAATTTCACGGTCGTCAACGGCACCTATGAGGTGCGCCTGCACTTTGCCGAAACGTGGTCCGGCATCACCGCCGCGGGGCAGCGCGTGTTCGACGTGCTGCTCGAAGGACAGACCGCGGTGAACGATCTGGACGTCTTCGCGGAGGCCGGCCCGAATGCCGCCCTCGTGAAGACCTTGCAGACCACCGTCAGCGACGGCCTGCTCACCATCGGTCTCCGCCATGTGGTCCAGAACCCGTTCGTCTGCGGCATCGAAATCGTCCAGCTCGGTGCCACCGGCCCGGACGAAACGCCGCCGATGGCACCGGGAGTCCTGACCTACTCGAACCTGCAATCCGGCAGCGTCCAACTCGCCTGGTCCCAGGCCTCCGACAATTCCGGCAGTGTCGCGGGCTATCGTGTCTATCAGGACCCGCTGTCCAATCCAATCGTCCAAACGACCACGCTGTCGCACGTGGCGACGGGCTTGATGCCTGCGACCCAATACACCTTCGGGGTGGAGGCCTTCGATGCCGCCGGCAATGTTTCCGGCCGGACGACAGCGACGATTACCACCGCCGCCGATACGCAGAACCCGACCGCTCCCGGCGTGCTGACCGGCACCGCGGGCAACGAACTGGCGATTCTCTCGTGGCTCGCGGCAACGGACGACACCCGCATCCAGGAATACCGCATCTCCCGCGATGGAAACCAAATCGCCACGGTGACTGGCCTGACCTTTACGGATACCGGGCTGACCAATGGAACTCTCTATCTGTACTCCGTGGTGGCCGTCGACGTGCTCCAGAAAGTGTCGCCGGCCGCCACGGTGTCGGTGCGCCCGCGCGCGCTCGGACCGGCGCTTTACCGGATCGATTGCGGGAACCTGACTGGAAGCTACACGGATCTGGATGGTCACATCTGGTCCGCGGACACCGGCTTCAATTCGGGCAATACCAACACCGGCCCGAGCCCGGCCACGACGGTGGCGATCGCCGGAACGAACGCCCAGGACGTTTACCGCAACTACCGCTACAAGAACCGCTTTGCGGGCACCCCCCTGAAGTACGAACTCGATGTGCCGAATGGCGAATACGAATTGCGCCTGCACTTCGCCGAACTCTGGTCCGGCGCCACGACGCCGGGCACCCGCGTCTTCAACGTGACCGTCGAAGGCGCTCCCGCGTTGAGCAACTTCGACATCTTCGCCGAGGCCGGTCTCAACACCGCGCTGGTCAAGGCGCTGCCCGTCACCGTCGCGGACGGCAAGATGACCATCGACTTCACGGTGGTCACCCAGAACCCGCAAGTGGCCGGCATCGAGATCTTCCCGCTGCAAGAAGGCCCGCCCGACACCACTCCGCCCGCGCCGCCGGCGAACCTGATCGTTTCCGGCAAGACCGACAGCAGCGTTTCCCTCGCCTGGGACGCGCCCGCCGATGACGCCACCGCGTGGGTGGTGAAGCGCGGCAGCGACACCTTGGGCATCGTCACCACCACCTCCTTCACCGACACCGGCTTGGCCGCGAATACCGGCTATGCCTACTCGGTGCAGGCACGGGATGACGCCAACAACCTGTCCGATCCCGCGACCCTCAACGTCACGACCGATCCCGACACCACGCCGCCATCGGTGCCGGAGAATCTGACGGCCGCACCCGGCAATGGCATCGTGGTCCTTTCCTGGCAGGCCCCGGCCACGGGCGGACCGGTGGACCACTACCTGATCCTCCGCGATTCGGTGGAATTGGCCACCGTGACCGCCACCGGCTTCACCGACAACGCGGTGACCAATGGGACCAGCTACGCCTATCAGGTGAAGGCGGTGGACGCCGCCGGCAATGTGTCCGGTCCGGCCGTTGTCACCGCCATGCCGCAGTCGCTCGGGCCCGCGCTTTACCGGGTGAATTGCGGAAAGCTGGACGGCGACTACACCGATCCCGGCGGCAATGTCTGGTCGGTGGACAGCTACTACAACACCGCGAACACCAACACCGGTTCCAGCACGGTGACGGTGGCGAACACCACGGTGCCCGAGATTTACAAGACCCACCGCCTCAAGAACCGGTATGCGTCCACGCCGCTGAATTACCAATTCCCGGTGGCCAACGGCACCTATGAACTGCGCCTGCACTTCGCCGAGGTGTGGACGGGTGCCACGGCACCGGGAGCGCGGGTGTTCGACGTGCTGGTCGAAGGGTCGGTCGCCTTGGACAACTTCGATATCTTCGCCGAAGCGGGCGCGAACACCGCGCTGGTGAAGACACTGCCGGTGATCGTGAGCGACGAAATGCTGACCATCGACTTCACGGTGGTGGTCCAGAACCCACAGGTCAGCGCGATCGAGATCTATCCGGTGGTCGGCGGCGGCAGCGGCGCGGGCGACACGGTCGCTCCCGGCACGCCGGGCAATTTGGCGTCCGCCGATGTGACCCAAACCAGCGTGAACCTCTCCTGGGACGCGTCCACCGACAACGAAGGTGGCAGCGGAGTGGCCGGCTACCGCATTTTCCGCCGTATGCCGGAAGCGGAGACGGTGGAACAAGCACAACTGATCGCCACCGTGACGAACACCTCGTTCGTGGACAGCAATCTCGCCTCGGGCACCGGCTACGAATACCGGGTGATGGCCTACGATGGCGCCAACAATGCCTCGGAGCCAGCGATCCTGCCGGTGACCACGGTGGCGGTCGATGGCGCCCCGCCGACCGTGCCGGTGAATCTGGTGGCCACGCCGAGCCTCGGCCAGGTCGCCCTCACGTGGCAGGCTTCCAATGACTTCGATGGCAGCGGGGTCGAGAAGTACGTCGTTCGCCGCGATGGCAGCGAGATCGCGACGGTCACGACCCCCGGCTACACCGACACCGGCCTGATCGGGAACATCTCCCTGACCTATGAGGTCAAGGCGGTCGATTTCGCCGGCAACTCGTCGGGATATGCCACGGCGAATGCCACCACTCCGCCCGACTCGGAGGCCCCGCCGGCACCGCGCCACCTGACCGCCGTACCGGGCGATGGAAGCGTCACCCTTTCGTGGCTGCCGTCCACCGCCAACGATATCAGCGGCTATGAAGTCCGGCGCAACGGCGTGCTCATCGCCACGGTCGGCTCGCCCGGCCATGTCGATACCGGCCTGCAGAACGGCCAGCTTTACACCTACCAGGTGCGGGCCGTGGACACGTCCACCAACGTCTCCACTGAAATCACCGCCTCGGCCACGCCGCGGGTGCTGGGTGCCGTGGTGGCCCGGGTGAACGCCGGCGGCACGGCATACACCGACCTGCTCGGCAACGTTTGGGCGGAGGAAATCGGCTTCTTCAACATGGGCCAGACCTCGTCGAACCCCTCCCTCGCGATCGCAGGGACGGAAGACGATCCGCTCTATCAGTCCGAGCGCTACGATTCCTCTGCGGATGGCGCCGACCTGGAGTTCTCGACCGCCGTGGCCAACGGCAAGTATGAGGTGAAGCTGCACTTCGCCGAGACTTACAGCCAGATCACCGCGGCGGGGCAGCGGGTCTTCGACGTGTATGCCGAAGAGCAACTCGCCATCGACGACCTCGACATCTTCGACCGCGTGGGATCGAACGCCGCGCTGGTGATGGTGCTTCCCGTGACGGTCACGGATGGCACGATCAACATCCGCTTCGATCACCTCGGCATCCAGAACCCGAAGGTGTGTGCCGTGGAAGTCCACGCCATCGAGCCGGCCGCTCCGCCGACCTTCGAGGAATGGCTGACCTCGCACAACCTGACCGGCCAGACGACCGGCGACGCGGATGGCGGCGGATTGTCGAACCTCGAGGAGTACGAGCTCCAGATGAACCCCAATGATCCGATCGACGACCTGGCGTTCCATCTGACATGCACCGGTCAGGGTGCCTCGAAGCTGATCGCCCTGCCGGCGCTGAAGCCGATCGGCAACTACTACCTCCACCGTAGCTCGGATCTCGACGACCTTGGCAACGTCACCAACAGGATCGACACGATCACCAAGGCCGAGATCGAGGCGATGACGCCCGCCGAGCGGGCCTCCTACACGGTCCAGGACAGCTCGGGAGGCGCGCGCGCCTTCTACCAGTTGTTCTTCGAGCCCGTGGCCGAATAACTGCTGAAAGCCCCGGAAGGCTCCAGCCTCCCGGGGCACCCGCCGCGGATGACCGGGCACCCGACCGCCATCCACGGAGTTCACCCCACCCCCACGCATGAACCGCCCCCCCCGGATTGTCATCGTCGGTGCCGCAGGCCGCCTCGGCCAGGCACTGGTCCGCCGGCTGTCGCCTGACGCGACGGTCATCGTCCTCGCACGGCCGGCGATCGATTTGCTCAGCCCGCAGTCGATTCGCGACGCGCTGGAGCCACTCGATTTCGACCGCTTGATTCTGCCTGCCGCCATGACCGCGGTGGATCCGTGCGAAACGGAGCAGGACAAGGCCCACGCGATCAATGCGGACGCGCCCAAGCTCATCGCGGGAATCTGCGGTGCGAAGAAGGCGCACATGACCTACGTCAGCACGGATTTCGTCTTCGATGGCGAGACGCCGGGCTTCTACACCGAGGACGATGAGGTCCGCCCGGTCAGCGTCTATGGTGCCTCGAAATTGAAGGGCGAAGAATTGGTGCTGGCCGCCGATCCCGGCCATCTCGTCATTCGTGTCTCGTGGCTTTACGGCCCGGGCAAACCGGCTTTCCCCGAGTGGATCGTGGACAAGGCCTGCTCCGAGGCGAAGCTCTCACTGCCGGCGGACAAGACCGGCTGCCCGACCTCGGCCACCGATGTGGCGGAGCTGCTGGTGCCGTTGTTAGAGAAGCGCGCGTCCGGCGTTTTTCACCTCTGCAATGCCGGTTCCTGCACCTGGCAGCAGTGGGGGCAAGCGTGCCTCGACCTCGCCCGGGAGGCCGGTGCCCCGCTCCAATGCGAGACCATCGCCGGCAATTCGCTGGCCGATATTTCCGCCTTCCTCGCCAAGCGCCCGCCGAACAGCGCGATGAGCACCGCGAAATACGCGGCGGTCACCGGAATCTCCCCGCGGCCGTGGCAGGAGGCCCTTCGCGAGCATTTCGCAACGTCCGGTTGCCTCGCCAAATACCAAGCAGCCGCGTGCGGTTGACGCCCGTCTTATCCTTACTTGTAGCCTCAGTCACCCTTCCCACCCCACCATGAACATTCTCGTCACCGGCGGCGCCGGCTTCATCGGATCGAACCTCGTCCACTACCTGCTGCGGGACGCGGCGGAGGAATTGCGCGTGCCGATCGACAAGGTCGTCACCCTCGACAAGCTCACCTACGCGGGCAACCGCTCCAGCCTCGAGGACCTGGAGCCGGACCCGCGCCACGTCTTCGTCCAAGGCGACATCTGCGATGACAAGCTTGTCGGTGCCCTGCTTCGCGAGCACAATATCGACGCGGTGATGCACCTCGCCGCCGAGTCGCACGTGGACCGTTCGATCGATGGCCCGGAAGCCTTCATCATGACCAACGTGGTCGGCACCTTCCGGCTGCTCGATGCCTTCCGCAAGTATCTCACCGAGTCCGGCCGCACCAAGCTGCCGAACTATGGCAAGTCGATCGCCGATGGCGGCGAGTCGGCCTTCCTCCACGTCTCGACCGACGAGGTCTTCGGTTCGCTCGGCCCGGAGGATCCGATGTTCTGCGAGTCCACGCCGTATTCGCCGAACAGCCCCTACAGCGCCTCGAAGGCGGGCAGCGACCACCTCGCCCGCGCGTATCACCACACCTACGGGATGCCGGTGATCACCACTAATTGCTCGAACAACTACGGGCCATTCCAGTTCCCGGAGAAGCTGCTGCCGCTCATGATCCAGAAGACCCTGCGCGGCGAAGCGCTGCCGGTCTATGGCGACGGCTCGAACATCCGCGACTGGCTCTACGTGGAAGACCACTGCCGCGGCCTCGCCATGGCTCTGGTGCGCGGTGCCATCGGTGAAACGTACGTGATCGGCGGCAAGAACGAGATCCGTAACATCGATGTGGTCCGCCAGCTCATCGCCACCGTGCACGAACTGGCGCCGGAGAGCGCGACCAAGACGGCCGACGAATTGATCACCTACGTGAAGGACCGCCCGGGCCACGACCAGCGCTACGCCATCGATCCCGCGAAGATCGAGAACGAGCTCGGCTGGTCGCCGCGTGAGAACTTCGCATCCGGCTTGCGCAAGACCGTCCAGTGGTACCTCGACCACCAGGACTGGATCCGCGGCATCGAAGACGGAAGCTACCGCGGCGAGCGCCTCGGCACCCTGGCTTGAATCCACCCCTTTCCCGATCCCCTCCTCATGCTGTCACCCGAAGAAAAGAACCGACTCGTCCAATCTCCTGAAGATCTCGCGCTGCGGAAAGGCATCATCCTCGCCGGCGGCACCGGCAGCCGCCTGTTTCCGATGACCCACTCGGTGAGCAAGCAGCTCATCCCGGTCTATGACAAGCCGATGATCTACTACCCGCTCACCGTGCTGATGCTGGCGGGCGTGAAGGAGATCCTGCTGATTTCCACGCCGCACGATCTGCCGGCCTTCAGGCACCTGTTAGGTGATGGCTCGCAGTGGGGCCTGGAGATTTCCTACGCGGAGCAGCCGAAGCCGGAAGGCCTCGCGCAGGCTTTCCTCATCGGCGAAGAATTCCTTGCCGGTGAACCTGCCTGCCTGGTGCTCGGCGACAATCTCTTCTACGGCCACGACCTCGCGAAGTCGCTGATGGCCGCGTCGCGTCGCAAGGATGGCGCGACCGTCTTCGGCTACCACACCCACCAGCCGGAGCAGTACGGCGTGGTCGAGTTCGACAAGGACGGCAACGTGGTCTCGCTCGAGGAAAAGCCGAAGCAGCCCAAGTCGAACTACGCGGTGCCGGGCATTTACTTCTACGATTCCAAGGTCGTCGAGATGGCCAAGTCGCTCAAGCCCTCGGCCCGTGGCGAGCTGGAGATCACCGACCTCAACCGGCTTTACCTCGACAAGGGCGAGCTGCGCGTGGAACTGCTCGGCCGCGGCACCACTTGGCTCGATACCGGCACGCCGGATTCGCTGGCGGACGCGACGCAGTTCGTGCAAGTGATCCAGCAACGCCAGGGCCTCAAGATCGCCTGCCCCGAGGAAGTGGCTTTCCTGCAAGGGCGCATCGACCGCGCGAAGCTCAACGAGTCGGTGCGGAAGTATTCGAAGACTCCTTACGGCGAATACCTCGCCCAGCTCTAACAAACGCGCCACCATGTCCACGATGCACACCGATCCATGGGTGGGTTTGAATCCCGCCGCCCGCGCGCGCTTGGAAACGCGGGACTATTCGCTCGCCGATCTCGCCCAGCGACTGGCCACCACCGGCGTCAACGCGTCCGAGGCCATCGCCGGTCGCACGACCCTCGGGGACGCGTGGATTCCCGGCGTGGAGCTTTTCCAACGGAAGGTCTATCAGCAAAAAGGCCGCGGTTACTTCGGCGAGCTCACGCGCCTGACGGAAGGCACGCTCGACCGCATCGGCCTCGCGCCGCGCCAATGGGCATCGGCGCTGATGCACCGCGACAGCGCCAAGGGCTTCCACATCCACCCGCCGCACATTCCGGAAGGAAGCGTGCCGGCGGAGTGGTTCAAGAAGCTCTATCTCGACGAGCCCGAGAACTACGCGCTGCGCCCGTATGACCGCGAGCAGTGGGACGTGATGTTTTTCCTCACCGGCATCTGCGAGATGCTGCTGGTGGACGAGCGCCAGGGCATGCCGCGCCGCGTGATGCGCTTCACCATTCCGGGAGACAGCCACGCGGGCCCCGACAATGCCGCCGTGGTCATCCCGTCCGGGGTGGCGCATGCGCTGCGGAACATCGGCAACGAGGACCTGATCATGGTCTATGGCACCAGCACCGTCTTCAATCCCACCTGGGAGGGCCGGATCGCCAGCGACGTGGAAAAGGCTCCCCTCCCCCCGGATTGGGACCGCTACCTCGCCGGCGGCGAGTCCCCCTGATTTATGTCTCGTCTCTAACAAGAAACCTCCTACATTCCATCACTACCGCAATCCCATGAAAAGCACCCCGCAAACCCAACGGCCTGCCGCCGGATGGCAGCGCCTTTTCCACGGCATGACGAAGGCCCTGGCCGCCACCATGGCCGTGCTGCTCGCCGTGACCTTCACCGGCTGCCAAGGCCCGGAATCGTCCACGCCCATCCCCGCCGAAGCCTACGCGCCGCGCCCGACCGGCACGCTGGCCGCCGGCGACGTGCTCAGCATCAGCTTCCCGGGCGCGCCAGAGCTGAACACCACCCAGAAGATCCAGGCCAATGGCAAGGTCAGCCTGCCGACGATTGGATCGGTGACCGCGCAGGGCAAGAGCATCGCCGCCCTGCAATCGCAGCTCACCGGCATGTATCAGAGCCACCTGCAGAATCCGGCGGTGCTGGTCGCGGTGGAAACGGCCGCTTCCGGCGTCTATGTCACCGGCGAGGTGATGAAGCCGGGCAAGGTGCCGCTCGATCGCCCCATGACCGTGATTGAAGCGGTCGGCGAGTGCGGTGGTTTCACCAAGTTCGCCAACCCGAAGCAAGTGGTGGTGGTGCGCAACCAAGGCGGCAAGACCCAGCGCTACGCCCTGAATCTGGCCGACACCTTCAGCGGTGCGAGCGACGCGTCCTTCTACCTGCGCCCCTACGACACCGTGCTGGTGAAGCAAAGCCGCTGGTAAGGACGGACCTTCCACGATCTCCCACTCCACAAAAAAAGGGACGGCGATGACCTCGCCGTCCCTTTTTCGTTTTGTGAAAATCACTCGCTCACCAAGCGATAAAAGCGGCGGGTGGCGCCGGCTGCGGCGGCGGGATCGGCGATGTCGATGACGCCGGACTCATTGAAGCGCGTCCCGATGGACTCCCAATGGACCATGTCGCTGGATGCCTCGATCCGGATGTCCGAGCCGACGCCGCCTTCCAGCTCGAAGGAGAGCGAACGGTCCGGATTCACCTCGAAGCGGGTCACCGCGACCTTCGGCAACCCGGCCGAATCGCTCACCGACAGAACGACGGGACCGCCGGTGGTCGTCGCCGCGCCCGCGGTCAGCGTCACGCTGTAGTTCCCGCTGTCCGCGGTGGTGAGTCCCGCGAGCGAGAGCTGCGGGCTGTTCGAGTCCGGGATGGCCGTGGTCCCCTTGAACCACTGGTAGCTGACCGGCCCGGTGGTCGTCGCCGCCGTGACCGCCAGGGTCGCGCTCGAACCCGGCAACGCCGTCAGATTGCCCGACATCCCGGTGACCACCACCGTGTCGCCGCTGCGGGGCAGGGCATCCGTGGGCACGAAGGCCGGATCGGAGGAAAGGACGATGCGGTCGAGCAGGGTGCCCGGCTCACGGACGCGGAAGCGGATCGTGTGGCTTCCCTCGTCGAAGGTGAACGCCCGCGGGCCGGCGTCGGTCACGTGGATGCGGCGCCACACCCAGTTGTCCGTCCGGGTTCCTTCGGGCGGGGTCGGGGTCCCGTAAACGTGGAAGACTTCCTCCACTCCGCCATCGGTCATGACAAAGAAGGAGTCCTTGCTCTCGGCCGGCGCCTTCACGCGGCACCAGACGTGGTAGTCGCCGGAGACCGGCGCGGTGAAGCTCAGTTGGGTCCAGCCGAGCTGGGAATAAACGGAGGTATCCACCCATGATTCGGTGGTCCCGTTGAAGACGGTCATCGGCGCGCCGAGCTCGCCATTTTCCGCCTCCAGCAGCACCAGACGACCGCTGGTGTCCGGGTTCCCCGAAACGGTGCCGTAGATGACGGTGATTTCGGCCGAGAAGGCGCTCTCCTGCCCCTCGGCATTGTAGGCGGTCACGGCGCAATAGTAAGGCTGGCCGGGAGTGAGGTTCGGCAGCAGGGCCTGCGGGTTGTCGCCAGCGTTGACCACCTGCTCATAGATCCGGCTGGTCCGCCCCCAATAGACATTGTAGCCGGTCACCGTGCTCTCCGGGTTGCGATCCCACGCCACCGCGACACTGCCCGGCACCGTGCTGGCATGGGCCGCCGACGGCAACGCGCCCCACAGCGCCACCACCAAACCCGTGATTCCCAATGGGTTGCAATTTAGTTTAAGGTTTTTGAATATATGCATTTCTTAAAGGTATTTTTTTCAATTCTTGCTAGAAAGCTAAAATTTCCTTGTTAGAGGAGGAAATGCCCGGAATCGGTCAAAAACCCCGCGTCCAATGAAAGAAATTCCATTTCCCGGCGGGGGAGGTTCCCGGAATGCGGGCGGAGCCTATCGGATAGAACCGGAACGACAATTCGGGCATCTACGCACTTCCTGATTTCAAACGACTTGCGACAAACGGTCGTTCGAAATCT
>CBKZPU010000010.1:0-53961 GCA_966696705.1 uncultured Verrucomicrobiaceae bacterium | reverse complement strand
GCGCGGATGCCGCCGGCGATGACCACCACGGTCACGGTGCCGGTGGAGGTGCGGCCGCCGACATCGGTCACGGTGTAGGTGAAGTCCTGCTGGCCGGTCGCGCCCGCCGCGGGGTCGAAGGTCAGCGATGCGCCGCCCGGCGTCACGCTGATCGCACCGATCGCGGCGCTGGCCGGCGTGATGTTGGTGATCGTCAGTTGGCCATTGCCGCCTTGGAGGACGTTGTCGTTGGCCAGCACGTCGAGCGTGGTCGTGCCGTCGTCATCGGTCTCGCCCGGATCGTCGAAGGCGACGCTGAAGATGTCGCTGTTGATCGTGAGGTAGCCGACCTTCACGGTCACCTGCGCGGTGCCGGTGCCACCGAGGCCATCGGTGACCGAGTAGGAGAAGGTGTCCGTGCCGAGGAAGCCGTCGGCCGGCGTGTAGGACAGCGCGACGCCATTCAGCACGGTCACCGTGCCGTGCGCGGCGGCGGTGACGGAGACGATGTCGAGATCCTCGCCGTTGCCGGGCAGGATGTTGTCGTTTTCGAGCACATTGAGCGTGTTCGACACGCTGCCAGCAGGCACGCTGAAAGCATCGGCGCGGACGTTGAGCGTGTTGGCGCGATTCACCACCAGCATCGACACCGTGGCGGTCGCGGACGTCGTGCCGCCGCCGTTCATCGTGTACTCGAAGGTTTCCGTGTACGGGAACGTGGTGATCGACGGGTTCGGCGTGTACCGGACCTTGCCGTTCTCGATCACCGCCAGGCCGCCTTCATCCGGCGCGGAGGAAATGGACACCAGCGTCAGCGGATCGCCGGTCGCGGGGATGATGCTGTCGTTCGCCAGCACATCGACGAGCGGCATTTGACCGGCCGCCACCGTGAAGTGGTCGCCGTTCGCGCGAAGGTTTCCGTTGAGGCGATCGATGGTCACGCGCGCGGTCACCATCGCGGTGTCGCGGTTGCCGAGGCTGTCTTCGATGGTGTAGGTGAAGACCTCATCACCCACGAAGCCGGTTTCCGGCGTGTAGATCAGCGATTGGTCGCCATTGAGCACCACGCTGCCACCGGCACTGAGCGGGCCAACCGCGACGATGCGGCGGCCGGTGGCCAAGCCTTCGAGGCTCACGTCATTCAGCAGCACCTTCAGCTCGATGTCCGAGCGATCGGCTTCGATGCGGTAGATGTCATCGTTCGCGAACAGGAAGCTGCCGTCTTGCAGCGTGTAGTTGTAAGTATCGACGAAGGTCTCGCCCACCGCGAGGCCCTGCAGCGTGAAGGTCGGGCCGCCGGGAAGATCGGAGAAGACCGACTCGCGCGGGTCATACTGGAAGGTGCTGGCAAGCACGGTCCAGGAGCCGCCGCCGAGCGAAGCAAAGGCGGCATCGTAGGCAACCGGCACGCTGAAGGTATCGTCGTCGATCTTCGTCACCACGAACTGGCCGGTCAGCGCGCCGCTGCCAAGCAACACGACTTCCTCGCCGGACACGAGGCCGTGGCCGGTTGAGACCACGGCGGTCACGCCCGGCGTGCCGGACACGGGAGCGAAGCCATCGATCGCGCCATCACGGCGGTCGAGGAGCACGTTGACCTTCGCCGCGAACACGTTGGTCGGGAAGGCGTCGGTCGGCTTGAGGAACTTGCGGTTGTCGGGAAGCAGCGTGTTCTGGTCGATGTCCGCACCGCTGAGCAACAGGCCCGGCGTCGGCACTTCGAGCAACGTCTCCTCGTCGATCGTCAGCGCCACGTTGTTCGCCACCGGCGAATCGTTGCGGCCTTCCACCATCACCGCGATCAGTGTGTTCACGTGGGCAATGCCGTCGAACACGGTGACCTCGAAGGTATCGATCACACGTTCCTTGAAGGCCAAGGCCTGCAAGGCCGGCGCCCCGGTGGGGTCGTAGGTCAAGGTCGCGCCATCGAGGCTGAGGCTGATTGCGGCACCTTCACGGCTGACATCCTGCCCGGCGCGGATTTCCAGGCTCAACACATCGGTGCGATCCACGTCGGAGTCGTTCGAAAGAATGTCGGCGCTGGCGAGATCGAGCTCGGTATCCTCATCGGTCTGGTCGAGACCCTCGATGACGACGATGTCGCCGAAGGCACCGCCGGGCGGACGGATCGAGACGTTCACGCGGCCGGGCGTGCCGGAAGCGGGCAGCAGGTGCAACACGGCCGAGCCATCGAGCAGTTGCGGCGCGGTGGTGCCGCCGGTGAGCAACGGGTCGAGCACTCCCAAGCCCGGCGGGTTGTCGCCGGGGACCGGGTCATTGTTGACGCCGGCCACGACGACCGAAAGTTGGGCGAGCGAAACCGCGCCGTGGTTGTCTTCGACGGCGTAGTAGAAGGTGTCCGTGCTGCTTTCGCCATCGGCAAGGCCATCGAGGAAAGCCGACGGGCGCGGGTTATAGACGAGGTTCGTCTGGTCGCGGTTCGCGCGAATCTCGAGCGTCACCGCGGCGCCGTCCTTGCTGGTGGTGGACAGACGGTTGTCGTTGGTCAGCACGGTCCACAGGCCCTTGGTCGCAGCATCATCGACGAAGGCGATCGGCAGCGTGAAGGTGTCCGCGCCGGTGACAGTCACGGCGTGGTAGCCATTGTAGGACGGGTGGCCACCGTAGCCGGAAATGAGGACCGTGGTGCCGTTCTGCAAGCCGTGACCCGGGGCGGTGACCGTCACCGGAGAAGCTCCAGCCGTGCCGCTAAAGCCACCGATTGCCTTCGCTTGGCACACGCCGATCAGCTTGAGCTGGGTGAAGGGATTGCCGTCCGTGTCGGGATCGGTGTCGTTGGCGAGGATACCGGTGCCATTGAAGTCGCGTGGCACCGGGTAGAGCGCGTCGGTA
Organism: uncultured Verrucomicrobiaceae bacterium; assembly: GCA_966696705.1. Taxonomy (GTDB): domain Bacteria; phylum Verrucomicrobiota; class Verrucomicrobiia; order Verrucomicrobiales; family Akkermansiaceae; genus Haloferula. Next base: position 51,129 of record CBKZPU010000010.1, on the reverse strand, counting down.
TCGAGCGCGATGTTCGAAACCCGCGGATCGGCGAAGACGCGCAGAATGGTGTCCTCGTTCGTCGCGACGGAATCGGCAGCCGGCGTCGGCGGGTCGTTCCGGCCGAGCACCGACACTTGCACGAGCGCTTCGTCGCGCGCGCTCGGCGTGCGGAGGTTGGCGGCCTGCCAGCGGCCACGCAGCAGCGGCACCGGATTCCCGGCAAATGCCACCGGAATGCTGAAGCGATCCCCGTCCACCACGGTGACCGTGTGGGCCGCGTTATAGGCAGCGAACTCCGCATCACGGATGGTCACCGCGTCTCCGGTCGCCAGACGGTGCGCCGGCGCGGTCACGAGAGTCGTCGTAGCTCCGCCGTCGGCATAGCCGCCGACCGCGCCACCGCCGACATCGACGATCGAGTAGGCGAAGGTGTCGGTGTAGCGGGCACCTTCCGGCAGGTAATTGAAGGCGACGCGCGGGTCAAAATTCACCGCCGTGCCGCGCAGCGGCGAGCCCGCCGGCGTGATCGTGACGGTCGCTCCCGCGTTCGTGGTGATGCTGCTCTTGTTCGAGGATGGCGGAGTCGCGGAAAGCGCGGTGTTCAGATCGACGATGAACAGCTCGTCGGCACCGTCGGCATCCAGGTCGTTCGCGCGGACGGCAAGCGTCTGCGGCACGTCTTCGGTGATCTCGAAGCTGTCCAGCGCCGCGAACGGATAGGCGTTGGATTCACCGAAGGGCGTCCCCGCGGTGTCCGCGCCCGGCGAGGTGGAATTCCCGGCGGGTTTGCTCTTGTCGAAGCCGCCGTTCGGCGGTGCTTGCACGAAGCGGTGCGGGGCAAAGGCGGCACCTTGGTACTGCGGCGCGAGCGTGATCGAATCGGCCGAATAGTCGTCCGTCACCGATGGCGTGGTGGCGTTGGCGAAGGCCGCGACATAGGAAACCACTTCCACGGCGGCATTGCCCGCGGCAAGTGGCTTGCGCAGCTCGATGCGGCCGCGCTGCGAGAGGTCGAGGCTTTCGTCCGAAAGAATGACCGGCGTCGAGCCCGCGGCGATCGCAGTTTCCGCGAGCACCAGGCCGTGTCCCGGTGCCACGACTTGCGCGGCGAAGGTGTGGCGCTTCTCGCCATCGATCCACACTTCATAGCCCGCGAGATTGAGGCTCGCTTGGTCGCGCGGCATGTAGAATTCGATGAACTGGTCATTCGGGTTCGTGGCCGGGAAGATTTCGTGGACGATCAGCTTGCCGAGCGCGTCGGCGTCGAGCGCGCCCATGTCGCAGGTCGCGTTGCGGATCACGCCGCGCTGGTCCACCGCGGAAATGCCGGCGATGCCGGCGATGCCGGCGGCAACGGCGGGGCTGTCGGGAAGCAGGCGATGGCCGCGGGTATTGCCTTCGACGGCAGCCAGCGGCGCGAGCTTCGGGTCCAGGTTGCGCTTGTCGGTGATGTGATTGAGCAACACCGCCTGCTGGGGCACACCGCCTTGGATGAAATCCGTGGTGGTGTTGTCGCGCGAAATGTTGCCTCCATTCGAGATGATCTCGGCACCGCCGGCGACCTTCAGGTTGCGCGCGGAAACATCGGCGAAGATGTTGTTGGTGAGCAGCACCCGCGAGTTCGACACGTTGTTGTGCAGCGAGCTGCCGTTGTCGGACGCATCGAGGTTACCAGAGAAGGTGCAGTGGCTGACGGTGGTCTGAACGAACTGCGTGGGCGTGTCGTTCTCCACATACAGCGCGCCGCCTCCGAAACCGGTGGGCGCGGACTGCGAGTTGCCGGAGAAGGTGGTGTTGGTGAAGGAGCAGGCGTGGTTCGTGTAAAGCGAGACCGCGCCACCGCCTAGACCGGCGGAGGCATTGAGCGAGTTGTTCTCGAAGACGCAGCGCGAGACTTGCAGTGTGCCATCGAACACGTCGAGCGCGCCGCCCCACTGGCTGGCGAGGCAGTTCGCGATCACGCAGTCCTCGAGCACGAGCGAACCGGGCAAGGCGTCAGGCTGGAGGCGGCCGACGAAGGCCGCGCCACCGGTGTCGCCGAAGCCGCGCGACAGCCGCAGGCCTTGGATCTGCACGCTGGAGAAGATCCGGAAGAGCTGCACGTCACCCGGGTCAGTGGTCGCGTTCGCATTCGAGTCGCCGGTGATCGTCAGCTTGTCGGCACCGGGACCGCGGAAGGATAGGTGCTTGGTCAGTACCAGCGGGCCCTTCGCCTTGTTCAGGCGGATGGTCGCGGGATAGCTCGGCAACGCGAAGACGACCACGTCGTTATTCACCGCGTGGGTCACGGCGTGGCGCAAGGTGCCCGGCACCGTTTCATCGTCGAGGAGACTGGTGACGAGGAAGCTGCGCGCGTCGCTCGTCAGCAGGATGGGCAGCGTGCGCGAGGTGAAGTTCAGTGCCGAGTCGGTCGCGGTGATCGTGAAGTCCGAGCGTCCCGGCTGGTTCGGCGGGAACAGGTAGCCCGGGTTGATGTCGTAGTTGATCGCGCGGATCGCGGTCTGCGCCGCAGCTGCAGTGCCGGTGAAGCGGTAGCTGCGGGAGCCGGCCGGGGTTTCGACGAAGCCGCCGAGATTGCTCAGCGAACCTTTCGCCACGGTGTCCAGCGCCACGGTCACCTCGATCTGGCCGACATCGGCAATGCTCACCTGCGCGAACGGCTTCGGCCCGGTGGACGGATCGATCAGCGCGGGACTGGAGGACAATGGGAAGACCGGGTTGCCATTCCACAACAGGCTCGGTGCGCCATCGACAGCAGTGACTTCGACCTGCGTCTGGTTGTTGGATACGGAGACGGTGCCATCATTCAGGGTGATGGTGATGGTAACGGTCTCGCTCGTGTTCACCGGGATGCGTCCCGGCGTCGGAACGAAGCGAACTTGGCGGAGTTTCGTGGTGATGTCGGAAACCGTGCCGGTGATGACATTCGTTGAGGAAAAGGTGCCTGTGGGTCCGCTGAAGCTCCCTTGCGCCGGGTCGCCCAGCGACAGCGTGACGGTCACCACCTGGGCCGGGTCGCCGTCGATGATCGAAATCGACGAGAAAGGATAGACCGCCGGTGCGGCCGGGTCATCCGTCATGCGGATCAAGGACGTGGTCACGCCGGTGAACTCCGGCGGGTCGTTCACGAACGTGATCGGCAGCGAAAGGCTGCGCTTCACCGGGGTGGCCGGAGGTCCGACCGTGCCGGTGGTGCCGTCCGGATGCACGTCGGTCACATCGAAGTCGAAGGTGGCCGTCTGGTCGGCGTTCTGTTGGAAGGGCGTGTAAACGAGGTTCTGGATCGCCGTGGCGATCTGGGCCGCATTGCCGGTCACGGTGGTCGCGGAAAGCGAACCGCGCAGGGTGGTGCTCGTTTCAGTGATGGTGACGGAGAAGGTGTCGCCGATATCGAGATCGCTCACCGTGAGCCGGAAGGGCGAGACCGGTCCGGCATCCGTGATCGAGGCGACCGCCAGCGAGGCATTCGCCGTGGGCAGGTCGCTGACCGACTTCACGTTCAGCGTTGGCGTCAGCGGCGTGGCATTGAGCGAGCTGCTGTCGCGCACCGCGACCGTGATGCCGAAGGTGTAAAGGCCGACCGGGTGCGCATTCGAGAGCGGCGTGAAGGTCGCGAGCTTGAGATCGTCCGTCGCGTTCGACGGCGATTGCCCGGCCAGGGTGTAAGTCTTGCCCCCCGAGACGTTGGCCACCGTGGACCCCGGCAGCGCGAAGGTGCCGTAGCTTTCCGCGGCACTCGGCACGGTCACGACGACGACCAAGCTCTCGGGGTCCGGCTTGTTGTGATCGACGTCCGCAATGGTGGCATCCTGGAAGACCTTCTGCGCGGGCACCGGTCCGGCTTCGCCTCCGGGGAGGGTCGAAGCGGTGTCGGTGAAAGGAGCCGCGGCCGTTCCGTTCATCGTCGCCGTGATCGTCGGCGCATCGTCCACCGGCGTGATGGTGATGGTGAAGGTCTGGACGACGGACTGGTTCACGCCACCGTTGGCCGTACCGCCGTCGTCGTTGATGCGGACGCTGATCGTCGCGACGCCATTTTCGTTCGCGGCGGGGGTGAAGGTCAGCGTGCCGCTCGCGGTGATGGCCGGAGCGGTCGAGAACAGCGCCGCGTTGCTGTTGTGGGTGATGGTGAAGCTCGTGGTCTGGCTGCTTTCATCCGCCGGCCCCGGGCTGATGTTGGTCGCCCAGTTGGTTTGCGAAAAGGCACCCGAGTCCTCGGCGACGGTCACGTTCGAGTCCGTGAAGGAAGGGGCGTCGTTCACCGCGTTGACGGTGATGGTGAAAGTCTGGATCGCCGACTGGTTGACTCCGCCGTTCGTGGTGCCGCCATTGTCGGCGATTCGGATTCCGATGGTTGCCGTGCCATTCGCGTTCGCCGCGGGAGTAAACGTCAACCGCCCGAGGTCGTTCACGGCGGGTGCCGCCGAGAAAAGCGCGGCGTTCGAGTTGGACGTCACCGTGAAGGACACGTCCTGCGAGGCTTCATTGGCTGGACCCGGGGTGATGGCGGTAGCCCAACCGTTCTGCGCGTAAGCGCCCGAGTCCTCATTGACCGTGACGTTGGCCCCGGCGGTGAATGACGGCGCGTCGTTGACGGCGGTCACGGCGATATCGACCGCTTCATCGTTCGCGGATTCCTGGCCACCGGCGAAGGCGCGCACGGTGAAGGCCTCGAGGGTGCCGTTGGCATTGGGATCCGGCGTCCACACCCACGTTTCGCCCGCAGCGAGGGTTCCGTCCACGACGACTGCCGTGCCGTTCTTTTTCAACGTGCCGCTGGATAGCGACTTGAAACGGAAGACGATGGTGTCGCCATCGCTATCCGACTCGTTGGCCGCGGCGGCGAGATCGGCATAGGTGATGGTCGTGTCCTGATCCTCGTTCCCCCCGCTGAGGGTATTGATGTTTGTGAGGGTCGGCGCGGCGGCGGATGCGACGCCGGTCAAGGCGAGGCACGCGAGAAGGGAAAGCAGGCGCGAAGGGAGGTCCATGGGAGTGAAAGGCGGATGGGAGAGGAAGGATCAGGGAGGCGAAAGTTCGGGAGCGGCAGGGGCGGGCGCGGGAGCGGCGGGAAGGGTCACCTTGGCCGCGGCGCCGGTATCGATGGATGCCTTGGAAGACTGGAGCGCGTCGGCGAGGAACTGCTCCTCGAGCGCTCGGCGCTTCTCGCGCAGGAGTTGTTGGCGGAGGTTGTCGGCGACTTCCTCCATGGGCCGAGCGCCACCGGCACGCGCGTCGGTCTTCATGATCACGTAGAAACCGTCGGAGGCTTCGAGGACGCCGCTGCGTTTGCCCTTTTCCAAGGCACGGCCGGCTTCAAGAACGTTGGACGGGAGGCGGGTCTCCTTCGCGTCGCTCTCGATCCAACCGACATCGCCGCCGCGGTAACGCGTGACCTGATCGTCGGAATGCTGCGCGGCCACTTGGCCGAAACCTCCCGCCGCCGGTCCCCTTCCCCCGGGCGCGGGGCTTGCATCGGCAAGCGCGATGGCATCCTCAAGCCGCTTCTTCGCCTCGGCCTTGCGGGCATCGGAGGCTTTCGCGTCGGCGGCTTGGAAAAGGATGGCGAAGCGATCGAGACCCTTGCGGGCAAACTCCGCGCTCCGCGAGTCGTAGGCCGCCTTGAGCTCTTCATCGCTCACCGCCACTTTCGCAAGCTCGGCATCGAGCTGCTTCTCGCGAAGCCGCGCGATGATGACGCTCTGGACGCGCCGCTGGGTTTCCGGGTCGTCGGCAATGCCCGACTGTTTCGCCTTCTCGACCAACGCGAGGCGGTTGGCCATCTCCTTCAACAGCTCCGGCGCGGCAGGCACCGCTTGGTGATTCGCCCTACGCCACTCGGCCTCTTGGACGAGATCCTTCTCCATGATGGCTTGGCCCGCCACCGTGGCGAGCGCGTCTTCTTTTGCCGGGGCTCCCGCCGTCGCCGGTTTCTCGCACTGACTGACAAGGCAGGCAGTGGCGCAAAGGGCGACGGTGCGGGGCAGGAATCGGAGCAGCATGGACAAGCGAGACAGGGATCAGTCGTTGGTTTCGAGCAGCAGCTTCACGCGCATGGAGGCGGCCTTCTCGGCGGACATCGGCGTCTTGGAGCGGAAGACCGCGGCACCCGGATCGTTCGGCGCGACTTGCGAGGTGATGTCCTCGACCGCATCCGGACCGGTCTGCCACTGGGTGAAGTTGGTGCTGTATTGCACCTGGTAGTTCAGGTCGCTGACGCCCGGCTTCTTGCGGAAGCGCAGCGTGAGGTAGCCGTTCTCGACCGTCGCCTTCGGCATGCGGGCGAACATCGAGTTGTCGCCCGGCTGCGTGCCTTGGCTGAAGCCATAGTGAAGCAGCGCTTCATCCGAGGGGGTCGCACCGCGCGTGGCCAGCCACTCGTCGTAGCTCAGGCGCTGCGGCACCAGCACCAGGTCGGCGGCCGGCACCATGCTGGCGAACGCGGCATCGGGCTTCACCGTCATCCGGATCGTCTTGGCTTCGGCACCCGCGAAATTGACGGTCGGCTTCGGCACGAACTCGATGACCTTCGCCGTCTGTCCAGAGGTCAACGTGACGTAAGGCGTGACCGTGTTGTAGTCGGTGCCGCTCTTGGCCGTGCCCGACAGCGTGAACTGCACGAAGACCTCCGGCGAAAGCAGGCCGCCGCGGCGAATGAGCACCGTACCCGGCGAGCTGCCGGAAACGCCAGCGATCCCTTCAATCACTTCGAGCGAGATCTGTGGCTTGAGATCTTCAATCGCCATCTGCGCGGTCGCCGCGGTGCCGGTCAGATAGCCGGTTGAGTCCGCGATCTGGATATAGACGGTCTCGTTGAACTCCACCGTGGTGTCCACATACGGCAGGATGGAAATCACCGCACCGGCTTGGCCGGACGGAATGGAAATCGAAGAGGCGACGCTCTGGTAATCGAGACCATTCGTCGCATTGCCGCTGATCAAGAGGTTCACCGTCAGCGGCAGATCAAAGTCTCCTTCACGGGTAATGGTGAACTGGCCGGCGACCGGACCGTTCTCGCTGGCTCCCGTGTTAGTCGCGGTGATACTCACGCGCGACGGCAAGCCGATCGCCCCGGTCTCCAGATTTCCGGCGTAGTAGAGGTTCAGCACGTCAGCCGGTTGCAGCGACGAGTTCTGCAAGCGGATCACGCGATCGGTGAAGCCCGAATTCATTCCGGCCGCGGAGATTTCCAGCATCGCGTCCGCGCCGTCGCGGCGGATGCGGACGTAGTCGGTGAGCATCGCCGAAAGGCCGTCGAGCACGCCGGAGAGATCGATCACGTCGCCCTGCGATGGCGTGAAGTCGGCGATCGTGTCGATGGACGCCGAGGTCCCCGTGAAGATGAACGAGTCCGCGCCGGAGCCGCCGGTGAACGCATCGGCGCCACCGCCGCCGTGGAAATAGTCCGCCGCCGCGCCGCCGGTGAAGGTGTCGTCGGCCGGACCGCCGAGGAACACGTGCGGCGTTTCCTCGCCGTAGTTCGTCACGTGCGTCTGATAGGCGGTGGCCGAAAGTCCTGCAGTCGGTGCCGACAAGCGGTGCTTGCCCGCGGTCGCGCTGAGGTCGGCCACGAGGTGCCCATGATCCACGGCCAAACGGCGCGCTTCGAGTCGCACGCTTTCCTCCGCGGTGGCCGCGACGAGATTATCGGCGGGATCGAAAAGCAACACCTGCACCGGACCCCGCGATTCGGGATTGGCGGCGACTTCATCACGCACGCCGACTTCGAAGGAACCCGGCGTTTCGCCCGCGGTGTGCTCGAAGACAAGTCGACCCGCGGCAACATCCGCCTGCGTGAACGTCGCTCCCGCCGTCAGTTCCACCGATGTCGTGGCCGGCAAACTCGCCGCATTCCGCAGCACGAGCCGCCCGCCTGTTGGCACGGCGTGAAGGGTGTAGGTGAGCTGCGCCGGCGTGCTGTCGCTGTCCGCGGTTTCCAGCAGAACCAGCGACTCCGACTCCGAGTAGGCGATCACCTCTTGAGTCAGCAGCAAGGGTTGCGTGCTATTGTGATTCGGATCGCTGCCGGCGGTGTACTCGGCGAGGTTGTTGAGGCCGTTGCCATTCGCATCGGTGAGCGCGTCGTTGGCGTCCTGCTTGTCGAACCCATGCTCGTCTTCCCACCAGTCCGGCATGCCATCGCCGTCTTCATCGGCGGACGACGCATTGATTTCCAAATCCACCCGGAGCGCCGAAGCGCGCAGCACTTGGTCGAGATCGAAGACCGAAGTCGATGGCGCGAGGATGGTCGCCGGCGCGCCATCGAAAGAGATCGACGCATGCGAGGCGGTCGTGGTCGTGGTGCCGAGCGGCAGCACCAGCGGCGATGCCTGCTGGCCCAGCATCATCGCCTGGTGCGGGATGCGGACAAGATAGGAATAGTTCCCGCCATTGAGCGCATCGACCTCGCCGGTCAGCACCACCGTGGAGCCGTCCGGCTTCTGGATGGTCCAGTGCAGCGTGCCCTCTGTGACGAGGTGCTCGAGGTTCGGGTTATGGCGGTTGAGGATGCGGCCATAGACGAGCGTCTCCGGCTCGCTGATGAAGGCGTGCGCGGCGGACGATCCGAGCAGCAGCATCGACAGCCAGGTCGCGGCGGCGCGCGCCGGACGGGTGGAGCAGTTCCTGGGAATCATGGAAAATCGGGGTGGGAGTTAGGTGCGTGCGATGTTCCGTTTCAGCCGCCGCTCTGGCCGTAGGTGTCGAAGATCAGCTTGATGTCGGAGACCTGATCGACGAAGCGGTCGAGGCCGACATTGGGGTCCGCATTGAGCGTCGCGCCCGGGATGATGAGCAGCCACTCGGTGTTCCAGATCGAACGGCCGAGCAGGCGGATGTCGGTCGTGGGCTCCTCGTGGCTGTCCGGATAGGCTCGGAAGTCGGAGAACTTCCGGGCGTCGCCGAAGCGGCCATTCAGGCCATCCAGCAGCGGGATGTAGCCGCTGGTGCTGATCTGCGATGAGGTCGCCGGCATCGGTGCGGGGATCTTTTGCTCGACCACCTTCCATGTCCGGAGGTCGTTGGGATTGTCCGAGTTCGAGACGCGCATGATATCCATGCCGGCCGGGATGAAATAGACCCGCGGCGTGGCGGACAGGTCGTTGAGGACGTCGTCGGTCAGGTAGCCGTCGAAGGTGACGCCGACGCCGAAGATCTTCGTCGCGAAGTTCGCCACGCTGTAGGCGTGGTCGCCGCCACTGAGCGGCTTGCCGAAGAAGTTTTTCCCGGTGCTGATGTCCGACGAGAAGCGCAGCACGATGCCCGGCTGGGCGACTGGATTCCCGGCGGCATCGACCGCCGCCGCGAACGGGCGGCAGAACTGGCGGAACTCCGCCACCTGCCACAGGTCGGGCACGCGGGCCTTCTGCAGTTCCTGCTTCCACAGGGTGTCGGAATCCTCGCCCGGCGCGGGCAACTCGCCCGCCTGGCTTTCCCCGGAGGAAAGGATGCGCAGGTTCTCACGCCGGATCGAAATGTCGCCGACCTCGCGCTGCTCGTGGTTGAGGCCGATCTGGGTCCGCAACACGTCGTGGTTGAGCTTCACGCGATCGACCGCCCGGGCCAGCGCGTCGAGTGTGCGGGCGCGGATGATCTCGCCGTAGGCATCGACCGGCGAGGCCGGGTCGGTGAGCGAGAAGTTCGTCTCGTAATCGTAGGCCGAGGCCGCCAGGTAGGCGTAGCGGGCCGCCAAGTCGAAGGAACTGCGGTAGGTCTGCAGCGCGTGGTTGCGAGCCACCCGGAAGGTCATGTCCTGGTAGCGGTTCTTCTGCGTCTGGGCGGCCACGCGCTTGTTGAAGGCCGCACGCTCGTCGATCAGGCGGGCACCCTCGTCAAGGAGGCTGCGGTATTGGTCGGACAAGGCGCGCAACGCCTGGATCTCCTTGAAGACGCCCACGCGTTTGATCGCCTCGTCGCCGATGGAGTCCTCCACTTCCTTGAGCCACTCCTTGATCTGGAGCGTGCGTTCCTCGTCCGCCTTGGTGAGGTTGAGTTCGTTTTCGGCGATATCGAGCGAGATCTCGGCAATGAGCTTGCCGATGGACAGCGCGCTGTCCGCGGTGAACAGGCCGGCGCGGGTGCCGGTGGCGGTGAACTCGATGCCGGAGCGCGCGAGCGAAAGCGCGTCACCCGGCGAGATCGCCAGACCGCCGGTCGGCAGGTTGACGGGCACGCCTTCGACGATCGCTTCCTTCAGCTCCCAGGTGAGTTGTTCGGCGGCGTCGATGACCTGCTTGGCGGTCTCGATCACCTTGATCGTGTTGTTCACCGAGTACTTCACGCGGGTGAAAATCTCGTCGCGTCCTTGGTTGCGGCCGCTGGTGGTGAGCTTGGAATTGACCAGGCGCAAGATGCGGATCGACTCGCCGGTCAACGCATCCCACTCGGCGATCGCTTGGGCGACCGCGGCTTCCTGCTGGATCATCTGATTGATGAGGTCCTGGAGCTGGCCGGTGGCCGGACGGCTGCCCCACGATTGCGGCGCCTGGAAGGTGTAGCCCGCGGCGGTGACCGGCATCTGGTTGACGAAGTTGGTGAGATTCACCTTCGGGTTCGTCAGATCGGTGTAGTTCACCGAGAACATGCCGCTCGTGGTGCTGGACGCGTAGCTGAGGTTGTTGCTCGCATGCGAGAAGGTGGACGCGAAGAGGTTGCGCAGGTTCACGTCCACGTCCTTCAGGGCGGTCTCCTTGTTCAGGATGCTGCTGCCGCTGCCGGAAGGCGAGCTGGCGAGGAACGCATTGTAGAGGTCGCCGCCGTTGAGCGCGCCATTCGAATCGAAGGTCGCGTAACTCGCCGCCGGCCCCGGCACGGTGTCCTTGTTGATCTGGCGCACCGGCACATACATGTAGAGCGCGAGGTCGGGACCCTCGTAGCCGGCCGGATACAACTTGCCCGGGCCGACAGTGCCTTCGTACGGCTTGCCGAAGATCGAGATGAGCTGGTTGCGGTAGGAAAGATCCTCCTGGAAGGTCGAGTTGCGGAACTCCTCCTCGCTGTTGCCGATCTGGCGCAGCATCTGAGTGCTGGTGTTCGCCTGGTCCCACACCCCGGTCGCATTCTCCATCATGCTGGCGGCGCGCTCGTAAATCTGGTCGAAGTGCGAGCGGCGGTCGCCACCGGAGGCGTTCTCGATGAAGGCCGGCTCGATGTCGAACATCTGCGCGCCATTGGCGAGGCCGAGCGGGTTGTAGCCGCGGTCCGCCTGGTCCATCGTGGTCTGGATCGCGTTGAGGTTCGCCGAGATCACCGCGATGTCGCCGTTGGTCTGGCGATCCACCTTGCGGATGCCTTCGAGCGTGGTGTTCGGGTGCTGCGACGGCAGCAGCGCGTTGGCGGTGACCCAGTCGAAGTAGGCGCCTTGGCCCGCACGCCGCGACCACTCGTCCACGCCCCAGGCGCGGTCGGCGTTGCTGTCGGTGTAGCCCTGCCACTGTGCCTTCGGATCGGCGACGTAGCGGTCGCGGTAGGTGAGGTTCACGATCTCCGCGGAGGCCTTCGCCTTCGCGGCGGCGGTCGCGGCGAACTTCCGCTCGTCGAGGAAGTCCACGCTGATGACGATGTCCTGCAGGTTGTAGGACTCCGAGCGCGAGACCCAATTGAAGGCCGGATGGCGCAGCAGTTCGTAGGTCGAGCGCACCGCCGTGAGATAGTGGCCCCAGGCGTCACCGTGGCCCTGCGGGAACTGGATCATCGCGTCGTCCTCGTCGATGAAGCCGTCCTGGTTGATGTCGCCGACGTTGTAGTTGGTCGCGTAGGCCGCCTCGCCTTCACCCTTGGTGAAGTTCCAGAACAGGCGGTTGTAAACGGGCCGTGCGAAATAGTCATCGACGCCGCGGAGCAGCGCGAGTTCTTCCTCGATCAGCGACGACATCTGGTTCTGGAAGGTGAAGACCGAGGTCGCCAGGCTGCCGTAGTCGGCGCTGTCACTGCCGTGACCGATGGTCGGGTCTTCCGCGTCCCCGTAGGCCTCGTTCCCGAGCAGCGTGTAGAAGTCGGAGATGCGGGTCGCGGCGAGTTGCAGGGCGTTCGAGATCGCTGGCGTCGAGACCGGCGTGGACAGGTCGATGCTCAGGTTCCGGCCACGGTTGAGGACGGTTTGATAGAGTTCGATCAGGCCGACATTCTCGATGACATTCTTGTCGGGATTCAGCGCGACCGGTCCCTCATAACGGGCGCCGAACTGCGCGACCATCGAGGCCAGCGTGGACGGGGCGTCACCCTCGAAGTCGCGGATGCGGGCTTCGTACGGGTTCACCGCATCGAGCACGCGCTTGATCCAGCCTTGCGCGAGCTGCGCGCGGAAGTCCGGGAAGCCATCGAGGTCGGCATCGACGAAGGGCTGCGAGTTCCCGGCGCCGGCCCAGGTGAAATTCACGCCTTGGCGACCGTTCGGCTGGGTGAGCTTCCAGTTGGTGCCGCTGGCGACGTCATTCTTGTGGCGATAGCGGGCGAACCAGAAGGTGTCGGCAAGCAGCGCTTCGGGCGCGTTCGGGTTGCCCTTCAGCGTGATCTGGTAGCGCGCCTTGCCGGCTTGGCCGCTCGGATCGGGGAAGAGCTTCCACGGGTTCGTTTGGCCAGCCGGGATCAGGTCCGGCGGCGGGACATTGAGGCTGCCGTCGTCCGGGCGATACCACCATTCGAAGACGAGGTCGTCGGCGTTCGCACCGAAGTCGCCGGTGGAGCGGAGGTTGATGTTCTCGTCGAAGACGTTGTCGGAGAGGACCGTCTGGATGGACCCGCGGTAGCGCTGCTTGCGGTCCACCTTGATGATGTGCGGCGTGATCGGCGAACCACCGAGCGTCGCATCGTTGTTCTCCACGACGGTCACCCAGCTTTCGTCCGGGTAAGACGAACCGTCGGCCAAGGTGCCGAGCGGATTGAGGAAATCGCCGTTCGGCACGAGCGCGAGGCCGGGGCCGTAGGCGCGCATCGGCGACGGGGTGACCGGGCTGGCGTAGAGCACGTTGCCAAGCTGGTCCTTGAGGATCTTGCCATCGGAACCGTACTGCGGCGTCTTCATCAATCCCGTCAGGTAGTCGCCGGCGGTGCCGGGCACGCCCTCGGGGTTGCGGGTGGTGTTGTAAAGAGCGGTGACCGCATTCACCCACGCGGTGCGCGCGGACGATCCGGCATCGACCAGCGCGAGGATCGCGTCGCGTTCCGCGGCGGTGAGGATGTTCGGCTCCAGCGAGTAAACGGCCGGCGGCGAAGCGGTCAGCGTGGCGTCGCCGATGTCCTTGTCATTGAGCAGGCCGCTGAACTCGAGCACGCCGGGCACCTGGCTGGTCACCCCATTGACGGTGACCGGACGGGTCGCCAACGGGTCGTAGCGGAGGCGCTTCTGCAGCGAGGCGGGCAGTTCGTTGAAGACATACTTGCCTTGCTTCACCGTGGTGCGGCCGCTGGCCGGCTGGAGTTCGGACGGGAAGTTGCCGACGGAAAGCGGTGTGGTGCGCTTGTCGAGCGCCTGCACCACACGGGCGGTCCAGCGGTTCTTCAGTTGGTCGGGCAATGCATCCGGATTGAGCGAGTCGAACACGACCTCGGCCGACGCGAACGCGGTCAACTGCGGCAGGCCGGGCGTCTGCACGGTGGTCGAGACGCCATTGTTCACCACCACGCGGGTCGGATTGTCGGCGCGGTACTCGCCGCCGGAGAAGGTCAGCGTTTCACCCGCCTTCAAAACCGCCGGGTTGTCCGGCCACTCGGACTTGTAGATGACCTTGGTCGGCAGGTGCTGCTGGAGGTTGCTTTCGACCGCGCTGGTCTTCACCGACGACGGCAGGAAGGCGACGGAATCGCCGACTCCCGGCACCCTCGGAGTACGAGAAGCATCGTAGGCGGCGGTATAGGTCGCGCCGCTCTTGTTCACCTTGACCGGCGGCACCTGGACCGTCGGCGGCCACCAGAAGTCCGGGGCCAGCGGGTAGTAGAAGGAAACGTTGAACCAGGCCTTGTCGCCACCGGAGATCGACCAGTACGAGCCGCGCCAGTCTTCCCAGTAAGCTTCCTGGGTGAAGAAGTTGTTGCCGAAGGTCTCCGGCGCCGGGCTCGCGCCGATCGCCACGCCCAGCGGATAGAACGGAATCACCGGCTCGCCCGCCTTCATCGAGACGAAGGGCTGGCTCTTCAGGTTCGTCGTGCTGGCCGTGAAGTTGTTGGCAAAACGGTAGGCCGGATTGTCGCCATTGGCGCTCTCCTTCTTGATCGCGTACACCTTCATCTTCACCTCGTCCGCCGCCACATCGAAGAACTGGGCGAGCACGTAGGGATGCGAGGTGTAGCGGGCGGTGCCACTGGTGATCGTGTTGTTCGAGTAGTTCAGGTCACCGGCGCGCAGCGCGTAAATCGCCGGCGGGCGCGGCGAGACATCGAGGAAGCGCAGCGACGGCGCGACCAACGCGTGCTCTTCGTTCGGATTGTAGCCGGGCGCGTTGAAGTCCGGCTGGTTGTAAATCTGCACCGCCTGGATGCGCGATGGATCGTAGGTCGTAGCCGCGGGCGTGGTGCCGATCGCCGGCGCGACGAGTTGGTCCAGGTTGTCGCGGCTCTTGCCGTCGCTGCCAAGCTGGCTGGCGATCACGATCTGCGGCAGCGTGCTCGCCGACGGCCACACCGGCTTGTAGATCCGGGAAAGGTACGGCCACAACAGCGTGTCGTTTCTACGGGGATCGTCGTACCAAACGACGATCGGCAGCTCGCGGTCCGGCACGCCGGGGTGTTCGTTCACGGCGATGACCGGTCCGGGCAGGGCCGCCTTGTTCAGCACCTTGAGCGACGAGGTGTCGGCGCGCAGCAGCGCCATGTCATAGACGTCCTTGGCGGCGATGCCGTCCATCTTGGCACCGTTGTAGATGAAGGGATTGTAGCGGGCGCGGCCGGTCAGATCCAAGACATAGCCGGTGCCGAGGTTCGCAAGGTCCACCGAGGGATCGAGGATCTTCGCGCCGACGGTCACCTGCGTCGGCACGGCCGGCAGATTGGTGTCCCACGCGCGGGTATCGACCACGCGCACCTGAAGGAACTCGCGCGGCTGGCCACGACCGCCGCTCTGGATCTGTGAGAACAACAGCACCGAGATGCCGGGGCGCTCGGTGGTGAACTTGTTGTTGGAATCCACGGCCGCACCGGCGGTGGAGTACTTGATCGACTTGAAGCTGAAGCTGTCGGTGGAGTCCGGATCGAGCGCCACCGCCGGGGCACCCTGGATGTGCGGGTAGTGGCCGCGGATCTGGCGCTGCGCGTCGAACGGCAGCGTGGCGATCACGCGGACTTCGACCGCGTTGTTGGCCGGATCGGTGCCGGGCTTCCAAGGTACCGTGAAGCGGCCCGGGATGGTCGGGAAAAGCCGCGCGCTGACAGGATCCCACTCCGCCATCAGCTCCGCGCCGGGCGTGGCGCCACCGGGCGCGACCGCGATCGGATCCGGCACCGCGTTGATGATCGGATTCGGCGCTTGCGTGAACATCGCCGCGTACTGCGGGTAGTCTTCGAAACAGTGCTTGCCGATGGTGACGTTCACCACGATCGCGCCGGCGCCGTAGCGCCACAGCGTCCGCACCGGGCGCTGGAGATTCGAGATTTCATAGCCAAGGGAAGCGTTCGGGCCATTGGTGAACCAGGTCGCCACCGGGCTGCCATTCACCACCGCCGGGCTGCCGGTGGTCGGCAAGCCGCTGGCCGGGTCGATCTCGCCCATCGCGGCGAAGTAGTAGCCGTCGCCATTCACCCAACCCGTGGCCGACAGTCCGTTCGCGACCGGTTCCTGCTTTGCGGTGACCACCTTGACGCGGGAGCCGGGGTCGAACCACGACACGCCGTCTTGCACGGTGCGATCGACATCGCCGCCGGCCGTGACTTCATAGACCTTCGTCAGTCCGACGCGGGTCGGATCGTCGGCGTTGAGACGCACGCCATACTGGATCTGCCAGACGTAGGTGATGCCGGCCGGGCCGTACATCAGGAAGTTCGGCTTCACCTGCTGGCGCGGCTCGACGGTCGGGAAGCCGAAGAACTTCACATAGGTGACATTGCGCCACAGGCCCTTCGCGACCGGCGTGGTGCTGAAGGGCACGTTGAGGGTGAAGGTGTTCGCGGTGACCGCGGTGACTTGGAAGATGCCGTTGTAGGCCGCGTCGCCACTGCCGCTGATCTCGATGAAGTCGTTCGCCTTCACCGAGTGGTTCTGCGAGTTCGTCACTTTCGTGAGGCCGCTGGCGTTCTCGTAGTTCGTGATGGTGCCGACGGTCTGGTCGCGGATGTCCACCAAGGTCGGGGCGAAGCGGGCGCTGTTCTGCGTGCTGCTGACCAGATTGTTTGGCGGGCCGTAGGCGCGGTAGCCCTTGACCACGTGCCGGATGTCCAGGCCGGGGTGGCTGAAATTGTCGAGCACGTAGCCATCGATCTGCACCACCGGCTGGCTGCCCTTGAGCACCCACTGGCGGCTGGCCGGCGGGCTCGGATTACCGGAGGCGTCCGAGGCCAGCGGCCCCGCCCACGGCGTGCCGGCGATGATCTCCTGGCTCTGCGTCTTGCTGAAGTCGTGGCGGATGGTCAGCGCGTAGTAGTGCTGCCACTTCACCTGCACGTCGGTGTCGCGGGTGATCTCGAAGTCGTAGTTCGTCGGGTCCGCGGTTTGCGCGATGTTGTTCACCGACATGCCGATCGCCACAAAGCGCTCCTCGGCTTGGTTTTTCACCGTCTCAGGGTCGCTGATGTACTGGGCGTGGATGTTCTTGTAAACTTCCGGCTCGGCGATGATCTGGATGCGGTCGCCGTGGGCCACCTGGATGTTGTTGTACTCGGTCTCGTCGTCGGCGATGACGAAGCCGTCGCGCTTGACGATGACGCCGCGCACCGGCGGGCCGCCGTTTTCTTCCTCGGTGCTGATGACCCGCAGGTAGCGGGAGGGGCCGCGGAAAGTCAGCGACGACGGGTTGTCATCCAGCGTGCGCGAGGCGCTGGCAGCGCCAGCCCAGACGGTGGCGACGGAGTTCGGCGCGGTGCCGTTGTTGAAGAAGACGTTGTTGAAGTTCTGGACGTCGTTGAAGCCGTCGGTGTCGATATCGACCTTGAAGGTGAAGGTCTCGCCCGGGCCAAATCCGGACAGCACGAATGAGACGACATCGCTGCGAAACCCGGACAGCGGCTGGGTGCGTGAGGCGCTGCCACCTGGTGGTGCCGTCACGGTCTGCTCGGCGCCATCGAAATTCTTCGCGGTGTTGCCGATCGTGAAGTCGAAGCGCGTGATCTCCAGGTTCGGCGAGTTGTTGGTCACCGAGATCGTGGGCACGTTCGTGTCGCCCTCGATCTTCACGGTGAAGAGGAGATCGGAAACGTCCGCCCGCGCGGAGGACGCGGCGGCAAGGCCTAACAACAGGCCGGCAAACAGCGTGCGGAATTTCGGAAGCGGGATCATGGGAAGGGTGAAAGGCGGGTGGGGAAAACTCAGCGGCCGTTGAGAGTGTCGATCAGGCTGACGCGGTGGAGCTGGAAGGTGCCGGCCACTTTCAGACCGATGTTTTTCGAAGGACCGAGCGGCTTGTGCAGGCCGAAGATTTCCTCGGCGTAGGTGCCGGAAATACGATCCACGCCGTAGCCGGTGCGCGACAGCAACTGGCCATCGACCGGCTGGAAGCTGAGGTTCACCAGGCGGCGGATGTCGAAGCCGGTCGTGTGGTCCGGATGGCGGCGGTGGCGGAAGGGATTGGTCGGATGGTTCGCCGGCAGCACGATCTCGGTAGCGAGCGCGGTGCCGAAATCACCGGTCATCGGCAGCTCGGTGAGCAGCGAGCGCGACGCGGCGGCGAGAACCGAGGAGAGCGCGTTGATCGCCGCTTCACGGGCCTTGTCGTTGATCGACGCCGGCGTGGCGAGCAGGTCGGCTTTCTCCTTGAGCGCCGCGGTGGCCGCGGCTTCGGCGGCGGTGGCAACGCTGCCGGAGAAGGTCGAGGAGCGCACGAAGTCAGTGTAATCGGTGGATGGCACCGTGGTCGGGCGCGGGTAGCGGACGACCGAATCCGATAAGGTCTCGCGGCCGGCCTTCTCCGCCAGCGCGGCGATCTCGGCGGACAGCGGCGAATCGGACAACGCGGCCTCGGCGACGATGGTCGAAAGCACCAGCTCCAGCGCATCCGGCGCACGGGTGTCGGAGTACGACGTGAGCTTCACGTTGAGCGCCTTGGTGCGGGCTTCGGAAACCTTCGCGACCTGATCGAGTGCGGCGCGGATCGCGGCGGTCTTGCGCCATTGGCCGCCGGACGCGGGAACCCAGGTACCTTTCACGCCGGGATCGCCGGTCGTGGCATCCCACGGGATCGGAATCGAAAACGAATTCGCGTCGATGACGGTGACGACCTGTTCGCCATTGTACTCCGCCTTGTCGGAGCCGGAGATGACGATGCGGTCGCCGGTGGTGAGACGATGATTCGTGAAGGAGATGCGTGTCGGCACGGCGGCCGGCGGTGCGAAGGCAGTGATCTCCTCCGGGATGTCCCAAGTTCCCTTGATCGCGGGATTTCCACCGAAGGCGACCGGGATCGTGAACGAGTTCGCGTCGATGCGCGTGATGGTCTTGAGGCCGTTGTAGGACGCTTGGCCCGAGCCTTGGATCTCGATGACCTGGCCATTGTCGAGGCCGTGGTTCGGACTGGTGATCTTCACGCCGGCGCTGCCGTCGGGAGCACTCTCGAGATTCACGATGTCACCGGACCTCGACGACCACACGCCGCGATCCAGCGGATCGGAAGCGAAGGCGACCGGAATCGTGAAGGTGTCGGCATCGACCACCGTGACGAGGTGGCTGCCATTGTAGTCGGCCAGTGAACCGCGAACCGTGATGCGCGTGCCATCGCTCAGGCCGTGACCCGGCGAACTCACCCGCAGCGGGGCGATATTGTTGGAGGGAGCAAAGCCCGCGATCGCGCCGCCTGCCACGAAGGGCGTGGCGATGCGGAAGGTGTCGTTGTCGAGGCGGGTGATCTTGTGCAGGCCGTTGTAAGCCGAAAGCGCCGCGCCTTGGACCGCGATCTCGTCGCCGGTGACCAAACCGTGCGCCGTGGAAACGGCAGCCACTGCCGCTCCGGAATCGGCGCTCTGGAATGCGCTGATCGGCTTGAAAGCGATGCCTTCCGCGGTGCCCGCGGCTTTTTCCGCTGCGGCGGCGATCGCATCGCCGATCAACTCGCCGGCAAGGAAGCGGTCGTACGCCTGATCCGTCTCGGCGAAGGCGGCGGCGGTATTGAGGGCCGCTTGCTCGCGCTGCTGCTGGGTCGCCGATGGCGGCAAGGCCGCAAGCGTGGCCTCGATCGCATCGAGCATTTCGATGCCGCGCGTGTCCTGATAGAAAGAGCCGTTTTTGAGCGCGTTCGCCGCGGTGCGGGCGGCCGAGGTCGAGCCGCCATTCGCGATGGCGCGCACCTTCGTCGCGTCGAGATTCGCTTGCAGGAAATCCGAAAACGCCTCGGCGGCATCGGCCTCATTGATCACCGGCGTCGCGGCATTCTGGGCCGCCGTTTTCACGGTGGTTTTCGTGGCACCGGACTGCGTCGCGGCCGTCGCCGCCGCTGCGGCGGCACGGTCGATGACTTGGTTCACCGCGGCGGTCGCCTTCGCGTCGCCGAAGTCAAAGACCACGCTGGAAATGCGGCTGGCCGCTTGCGGAGGAAAGGAACCGTAGAGCCGCTCGTCGGTCACCAGCGCCATGTCGCTTTCCGTCTTTTGCAGGTCGGCCTTGCGCGCGAGGATGGCCACTTGCTTCAGCAGGCTGGCGCGGCCCATCGCATCGACATGGACGATCACGCGGAAATTCGCGGCGTCGAAGGTCGGCGTCGGCGTGTTCGGGTCCGGGGCACGCGGAACGTTCTGCGCGTCGAGCGGCACGGTCACCTCGTTGACCTTGCCGAGTGCCACCTCGCCCACCCACAGGCCGCGGTAGGGACTGGATTCGGCGGATGAGTTCGCCGTCGCGGCGGTCCACAGGGCACACGCCAGCAACGAGGAGAGAGAAAAGGACGGCTTCATGTCGCAGGAGGAGAGGGGAAGAGATCAGTCGCCGAGATCGTCGCGGCGGCCCGACACCGGCACCCAGGTCTCCGTCCCGAGATCGGTGGTGATTTTCAACAGCGAGCCTTGGAGCGGCCGGAGCAGTTCGCCGCTGCGGCACTCAAAGGGAATGGCGATCGCCCCCGCGATCTCGAGCGCTGGCAGGGCCTGCTGCCACGCGGCAGCCGGCAGATTGGCAGGCACCGTCTTCACCGGGGCATCCGGATCGCCGTAGGTCTTGATCAGGATCGAAAGCGGCAGCGGCGAGGCATCGCCCGGCACGTGGTGGATCGTCGGCGTCAGCGGATGCGGCGCTTCATTGCGAAGCGTGAGGTCCGCCGGTCCTTGGCCGAGCGCGAGCACGCCGCCGGTCACCTCCGCGCGCAGCGGCCCTTGGTAGTCCGAGGAGCCCTTGCAGTAGATCCAGAACGCCTCGCCGGACCGCATCGTCTCGGCGGTCGGTTGGAGCACCTGTTTCCAGCGGCCGTTGACCAAGCGGTAGATCGCTTGGTTCTTGTGGGCCGTCGAGCCCGCGAAAAACTGGGCGAAGGTCGGCCCGCCGACCTTTGCCACCGGGAAGCCCGTGAAATTGAACGCATCCGGCTGCCACGCCACCGCATCGCCGGTCACCCGTCCGGTCGGCCGCCACTGGCAATCCGACTTCGCGTGGATCAGGTAAGCGCGGCTGCCATCGATCGCGTCGAGCGACTTCAGGAAAGCTTCCGGCAATTCCGGCGCATACCACACGCCCCAACCCTGCGCCTTGGTCAGATCGACGCCCGGATCGGTGACGAACTGCTGGTTGCCCGGGTTCTTGAAAAGCGTCGCCACCTTGTCCACCGGCAGGCCCGCGAACACCGACGCCGGGGCGTCATCGGCCGGATCGACCTCCAGATAGACGGCGTTCCAACCCTTGTGCAGCGGGATTTCCTGCGTCCGCTGGTGGCCGGGAAACTCGTCCTGGGCATGAAGGGAAACGCACCCCGCGACGAAAATCGACGGCAGGACGAAGGAACGGGCATACGCCCGAAGCGCGGCTCGGATCATGGAGGAGGAAGGGTGGAGGAGCAGAGAGTCGGCGTGGAGATTTGGGTGCCGCCGAGGCTCTACCTCAGGTCTGCTAGCGGGATCCCACGGATATTCAAGCAAACTTAACCATATGGCTGATTTTCCCCCTTCGCGTCCGAAATTCCCGCCGCCGCTTCCGAACGGACCGGCTGACCCGTCAAGGGTGCGCTCCCGGCGACTTTGGCGCTTCTCAGCCGGAGTTCGCCTCCATTAGCCTGAGCCATGCGCAATCTTTTCGGCACCTTGGCCCTCGCCGCCCTTCTCAGCGGCTGCGGCGGCACCGGCATTCCTTCCGACGGCAATATCCAGACGGGAGCGGAGCCGGCCGAAGGCGGGATCTCCGAAGTGCCGAACCCAACGCGGGCCATGGCCGCGAAGAGCGGGACCTCGCTCGAACGGCTCCAGCACGGCCACGTGACTTACATGCTGAAATGCGGCGAGTGCCACAATTACATGATCCCGAAGGACCTCGACGTGGACGAGTGGGAAGACGCGATGCCCAAGATGATCCGCCACGCCGGCCTCGCGCCCGACGATGAAAAGGCGGTGCTCGCCTACGTGCTCGCGGTCAAGGGCGGATGAGCCTGCCTTGAAGCCACAAAAGCCGGAAAGGCCTCACCCTCCCCGGCTTCTTTTTGATCCTCGTTCCTGCGGGTGATCCCCGGGTAGCTCATCCCATGCGGAAAAATGGAAAAGCCATTGACTCCGCTCAATTCGGTGTGTATATGCACTTCATGCCCGGGGCGTTGGACATGTCGGCGATGGAAAACTGCATCTGCTTCAATCTGCGGATGGTCACACGGATCGTGACCAAATTTTTTGACGCCGAAATGCGGCGGCATGGCATCCGCCCCACGCAGGGGACCATCCTCCTGGCGCTGAGCGCCAAGCCTACTTGGGCAATGGCAGAGCTAAGCGATTGGCTGGGGATGGACCGTACAACGCTCGTGCGAAATCTCCGCCCGTTGCAACGCGATGAATTGGTGGGGGCCGTTGGCGGCGGGCGTGGCGGCCGCGTGGAAGTGTCAATCACCCCCAAAGGCCGGAAAAAGATCGCCGAATGCCTGCCAGCTTGGCGTTCGGCCCAGAGCGCGGCGGTCGATGCTCTGGGTGATGAGCGTTGGTCGGACATCCTGGCCGACCTCAGGACTGCGGCACTTGCCTTGAACAAGTAAACTTCCATGCCTGCGAATCGACGAACGAACCCATCGCAACAGAGTGGTGTGCATATGCACTTTACCGCATCGGGCAAGCACTCACCCATCGGCAACATCTCCCAACGAAAATTCCCGAAATGAAACCAACAAATAAATCTTGGGTTCTCGTTACAGGCGCATCGAGCGGCTTCGGCGAAGAGTTTGCCCGTCAGTATGCCGAGCGCGGTCACCCTCTGGTATTGGTGGCGCGCCGGCTGGACCGCCTGGAAAGACTCGCCGATGCGCTTCGCGGGCAATTCGGAGTTCAGATCGTCGTGGAGCAAGTCGATCTGAAGGACGTTGCGGCAGTCAGCCAGCTTCATCAGCGGCTATGCGATCAAGGCATCGCAATTGAAATCCTGATCAACAACGCCGGTCACGGACTTCAAGGAGCTTTCCTTGATGTCCACTTGGATCCAGCGCTCGCGATGGTGCAGTTGGATATCGCTAGCCTGACAGCGGTGACCCACATCTTTGGTCGGGATATGCGGACGCGAGGGGGCGGGAAAATCCTGCTGGTCGCCAGCCTGTTGGCCTATCAAGGCGTTCAGGGATTCGCAGTTTATGCGGCCGCCAAGGCCTACGTCTTGCGCTTGGGTGAGGCCCTGCATCGCGAACTCAAACACGATGGCATCACGGTAACCACCCTCTGCCCGGGCCTGTCGGAAACCGGTTTCGCGAAGGTCGCCCAAATGAAGATGACCCCCGCGCTGAGGCTTCTGATGATGAAGCCCGCACCCGTGATCCGAGCGGGAATCCACGCACTTCACGCGGGGCGCATGAGCGTCGTTCCCGGATTGGCCAATAAGGTCATGGCGGTGTTCATCTGGGCCACGCCGCGCTGGCTGCACCAGGCCGTCTTTGCGCGCGTCATGAACGCCTGATCGACAAGCTTCGAAGACCAGGCACCCGCAATCCCAGCTCGAAAAAGTTCATGAACACGCCACTCAACTCGCACGCTCTAACAAATGCGCATCAGCGGGGATCCATACTCCCGCTGGGCCCCAAGCGGCCGCTGATGACCCTGGGCCTGCCGACGGGATGGTTGGCGGTGGCCTTGATGACCGGAGGGTGCTCCAAGACGCCCGTCGAAGATCCGCGCTTACAGCCTCAGAGCGTGGAGGTCTTCAAGGCAAGGGCGGCGGAGCCGGGCAGCAGGAGTTTCACCGGGACAGTGGCAGCAAGGGTCCAAAGCGAGGTTGGATTTCGGATCGGCGGAAAAGTCCAGGAGCGGTCGGTCAACCTCGGTCAGCGGGTCCGGAAAGGGCAAATCCTCATGCGGCTCGACCCCGTGGATCTCGACCTTTCATTGGCCGCCCAACAGGCAAACGTCGAGGCGGCCAGAGCCGGATACTTCAAAGCCAAGGCGGACGAAGCGCGCTTTGCAGGACTGGTCAAAACAGGTGCGGTATCGCTGCAGGAGCACGAGCATTCCAAGACGACGCTGGACAGCGCCAAAGCCCAACTGGAAGCCGCGGAAGCTCAGGCCAATGTCACCCGCAACTCCAGCGGGTATTCCGCTCTCGTGGCCGATGCCGACGGGGTGATTGTCGCCACTCTTGCCGAACCAGGTCAGGTCGTGGCGGCCGGACAGACCGTGATCCGGTTGGCGCATGACGGTCCCCGCGAGGCTTTGATCCATCTTCCTGAAGGCGTGCGGCCCGACCTCGGGACGTCCGCTTCGGCCCGGCTTTACGGACAGGAACAAACACATCGCGCCGTGTTGCGGCAGCGATCCGAAGCGGCGGACCCCACGAGCCGGACATTTGAGGCACGCTATGTCCTCGAAGGGGAAGCCGCTTCCGCACCGCTCGGCTCCACCGTTACCGTCGCGCTCCCGGGCAACCGGACCTCCGACAGCCAGCCCGTCGTCGTTCCCGTCGGTGCCGTCCATAACCGCGGTGACGGAACGGGCGTCTGGGTCGTGAACGGAAAATCGGAAGTGAGCTTCCGCATCGTCACGATCGCCTCGATCGGCCGCGAGGAAATCGTCGTGTCCCGCGGTATCGATGCCGGTGAAAGCGTGGTGGCGCTTGGGCCGCACCTTCTTCACGAGGGACAGGTGGTGAATCTGAAGAACGAGAAGCCCCTGCCCGATGCAACGTTTTAATCTATCCGCTCTGGCGGTCCGGGAACGCACGATCACGCTGTTCCTCCTCTTCGCTTCGGCATTCGCCGGCATCTATGCCTATTTTCATCTGGGGCGCGCGGAAGATCCCTCCTTCACGGTCAAGGTGCTCACGGTGACTTCGGTGTGGCCCGGTGCAACCGCCCAGGAAATGCAGGATCTGGTGGCCGAGCCGCTGGAGAAACGGCTTCAGGAATTGCGCTGGTATGATCGCGTGGAAACCATCACGCGGCCGGGGCTTGCGTTGATGACCTTGCAGCTCAGCGACAAGACACCCCCGAAGGAAGTTCCCGAGCAGTTCTATCAAGCGCGGAAGAAGCTGGCCGATGAGGCGCGCGAACTGCCGCAGGGCGCGATGGGGCCTTTCGTCAACGACGAGTATTCGGACGTTTCGTTCGCACTCTATTCGGTGGAGGCCCCCGGTCTTCCGCTCCGGAAACTGACCCGCATCGCGGAAGACCTCCGGCAAAGGTTTCTCCACGTGCCGGGCGTGAAGAAAGTGGACATTGTCGGAGAACAGCAGGAGAGGATCTTCGTCGAGTTTTCCTTCCAGAAACTCACGACGCTGGGAGTGCCTCCAACGGAGATCTTTTCCGCCCTATCCCGGCAGAACGCGATGACACCGGCAGGGTCCGTCGATACGGATGGCGCACAGGTCTTTGTCCGGCTCGACGGGGCTTACTCCGACATCGACAAGATCCGCGACACCCCGATCGCGGTCGGCACCGAAAGCTTCAAGCTGTCGGACATCGCCGAGGTCACGAGAGGCTACGAAGATCCGGCAACCTTCGTAGTCCGGCACAATGGGGAGTCCGCCCTCGTGTTGAGCGTCGTGATGCAGGAGGGCTGGAACGGACTTGATCTCGGCGATGCCCTGCAAGCGGAGAGCGACAGGATTTCCGCGAGTCTGCCGCTGGGAATCAACCTGAAGAAGATCACCGATCAAGCCGTCAACATCAGCTCGGCGGTGAACGAATTCATGGTCAAGTTCGCGATGGCGGTTGGGGTCGTGATGCTGGTCAGCTTGCTGAGCCTCGGTTGGAGGGTTGGGATCATCGTGGTGGCGGCCATCCCCCTGACATTGGGCGTGGTATTTGTGATCATGATGGTGACGGATCGGGTTTTCGACCGGATCACCTTGGGAGCGCTCATCATTTCGCTGGGACTCCTGGTGGACGATGCCATCATCGCCATCGAGTCCATGGTGGTGAAGATGGAGGAGGGCATGGATCGCATCCAGGCCGCAGCTTATGCCTGGAGCCACACCGCGGCACCCATGCTTTCCGGCACTCTGGTGACCGTGATCGGGTTTTTGCCAGTGGGCTTCGCGCGCTCGACGGCGGGAGAATATGCCGGAAACATCTTTTGGATCGTCGGATTCGCCTTGATCGCCTCGTGGTTTGTGGCGGTGGTTTTCACCCCTTACCTGGGGGTGAAACTTCTGCCCGGGTTCGAAGCCGTGAAAGGCGGGCATGAAGGGATCTACACAACGCAAGGATACCAGAGGTTCCGCCGTCTCGTCGCTTGGTGCGTCAGAAGAAAACATGCCGTGGTCGGCATGGTCACGATAGCCTTCCTCCTCGCGGGCGGAGGGATGGTCGTGGTGAAGAAGCAGTTTTTCCCGAACTCCGACCGGCCCGAATTGTTGGTCGAGGTCCAGCTTCCGTTGGGCACCAGCATCGAGACGACCAGCGCGGCGGCCAAGAAGATCGAACGCTGGCTGTCGGAGCAACCGGAAGCCGAAATCGTGACCGCATACATCGGAGCGGGCGCGCCACGGTTTTTCTTTTCCTACAACCCGGAACTTCCCGATCCGTCCTTCGCGAAGATCGTGGTTTTGACGCCGAGCGCGGAGGCGCGGAATGACCTCAAGGTTCGCCTGCGGCAGGCGGCTGCCGATGGCCTTGCGCCGGAAGCGAGAATTCGCGCCACGCAGTTGGTATTCGGTCCTTATTCTCCCTTCCCGGTCGCATTCCGGGTGATGGGGCCCGATCCCGCGAAGCTCCGGGAAATCGCGCACCGTGTCGAAGAAGTCATGCGCAATGATCCGAACATGCGCACGGTGAATGTGGATTGGGGTGAACGCGTTCCCAAGCTGCACTTCGTTCTGGATCAAGAGCGACTGCAACTCATCGGACTTTCACCCGGAGAGGCAGCGCAGCAATTGCAGTTTCTCCTGAACGGTCTGGCCATCACCCAGGTTCGCGAAGACATCCGGGCGGTGACTGTCGTGGTGAGGAGCGCGGGTCCCGAGAGATTGGATCCATCCAGACTGGAGGACTTCACCCTCATGACCCGGAATGGAATGCCAGTTTCCCTGAGCCAGATCGGCCGGGTCGAAATCCAACCGGAGGCCCCGCTCGTCAAACGGCGCGACCGCGTTCCCACGATCACCGTGCGGGGAGACAATGTTGAGGAAACCCAACCGCCGGATGTCTCGTCCGCAATCTGGGCCAAACTTGCTCCACTTCGAAAGGAACTGCCGGAGAACTATCGAATCGAGATGGCCGGTTCGATCGAAGAAGCAAAGAAAGCCGACTCAGCACTGGGTCCGTTGTTTCCGATTATGATTCTGTTCATGATGGCGGTCATCATCATTCAGGTGCGCTCTTTCTCGGCCTTGTGGATGGTGATGCTGACCGGCCCGCTCGGGCTGATCGGCGCGGTTCCGGTGCTGCTCGTTTTCCAGCAGCCTTTTGGATTCAATGCCATTCTCGGACTGATCGGCCTGTCGGGCATCCTGATGAGGAACACCCTCATTTTAATCGGCCAGATACACTCCAATCAGGCGGAAGGCCTTGATCCCTATCACGCGATCATTGAGGCCACCGTCCAGCGCTCGCGACCCGTCATCCTCACAGCCTTGGCCGCGGTGTTGGCGTTCATCCCGCTGACACATTCGGTCTTCTGGGGCTCGATGGCTTATGTGCTCATCGGAGGGACCGCCGTCGGCACGGTGTTGACACTCGCCTTTCTCCCGGCCCTATACGCGATCTGGTTTCGAGTGGGGCATGGCGAAAAGGTTGCCGCTGAATGTCGGGAAACACCGGTTTTGCCTTAGGCCGCGGCTCGAGCAAAGTCCGGGAGAGCGATTTCCCCGAGAAGCATCTTGAACCTCACGGCAGGCAATCTAAGTGTGAAAATGATGTAGGGAAGACCCTTGCGCGCCAACTGGTTGAACTCGGTCATCGGGTGTCCAGTGAAGTCCTGCTGGTGCCTTTCCCGGCGACCTCCCGCCTCCTTCCCTGCCTCCGCGGTGAAGATCCTCACTCCTGTGGATGCTCCTTGAGCAGCTCTTCCGGCGTGTAGAACGACCGGGTGCCCGCCGCCTTGCGGACCTTGGCGACGGTGTCGGGAGCGACCGGCGCGGCTTGGTTGCCGAAGCTGTTGCGGACAAAGGTGAGGACGTCGGCGACTTCCTGGTCGTTGAGCATCCCGCCGAACGGCGTCATCGGCACCTGGCCGGGATACTTCACGCCCTTGAGTTCCAAGGGCCCCATCAAGCCGTGTAGCGTGACCTTGATCAGCCGCTCCTCACTACCGGTCACCCAAAAGCTGCCCGAGAGCGGCGGGAAACCGGCCGACGGCAGGCCATTGCCATCGACCTGATGGCAGGTGCCGCAAAACCCTTCGCGGTGATAAATCGCATGGCCGGCAAGGTAGCGCTGCTGGTCGGCGGCGGTGAGATGCTTGGGTGCCACGGGTGCCGGATGCTCATCCACCTTCTCCTCGGCGCGACCGGCGAGACGGTCGGCGGCGATTTTCGCCGGCTTGTCCAGCCAGCGGTCGAGCGGCTGCTTCGCGGCGGATTCGGCGATCTTCCGGGCAGCGCCGTTGTCGAGCCACGTGGCGGCCACGATCGACTCCAGACGGACGCGGCCTTCGGGATCGCTCGCGGCCTTGGCCAGCAGCGCGCCGGGATCCGGCACGCTGCGGAAATTGTAGCGCAGCACGCGGACCGCCGCGGCACGGACATGGAAGTCCGGTGAACCTAGTAGTTCGCCGAGCAACTTCGTATCCACCTTGTTGAGCGCCCAAGTCGTCCACAGCGCTTCGAGACGATGGTGCTCGTGGCGTGGATCCTTTGGATCGAGCTTGGCCACCCACTGCTGGAGGGCCGGCAACACCTCGTCGGCCGGACGTCCGCGGAGTTCGCGGCGGGTCCGGTAGCGGGTCCGATACTCGGGGAGCTTGAGGTTCTCGAACAGCGTGGCCAGTGGCGCACCGGCGATCTTGGCCGGCTTCACCAGCGGGCGCGACGGATAGGTGATGCGGTAAATGCGGCCGTGCTCGTGATCGCGATGCGGGTCGCGCGCGTTGTGCTGCATGTGGCCGATCAGCACGTTGTGCCAATCGATGACGTAGAGCGAGCCATCGGGCGCGAACTCGAGGTCGGCGGGACGGAAGTTGCCGTCGGACGACTTGAGCAGGTCCTGGCGGAAGGTCGTCTTGTAACCCGTTCCCTCGTCCTCGATCTTGTGCTGCTTGATGCCGAGGAAGCCGATGTTGTTGCAGAGCAGCATGTCGCCTTGGACTTCATCGGGGAAATGGCGGGACGAGACGAACTCGAGGCCGGAGGTCGGGCGCACCTCATTGCCCTTCGGCGCGAGGTTGTGTGAGCCCGGGTTCTTGACTCCATAGGGAGTCTTGAGCGAGCCGGGCAGCATCCACTCGATGCCCGGGCCGGAAGTGTGGATGAAGAAGTCCTGGCCCCAGTCATCGAAGGCGATGCCCCAGGGATTCGGGATCGGAAGCTGGGCCGTGCGCTCGAGCTGCGTGCGCTGCGGGCTGAAGCGGAAGAACCCGCCATCCACCCCACGCACCGGACCGTAGGGCGTTTCGACATTCGAGTGGAGGAACACACCCTCGCCCATCAGGAAGGCTCCGGAGGGATCCGCACAGAACGCGCTGACCGCGTGGTGGGTGTCATGGGTGCAGAAGCCGGTGAGCACCACCTCGTGCGAGTCCGCCTTGTCATCGCCGTTGGTGTCCTTGAACAGCATCAGGTGCGGCTCCTGCGCGACATAGACGCCCTCGGGGGCGAACTCGATGCCGATCGGCAAGTGCAGCTTGTCAGCGAAAACGATTTCCTTGTCGGCACGGCCGTCATTGTTGGTGTCCTCGTAGATGAGGATCTTGTCGTTCGGCCGCTCGTCACCCGGGCGATAGTGCGGATAGCTGGGCATGGTCGCCACCCACAGCCGGCCCTTGTTGTCGAAGGACATCTGCATCGGCTTGGCGAGATTGGGGAACTCCTTCTCGGATGCGAAGAGTTCGACCTTGTAGCCTTCCGGGACGTTGAGCGCCTTCACCGCCTCGCGGCCTTCCTTGTAGTCGGGATCGCCGTTCTTGTTGCTCGGCTGATAGTTCGTCTTCACCTCCGGCAGCTCCGGCGTCGTGCGATCACCGGCCTTGAGGTCGAAGCTCTTGCCATTCGCAATCGCCCAGAGCGCGCGGTCACGGATCTCGGTCATCGCCCGCATTTTCGCGGTCTCGAAGGGATAGTTCTGCGGGCCGAAGGGATTGTAGCGGCGGCCATCGACGTGGACACCGTTGAGCATCCGGTAGTCGTTGAACCAGAACCAATCCTTGTCGCGGACCGCCTCGACGATCTTGGCCGGCTTGCCCGTGGCCTTGCGCGGCGCCTTGCCGAAAACCTGATCCACCAAGGCCGGACCGAGCAGCTTGTAGCCGTCGTCATTCGGCAAAAATCCGTTCCGCGTGAATGGCTGGTCGCGCGTCGGATAGAGCTTCGAGGTCGATTCGAAGAGATCGACGAACTCGACCTTCCGTGCCGCGGCCACTTCCGCCATGGCCTTGGTGTAAAGCGCGAGGTTCTCGTTCTCCTTCTTGCCGTCCGGCAGGTCGTGCTTCGCGGAGAGGTTTTCGAAGGCGATCGGCGAAACCAGCACCAGTCGCGGGGCCGAGCTGCCGTTGTATTTCTGGGAAAGCGTGTGGGTGATGAAGGCGTCCAGCTCGCCCTTGAAGTTCTCCAAGCCTGCCGGGCCGTCGAAGGACTCGTTGTAGCCGAAGAAGGCAAGGATCGTGTCCGCCTTCACCGTCGTCAGCCACTGGTCCGGCGTCGGGTGGTTGCCTTGGCCGGCGTGGATCTGGTGCTGCGGATGGAATTTCTCGGCACCGGGAAAGGCCCACTGCGACTTGCGCGAGGGATGCGGACGGAAGCCCGGGGTGTCACCGACGCGGCACAGGTTGCGCACGACGAGCTGCTTGTCGGGGAAGCGCATCTGCAAATCGGCCTCGAAGTACGGGTGGTCGAGGAAGCGCTCACCGAGACCGTTGCCAAGCAGGATGATGTGTTCGCCATTCTTCGGGGCGGTCGCCGCCACCGCGGGCTGCACCAGGGCGGCGGTCAGGGCGAATAGCTGAGCGTACTTCATGGGATGATGATTTTTGTGAATGGCCGATACCATCACGTGACCGGGTTTTTGTCACCCTACTCGCTTGAGAGCACCAGAAATTAGAAAAGGTCACTCCCATCGAATCCTCCAAACCCTTTTCAAAATGTTGATTTTTGGCTTCCCCCATTCCGACCGGCCCGCCTGCCAGCAAATCCCAACAGCCTTGGAGTTTTCCTTCGGGAAGTTTTTCTGCTGAATCTGTCCTGTTCCGACGTCGCGAAGCGTCAGGGACTTGAACCGCATTCCCCGGCCGTGCCCGCCCGCTCCACTCCCGACATTGTATCAACCCGCCTGATCCCGTTTCCGCGGAAAGCGGTTTTTGATGCCTTCCGCGACCCCGCCCGGCTCGCCGCCTGGTGGGGACCGAACGGCTTCACCAACACGATCCACGAGTTCGACCTGCGGCCCGGCGGACGCTTCCACCTGACCCTGCACGGCCCGGATGGCGCGACTTACGAGAACGACAAGGAGTTCCTCGAGGTGGTCGAGCCGGAGCGCGTCGTCTTCCGCCACTTCCAGCCGATGCACGACTTTACCATGACCATCACTTGGGACGAAGAAGCCGGCGGCACCCGCCTGACATGGAAGATGTCATTTGAATCCGGTGCGGACGGTGAAAAGTTCCGGGACTTCATTCTCAAGGCGAACGAGGAAAACTTCGACCGCCTGGAAGCTCACCTGAAATCCACACCATGAAATACCTGCCTTGCATCGCCGGCGGCCTGCTCGGGGCCCTGTTCCTCATGACCTCGCTCATGTTCTTCTTCAACATGATGCCGGACCAACCGCCGCCGCCGGAAGGATCTCCGGCCGCGCACTTCATGGCCGCCTTCGGGCCGACCGGCTACATGAAGTTCGTCAAGGTGTTCGAACTCCTCGGCGCCATCCTCGTCGCCATCCCGAAGACCCGGAATTTCGGGCTGCTGGTCCTCGGCCCCATCATCGTCAACATTCTCGCCTACCACGTCTTCGTCATGAACGGGGCCGGCATTTTCGAGAAACCCTTCATGCTTCCGATCATCTGCGTCCTCGCCCTCTACCTGCTGTGGGTCGGCCGCAAGCAATTCGCCGGACTTGCCGGCTCCCGCTGCTCTTGATCTTTTCCCTCCCCCGGTCCCATGATCGTCCAACCCTACCTGTTCTTCGACGGCCGCTGTGAGGAGGCCGTCACGTTCTATCAAGAAAAGCTCGGCGCCCAGGTGCTGATGTCGATGCGCTTCAAGGATAGCCCCGAGCCAGCCTCCTGCGGCCCTGATGGAACCAAGCCTGATCCGGACAAGATCATGCACACGTCCTTCAAGCTCGGCGAAAGCCTGATCATGGCGTCCGACGGCAATTGCGAGGGAAAGACCAAATTCGATGGCTTCTCGCTGTCCATTTCCGTGAAGGAAAAGGCTGAGGCCGAGCGGATCTTCGCCGTGCTCAGCGACGGCGGCCAAGTGTGCGCCCCGCTGGTGGAGACCTTCTTCTCACCCGCCTTCGGCATGCTCGTCGATCGCTTCGGCGTGTCTTGGATGGTGCTGGTGGAGTCGCAGCAGCCGTGATTCCGGCATGACGGCTGCTCATGGACGATCCCGCCGATGATGCAGCTCGTCACCCGCATGCTTGAACCTGCCTCCTCCCGCCCGCCGGAGGAGCAGGTGGTACTGGCCGCGGAGCGCCGGCAGTTCTTGAAACGCCGGTGGCGCGGCGTGGCGGAGGATGGCACCGAGTTCGGCTTCGATCTGGAATGCCGGCTCGCCGATGGTGGTGTGATCCACCGGCAGGAGGACAAGGACTACGTCGTCCGCCAGCTTCCCGAGCTCGTCTATGAAGTGCCGTTCGAAGGCCCGGCCCATGCCGCGTTGGTGGCGTGGAAGACCGGCAATCTCCATCTGCCGGCGCAGATTTTCGACGATCGCATCCGCGTGCTGCACGACGAAGCGATGGCGCAATTGTTAGAGCGGGAAGGCTGGGTCTTCACCGAACCCATCGTGCTGTTCCAACCCCTCAAGGCCATGGCCCATGCTGTCTGATCCTTCACGCAGCGGAACGGCTGCGCCGTTCCGTGGGGAGAGTTCACCCGGATCTCGGGCGCACGATGCCCTCGACCCGCCGCCCGCAGCCGGAACGACGCAGTCGTTCCGCTACGAAAGAGATTCTCTCCTGTGGCTGATGCAGGCGAACGACTCCCAATATCCCTCGGGAGCGTATGCGCATTCGTTCGGGCTGGAGGAATTGGTCGAGTCGGGCGCGGTGACGGACGCCGCAGGGCTGGAGCGCTTCCTCGAAACGCAGGTCGTGCCGGCGCTGCTCACCTTCGAGCTTCCCTACTTCGCCCAAGCTCACGAAGCGGCGACGAAGGACGATGCGGCTCGTTTGTCGGAACTGGATGCCGAGTTGGATGCCTGGCGCTTGCCCGCCGAGACGCGCGATGCCTCGCGACGCATCGGCTCGCGGCGGCTGGAATTGCTGCGGCAGCTTTCGCCATCGCCGCTGGTGGAGGGTCATCATGCGGCCTGTCCGTTCAGCCATCACCTCGTCGTGACCGCGATCGAGCTATCGTCGCTGCCGGTCGCTTTCGCCGCGCGGGCCTTCGCGTTCCAGACCATCTCCGGCTTCGCGACCGCGTCGATGAAGCTGCTGCGGATCGGCCAGACCGCTTGCCAAGCGATCGTCCGCCGCACGCTCGACCGGCTCGGCAACGATCTCGACACCTCGCTCTCCCGTCCGCCAGGCGGATGGTTCAATCCCTTGTTAGAAATCGCCTCGCTCCGTCATGCCCGCGCCGATGCCCGACTCTTCATTTCCTGACTCTGCTTCCAAGCGCCCCTTCCGTCTCGGCGTGGGCGGCCCCGTCGGCTCCGGCAAGACGATGTGCGTGCTGCGCCTTTCACAGTGGCTGAAGGACGAGCTCTCGCTCGCGGTGATCACCAACGACATCTACACCCGCGAGGATGCCGAGTTCCTGCTGCGTGCCGGCGTGCTGCCTGCCGACCGCGTCCGCGGCGTGGAAACCGGCGGCTGTCCGCACACCGCGATTCGCGACGACATCAGCATGAACATGGCCGCGGTGGTGGACCTCGAGCGCGCCCACCCGGACCTCAAGCTGATCCTCATCGAAAGCGGCGGCGACAATCTCTCCGCCACGTTTTCGCCGGAACTCGTGGACGCCTACATCTACGTCATCGACGTGGCCGAAGGAGACAAGATCCCGCGCAAGGGCGGCCCCGCCATCCGCACCAGTGACCTACTGCTGATCAACAAGACCGAGCTCGCGCCGTACGTCGGTGCGGACCTCGACGTGATGGCGCACGACGCGGCGAAGCAGCGCGGGACGCGGCCCTTTCTTTTCGCGGATCTCAAATCGGAGAAGGGCAAGGACGACCTGCTGGCCTGGTTGAAGCATGAGTACCTCTTTGTCTAACGCCTGCATCACCAGCCGCAGCATCCGCGGCCATCTCGACCTCCGCAGCGATGTGCGTGGCGATGGCACGCCGTTTCTTTCACGCCAGTCCTTCCGCGCGCCGATCCATCTCAGCAAGGCTCACGTCGAGTCGGGCTCGCTGCTCGTTCACTTGGTTAATCCCACAGCCGGCTTCTTCGATGGCGACCGGCTCGACCTCGATGTCACTGCCGGCAAAGGCAGCCGGCTGGTGCTGAGCACGCCGGGCGCTTCGCGCGTCCATCGCGCCCGCGGCGAAGCCCCGGCGGGTTGCCAGCAGCGGCTGACCGTGGAGAGCGGCGCGTTCCTGGAGTGGATCCCCGAGCCTTTCATTCCGCAGGCAGGAGCCCGCTACTTCCAACGAACCGAGATCGACCTCGCGGAAAATGCCGGCCTCCTCTTCTTCGAGTGGATCGCACCCGGCCGCGTCGCCCGCGGCGAGGTCTTCGCTTATGAAAGCCTGCGTTGGGAACTCGACCTGATCGATCAGGGCAAGCTCGTCGCACGCGAGCGCTTCGAGCTGAAGCCGGGCGACCATAGCCTGACCGCCTTGCGCGAGAAGTTTCCCGCCGCCCACTATGTGACCGCCTACGTCGCCGGCATCGGAGCGGAAACATGGCCGGTCGAAGCGTTGGACGCGCTCAATGACGACCGCACTTACCTCGGCCACGGTCCTCTGTTAGGGAACGTCCACATCGTGCGCGCCCTTTGTGCCGACAGCTTGGCAGCCCGCGCTTTGATCGGGGAGTTGCGGCGCTTGCTCCACGAGGCTGACGGCCGGCCCATGCCACGACTTGGCCGTCTGATCGCCTGAGAAAAACCATTTCCGGCGAATTCCTGATTCTCCGTGACGCGGATCATCGATGCATGAGGGCATCGCATGGACCAATCCGTTAGGCAGGACTCGGTTTCCTGTCATTTGCAACCACGGGTCGGCACGACGGCCACGCGAATGCTCAAGCGGTTCAGCGGGGAAGTTTCCCCGCTCGAACCATACCGAACAACCATGATGAATCCTGTGAAGTCCTCCGTGTTCACCAGCGTCCTGACCGCCTCCCTCCTCGGCACTGCCGGCCTGTTCGCAGGCGAAGCGGAAACGACCACCACCACGACCACTCCGCCGGCCTCCGAGTCGAAATTCGCCGGCTCGCTGAACCTCGACCTCAACTCGCACTTCGTCTCGTACGGCTTGGACGTCTGGGGCGACGGCAACGACCTCGAAGGCGGCACGTTCAACCCCACGCTTGAACTGACCTGGGCGCTCCCGGCGAACTTCACCGCCATCCTCGGGACTTGGTGGGACGTCAATGGCAAGATCCCGTCGTCGATCGGCGGCAAGCTGCAGGAAATCGATGTCTGGGCCGGCCTCGGCTACAAGATCGGAGATCTCAGCATCACCGGTCTCTATCAGAACTGGTTCTATGGCAGCGGCAACGAGCAGATCGTCGATATCAAGTTCGCCTACAACTGCTTCCTGAGCCCCTCGCTGCTCATTCACAACCGCGTCGATCCCGGTGCTTCCGGCGGCAACAATGGCACCGTCCTCGTCGCCGGCATTTCCCACTCGATCGAAGCCGGTCCGGTGACCTTCTCGTTCCCGCTGAACATCGCCTACTTCCTCGACGATGACTTCCACCCGGCCAGCACCGACAGCGGCTTCGGCTATGGCTCGCTCGGCGTGACCGCGACCTACGGTCTCGACTTCCTCGGTGAAGACTACGGCTCGTGGAACATCCATGGCGGCCTCACCTACTACGTGACCGACAGCGATGTCGTCGCCAACTCCGACGCCGGCCGGCCGGACAACGACTTCCTGACCGCCAACATCGGCATTGGCTGCGCTTTCTAAGCCATCCCCCCTTCCTTGGTATCAAATCGGTTGCAGCGGGAAGGTCCGTTCCCGGTTCCGTCCAGGAACGGGCCTTTTCGCCGCTTGCTCCACTCCAAGAACACCATCTGACCCACTCATGACCCGCTCCCTTTTCCAACGCCTGCTCGCTTGCGCAGCGCTGTCCGCCGCCTTCGCGGCTTCCCCCTCCACCGCCCAAGACACCGTCAAGGTCGGCGTCCTCCACTCCCTCAGCGGCACCATGGCGATCAGCGAAACCTCGCTGCGCGACGTGCTGCTCTTCGCCTTCGACGAAATCAACGCCAGCGGTGGCGTGATGGGCAAAAAGATCGAGCCCGTCGTTGTCGATGGAGCCTCGAACTGGCCGCTCTTCGCCGAGAAGGCCAAGCAACTCCTCGAACAAGACAAGGTCGCCGTCACCTTCGGCTGCTGGACCTCGGTCAGCCGCAAGTCCGTGCTCCCGGTCTTCGAGGAGAAGAAGGGCCTGCTCTTCTACCCCGTGCAGTACGAGGGCGAGGAAATGTCGCCGAACATCTTCTACACCGCCGAAGCCGTGAACCAGCAGGCGACGCCGGCCGTGGACTACATGCTCGCGGAAGGAAAGAAGAAGTTCTACTTGATCGGCTCCGACTACGTCTATCCGCAGACCACCAACCTGATCCTGCTCGAGTATCTCCTCAGCAAGGGCGTGCCGCTGGAAAACATCGGCGGTGGCTTCCGCAAGGAAGGCGACCAGATCGTCTCGGCCGGCAAGTACACACCCTTCGGCCACACCGACTACCAGCAGATCGTCGCCGAGATCAAACAGTTCGCCGCCGGTGGCAGTGCCTGCGTGATCAACACCCTCAACGGCGACACCAATGTGCCCTTCTTCAAGGAGTACGCCGCCGCAGGCCTCACCGCCGAGACTTGCCCGGTCGTCAGCTTCTCCATCTCGGAAGACGAGTTCCGCGGCCTGCCCGCCAAACAACTCGTCGGCCAGCTTGGCTGCTGGACTTACTTCCAGTCCATCAAGTCGCCCGCGAACAAGAAGTTCACCGATGGCTTCCAAGCCTGGCTGAAGAAGACCGACACGCCCGGCATCGTGAAGGAAGGCCGCGTCACCTGCTCGCCGATGGTGCTCAGCTACGATGGCGTCTATCTCTGGAAGGCCGCGGTGGAAAAGGCCGGCTCCTTCGACGTGGACAAGGTGAATGCCGCGCTTGAAGCCGGCATCTCCTTCGATGGCCCCGGAGGCACGGTCACCACCCAGAAGAACCGCCACCTCACCAAGAACGTCTATATCGGCGAAACGCGTGCCGACGGGCAATTCAAGATCCTCAAGGAATACAAGGGCGTCGTTGGCGAGCCCTTCCTGAAGGGCACCTACAAGAAGTGAGCCAAGGGTTTTCTCCCCCAGAACAGAGGTCGCCACCGCCCCGTCCCGCCTCCCCGCGGGACGGGGTTCTTGTCGCCTCACGGCACGCGGTCAAAGGCCAAGCCCGGATCACCCTCCGGACCACCGGCGAGGATGAAGGTCATCTTCTCCTCCGGGCTGAACTTCACGGAGCCAACCATCTGGGCGTTTTCCGAGCTGAGAACCAGCAAGCCGCGGTCATTGATCTCCCAGGTGCCGGTCAATTCGGTCGGCGAGGCTTCGTCCTTCTTGAAGCTCCAGGTGAAGCCGGCGTCCTCCCGCAGGCTCAGGGTGACGGTGCCGTGTTCGGCGCGGTCGCTGCGCCACGTGCCGACCAGTTGCTTCACTGAAGGCACTTCGACCGCCAGATCGTCACCAGCGGCGGGTGGTGGCGGGATGGATCCTTCGGTCTCGGATTTCACCGAGGACCTCGCGAGATCGCGGAGCTGCCGGCTGATGCTGTCCTCCGGCCGCAAGCGCGCGACTTCGTCGAACTCCGCCGCGGCGCGATCCAGCTCGCCGCCGACCAGATAGTGATAGCCGAGCAGGAATCGCGGTGCCGGTTGGTCCGGCGTGGCGGCCACATACTGTTCCAGCTTGCCAAGCTGGGCGAGGTAGCCGTCCTCGCTGTCATAGAGCCCGATCATGGTCGCACGATCCCAGCCGGGACCGGAGGCGAGCAGCGGATGAAGCACGCCCGCCGCATCGCGGTATTTCCCAAGGGCGAAAAGCACCAGCGCGCGATATTCGTGCAGCGCGGCATCGCCAGGCTGATAGGAGATCGCCTCATCGACGGCGGTCAGCGCCGTCAGGTAATCCTCGTCACGGAAGGCGGAGCGCGACCGTTCCAGCGCGTCTGCCGACCGGCTGGCGGCGAGGTTGGACGCGATTTCATCGCCCGACGTGTACTCGCGGGCGGTAACCGCCATCGGTTCCGTGTAGTTGATCACCGTGCTCTCGTAGCTATAGGGCTCCGGCACATAGGGATTACTATAAGTGTAGTAGCCGGTGTCATAGACCAAGCTGCCAAGGCCCCAGCACGCGAGACCCCAGGAAATCGGGTAAGAGCGGACGTAATAGCCCGGATACCAGTAGGGATACCAACTGCTGTAACAGCGACGGTACCAATGGGGATTCCACCCGTAGTGCCAGTGCCCGTGATACCAGTTGCGATGGCAGGCGCTGGCGGTCCACCATGGATTCGAACCCCAGCAATTCGGGTGATAGCTCCAGTTCACCGAGCGCCGGAAGTTCGGGCTGATGAAGGCGGCGTCGAGCGTGCCGGACCGCGCCGTGCCGGACCACTTGCCCCAGTTCCCCCATTTCTGCCGCGCCGCCGGATCAAGCCGGGCGGCCTTGGCCAGCACCCCTCCCGTCCGGTCGGCGGGACGGCTCAGCGTGAGCCGCCCGGGCTTGCCATCGGGGCGGACGAAACCCACCGGCCGTCGCGCGATGGATGGCTGGGCAGTCTGGAGCGGCCGTGATGTGGCCCCCGGTCTGGTGGGCTGGCGGTTGAACCGCGTCGAGTCGAGGGGCGCGACCTTCTTCGCCACCTGCGGCATCGGCCGGATGGCAGGCTGTTGCCGCGGCAACGCGCGGGGCGCGGACGGCGTGGCGGTGGAGCCCGGTCGAGTCGCCGGCTTGAAGGTCGGCCGCGAGGCCGGCGTCGCGTTCGGCTGCGTCCGCGAAGGGGCCGCTCGCGGCGTGAACTGGCGCTGCGGCTGCGGGGTCGGTCTGACCATCTGTCGTGGTGGAGACACCGAGCGCTGCGGGGCGGCTTGGCGGGGCGCCATTTGACGCGGAGCCACTTGACGGGGTGCCGGGCGGACCGATGGCGCCGAGCGGTAAGTCGGCGCGGATCGGACCGATGGCAATGATCGATAAGCCGGCGCGGATCGAACGGACGGCGCGGACCGGTATGCCGGTACCGAGCGAGCGGAGGGGGCGGATCGGGCCGACGGTGCTTGGCTGGCTCCGCGCCCGCTCACGCGTTGGGCCGGGGCGACGCCAGAGCCGAGGAGGGATAGGATCGCGATTAAAACGACCCAACGAGGCGACGTTTTCATGGTTCGAGGGGTGGGTTCAGGCGTTTCCGCCCATTGGCATAGGATGAGACGCATGGGGGGACCGACCCATTCATGCCACTTTTACTGGTCGTGCCGGAGCCCTCGCTTGGCAAGGGCCTCGGCTCGCAAGGCTGGCCCGGGAGGGCGACAGAGCCCGTGATGGTGGCTTGTCGCAACCACCGCGCCGGGGCGGTGAGCCCGGATTTTCCCGCAGCCCCGATTTTTCCGCTCAAAATTGTCTTGCCACCGAAATCCCGCCGACTAGTTTTCCGCCCGCCGCACGCGGCACCACCAACAAGACCCGTTCGTCTAGCGGTTAGGACTCTGGATTTTCATTCCAGCAACAGGGGTTCGATTCCCCTACGGGTTGCCACTTTCCAAGCCACTCTCTCCGGAGAGTGGCTTTTTTCGTGGCTGAATTCGGGGCAATCCCCTCGGACCGGCTCCTTGCGCGGCGGCAGCGGTGGTCCTAACATGATGGTTGGCCATGACCGATCCCGCGTCGATTCCCAGCACCCCGGAGCTACTCAAGGCGCTCGGCACGGCGCTCGGGCTGGGTTTGCTGGTCGGCCTGCAGCGGGAGTGGACGCGCGACCGCATCGCCGGCATCCGCACTTTCGCGCTCGTCAGTTTGTTCGGTGCCCTGAGCGGACTGTTGGCGCTCGCCTTTGGCAATGGCTGGGTGCTCGCCGCCGCGCTTCTGGCCTGCGTGGCCATCGTCATCGTCGGCAATCTCGCCGCAATGCGCAGCTCCAAGCCCGATGCCGGACTCACCACGGAAATCGCGGTGCTGGTCGTGTTCGTGATCGGTGCCGCCACCATGACCGGCTTCGTCGTCGAGGCGGTGGTATGCGCCGGCACGGTGATGGTGCTGCTCCAGAGCAAGGCGCCGCTGCACGGCATGGTGCGGAAAATCGGGGCCGATGATTTGCGCGAGATCGCCCGCCTGGTGCTCGCCGGCCTGGTCATCCTCCCGCTGCTGCCAAACCGCGAGCTGGGCTACCTCGGTGTGCTCAATCCCTTCAAGATCTGGTTGATGGTCGTGCTGATCATCGGCATCAGCCTGACGGCATATTTGATCGGGAAGTTCTTGGGCAGTGCGAAAGGCGCGGCGCTTGCCGGCATCCTCGGCGGCCTGATTTCCAGCACCGCCACCACCGCCAGCGTGGCCCGCCGCAGTCGCGCCGCGGGCACCGGCGGGACAATGCTGGCGGCCATCGTCATGACCGCCTCGGCGGTCGTCTTCATCCGCGTGATCGTCGAGGTGGTGGCCGCCGCGCCGTCGCAATTCCGCGCCCTGCTGCCGCCCTTGCTGGCGATGATGGTGTGGACGGCCATCGTGGCCGCGGTCACCCATCGTCTCGCCGCCAAGGCCGGAACTCCGCCCGGCGAAGAGAGCGCTCCTTCCGAATTGAAAGGGGCCGTGATGTTCGGGCTGCTCTACATCGCCGTGCTTTATGGCGTGGCCCTCGCCAAGGAGCACTTCGGCACGGCCGGCCTCTACATCGTGGCGGCGATTTCCGGGCTGACCGACATGGACGCGATCACGCTCTCCACCTCGCGGCTGGTGAATTCCGGCCATGTCGATGCGAGCACCGGCTGGCGGGTCATCCTGCTCGGCGGACTGGCGAATCTGGTCTTCAAGGCCGGCTTGGCCCTGTCGCTCGGCGCGCAGGGCTTCCGCCGGCCGGTACTGGCCGGATTTGCCGCCGCTCTGGCGGGTGGCGTGGCGATCCTGTTGCTGTGGCCCTGACGTCGTTCAGCCCTTCGGATCTTCATGCGGATGCTTCATTTCATGAAGCTCATGAAGCCGCTGTTGATGACGCTGGAGCTCTTCGGCCTTCTGCTTCTTGAGCTGCTCATGCTGCTCCTGAAGCTTCCGTTTCGCTTTTGGATTCTTGTCGCCCATGGCTTTAGGGAATGGGTTCGGTGGTAAACCTCGCCCATTCCCGCCACTTCGCAAGCGCGGGAATCGGCTCAGCCCTTCGCCTTCGCCTTCTCCAGCGCCTTCACGTACTTCGCCGGGTTCTTGTAGAACTTCTTCACACACGGCTTGCAGCAGAACTCGAAGGTCTGACCCTCGTAAACGAGGGACACGCGGTCGTCCATGTCGTCGAGGTCGTCGCCGGAGACGAGGCAGGTTTCGAGCGGATAGGGCTTGGGCTTCGCGGCGGTCTTCTTCGCGACCTTGGCGGAAGCGGCAGTCTCCGCGGTGGCTGCCGGCGTCGGGGTGGCGCAGGACGCCAGGCCGAATGCCAGCACGGAGAGCAAGAGGGTGGGTTTCATCGGAGTTTCGCGAGGTTGGCGTCGAGGTTCTTTTCGAACTTCGCAACGCAGGGCTTGCAGCAGAATTTCACCTCTTGGTCGCCATAGACTTTCGTCACCGGCGTGCCCATCGAGCCGAGTTTGTTGTCGGTGAGAGCGCACATGTCGCTGGTGTAGGGCTTCACCTTGGAAGCCGTGGTGCCCGTGCCGGCACAAGCGGCCAGCAGAAGGGAAGCCATCAGGGTCATTGTCGTTTTCATGATCGGATCGTGTGTTGTCGTATTTGCTGTTAGAAACGGAAGCGGATGCCGCCGCCGAACCCGTGGTCGGAGTGGTATTGGGTGGTCAGCGAGAATTGTTTGTTGAGCAGCCAGTCGGCGCCGGCGGCCCACTCCCACTCGTTGCCGGTGTCGTATTCAACTTCCGTGAAGATCTTGAGCCGGTCGGTCACCTGGATTGCCTTCCCAAGTCCGAGGCGCAGGTCGCCTTCGCTGTCGAGTTGCGCGAAGCTGTCGATGAGGTAGGGCAAGCGATAGTTCACGCCGGCGAAGGCGCGATTCTCCTCATCCTCGTGATCGGTGAAACGGCCGCCGAGAACCGTGGAGAAGTTCGGATTGAAGTAGCGGCTCCACGCGACATCCACCTCGTATTCGTCATCGTCGTCGCCGTAGCCAATGAACCAGTCGGCGTAGAAATCGTTCCGCGTATTGCGCAGCGTGAGCCGGCCATCACTGAGATGGCTTTGCAAGCTGCCATCGAGGTAAAGGTAGAGCGGATCGTGATCGTGTCCGCCGCCGTGCGGAACGTGGCCGAGCTGGCGCGCATCGACGGTGCCGGTTTTCGCGTCGGGATTTCCGGGCAGGCAGCAGATGTCGTTGCAGACGATATTGGTGCCAGGCTTGAGCTTGCCGGGCGGCTGCCACGACGGGTCCTGATAGGAGAAGATCCGCGTCATGCCGGCGTGCATGTGGTAGAGCAGGTGGCAGTGGAAGAGCCAGTCGCCGGACTCGCTCGCCTCGAACTCGATCGTGCGGCGCGCCATCGGCGGCAGGTCGATGGTGTGCTTGAGCGGCGAGTATTTCCCCTGCCCCATCAGCACGCGGAAGAAGTGGCCGTGCAGGTGCAGCGGGTGATGCATCATCGTGTCGTTGATGAGCTCGAGCCGCAGGACTTCGCCGCGCTTGATCGGAATGATGCCGTCCTCGGCGAAGGTCTTGCCATTGAAGGACCACACGTAGCGCTCCATGTCGCCGGTGGCCCTCAGCGTGAGCGTGCGGCGCGGGAGCTTGGCGGGTAGTTCGGTCGAGTGGAGGGAACGCAGGCGGGTATAGGGCGAAAGCGGGCGCTCGGGTTCATGAGCCAGCGCTTCGGCCTCACTCATCGGCTTGGCATCCATGTCATCCATCGCCGCCATGAGGTGCGAGTCCATGCGGTAGTTGTCCGGCTTTGGAATGTCCGGCGCGGGATGCGGCTCGCCTTTGCCGATCCACACCGAGGCATGACCGGAGCCGTCCTGTGCGGTGGCGCGGATTTCCCACTTTCCGGAAGCCGGGACCGTGACGAGGACGTCGTAGGTCTCCGCCATGCCGGTGAGCAGCCGCTTCACGCGGATCGGCTGCACGGCGGGACCGTCGGCGGCCACGATCTTCAGCGGACCATTCGCCGACTGCAGGTAGAAGTATGTCGCGGCCGCAGCATTGATGAAGCGGATGCGCAGCGTCTCGCCCGGCTTCCCGGGCAGATCGATCGACTCGCGGCCGTTGGCGAGGAAGGCATCGTAGGCCACGTCGGAGATGTCCATGGCGGGCATGCGGTCCTTCTCGCGCTCGAAGAAATCCTTCAAGGCCCCGGCCTTCGCGGCACCCGTCAAACTCTGGGTGGTGCCCTTCTTGAAGGCATACCAGTCGCTGCCGCGGGCCAGCGTCCGAATGACCTCGTCCGCATGCTCGCGCGTCCAATCGGAAAGGACGACCACATGATCGTGGTCTGCCTTCACCGGCTCGCCGCCCTTCGGTTCGAAGACGAGGGAGCCATACACGCCCATCTGCTCCTGGAGTCCGGTATGGCTGTGATACCAGTAGGTGCCGGCGTGCTTGATCGGGAACTCGAAGGTGTGCGTGGTGCCCGGCTGGATCGG
The DNA here is from genome assembly GCA_966696705.1 of uncultured Verrucomicrobiaceae bacterium. Taxonomy (GTDB): domain Bacteria; phylum Verrucomicrobiota; class Verrucomicrobiia; order Verrucomicrobiales; family Akkermansiaceae; genus Haloferula. The sequence goes on along the minus strand of CBKZPU010000010.1, from coordinate 7,156 downwards.
CGGCGTGGTCACGTCGGGCACACCGTCCTCGGCATTTGGCACCAGCACGCCGTGCCAGTGGATCGACGTGGTCTCGTTCTTGAGCTGGTTGTGAACGCGGATCCGCGCGGTATCGCCCACGCGGAAGCGGATCGTGGGACCGGGTATGCCGCCATTGATCGTGATCGCCCGCGCCTCGCGGTGGCCGGGCGGCGCCCAGTTCCGTTCGGAGATGTGGAGATCGTATTCGACCACGCGCGCGTGGGCGGCTGTTAGAGAAAGCAGGAAAAGGAAGATGATTTTCATGAAGTGAAGCGATTCGGGTGCGGGCACGAGGGTGCAAGGCAAGCACACGTGGCACGGCGCGGGGCCATGCGGCATCGCTTCAAATCAAGAACCTCTGGAACATCACGAGCCGTAGCCGCGGCGGGCCGGTATCGTGGAAAAAGTCCGGTCGGGGCAACTCGCGGACCGGCACCGGCGGCAGCACGACCGCGATCGCCGATGGCAGCACCGGCGGCAGCTCGACCACCGTGACGCCCGGAACGACTGGAGGATCCTCCACTTGCTTCGGAGCCTTCACTGCACAGGCACAGGGCTCCTTGGGCGAATGGTTATCCTCCTTCTCCTTCGTGCCGCCACAGCAGTGGCTGACCTTCGCTGGTTCATCGGCCTTCCCCATCGAACAGCAGCAAGCCGGATTCGCGATGACGATCGCGAACAAGACGGCGAGGATGCTGCGGAGCAGGTTCATGGAGCGGACTAACGTGAGAGACTTTCTAGTAAGGACTATTCCTTCATGGGTTCAAGATCCAAGCCAACGGCATACGCTGACGACCTTGTGCCAGCCGACCCTTTTTGTTAAGGTTGTTTTTTGAATGAGAGCCCTGCTTCCACTCTTTGCGCTCGGGTTGACCGTCATTTCCGGCGTGGCGGATTCCACGGACGAATTTTGCATCGACATTGCCCGGCTGGTGGAAAGCGGCAAGCTTTCGGAAAAGGAAGCCTCCGCGGCTCTTCAGAAGATCATTGATCAGGCGAAAAAGGATCTCGAAGCCTATAAGCCTCCGGACGTGAAGGTGCTGGAACGCCTGCTGGCGGCCAAGGACCTGACCGCTTCCATAACTATCTTCTCCTTCCCCGGCTGCGATCCTGTCGAAGCGGAGCCGGTTCGATTCGTCCGGAAGCAAGACCAGATCACCGTGGAAGTCGACAAGTCCCGCTTCCAAAGAAAGTCCCGCCGCCAAGCTTTCTCCCTGACCGGCGAAGCCGAAGGAGAGAAAGCGCTGCGCGACTCCTTTGAGAATTGGCGCGCTTTGGTTCGCCAACTGGCCGCTTCCCCGCCTGAATTTAAGTGGGTGGCCGACTCGACGCCCGCCGAATTGCTCAAGCACGGCCGTGGGATGCAGGACCTGCTTGGCGGTTCGGCCTATCATCGCATCACCGTCACGCTCAAGGACGAGCAGGGCGACCTTGTGGTTGAAGAGAAAACCGCTGCCCATCTCAATAAAGCGTTCGAGTGGCACAGGTCGCTTACCAAAGCCCTCCCTGATTCAGCAGCCAAGCCACCAGCAACACCTGCGGCACGGTAAGCAAGGGAAGTGCGAGCGTGGCCTTCCACGACTTCGTCGTTTCGCGCAGCACCATGATCTCGGTGTAGTCGGTGGCAGCTCCGGCCATCAGGAAGGTGAAGGCATTTCCCGGCGCCGCGGCGCGGGTGAGCAGGTCCGCCGCGACGGGGCTGGAACCTTCCGAGCACACCTCGATGATGGTGGTGGCGATCAAGGTCAGCGCGAGACCAAGCAGCGAAGGACCGAAGTATTGCGAGAAGATCTCAGCGGGCACGAAGGCCCGGATCGCCGCGGCCAGCACCACGCCGAAGAAGATCCAGCGCAGGATCATCCGCGATTCCTTCAGGCCGTCGATCGCGATCGCCTTGAGGTTCGCGGCGTTCGGCTTCACCCGCGACAGCGCCTCGCGGAAGGCCGGTCCGAAACGGAAGTCAGCGGGAAGTTCGCGGTGGTTCGGGTTCGCGGGCAAGGCGCCGCGTTTCACCAGCAGGTCGGCGACCCAGCCAGCGAGAATGCCGATGACCATCGAGAGCGCGATGAAGACCAGCATCCACTTCCAGCCGATCAACGCGGCGAGCAGCAAGGTCAGCGACAGCGAATTCCACGGGCTGGCAACAAGGAACGCCAGCGTTTGGCCGAGCGACGCGCCTTTCCGGTAAAGCTGCGCGCCGACCATCAGGATGCCATGGTTGCAAAGGTCGAGCAGCGTCCCCGCAAACACGGCGCGAAGGATCCCGGTGAAACTCCCGCCCTTCCCTAACAGCCCTGTCACCAGCTCCTGCGGGAATCGGCCGATCACACCGACGGCGATCATTCCCGCCAGCAGTCCCCACCAAGCCTTCGACATGAACTCCGCGGTGCCGTGGGCGAACGTGTGCCACCACGCCGGTCCGGCACCGATGAAATGCCCGGCAATTCCCGCGGCGACGAGCACCAGCGAGCCCCACAGTATCCAATCGATCTTGCGGCTGGGAGCGCAGCACGGCGACGCCGAGCTCTCGCCACCGCCGCCACAGCAGGACGGCTTGGTTTCCTTCACCGGCGCACAGCACGAGGGCTTCGGCGTGACTTCAGGTTGATGATGACAAGAGCTCATGATCAGGCGAGGCGGCGTTTGTAGAGGGCGACGAGTTCTTCCAAGCGGCGGTCGAGTTGCTTGGGGTCCGAAGCGGCTTCGGTCACGCAATGCGTTACGTGATCCTCCAGCAGCTTGGCCTCCAAGGCCCGCAGTGCCGCGTGGACGGCGGAAATCGTGTGCAGGATTTCCGGGCAATCGCGGTTCTCCTCGATCATCCGGCCGATCCCCTGTACCTGCCCGGCAATGCGGTTCACCCGCCCGAGCAGGGGCTTCGTTTGGCAGCAGTCGCGCTCCATGCGGATACCCCTAGGGGGTATTTTCAGATGCGCAAGTGGATTTTTCCGCGGCTACTGATCGACGAGCACCGAGTAGCGGTAGTTCACGGTCTTTTCCTCGCCCGGAGCCAGCTTCACGGTCCACACCAGCTCGCGGCGCGGGTTGACGCTGGTGACGCCGTCGGTCCGCAGCCGGGTGACCGGCTGGCCCTCGGCATCAAGCATCTCGCCGGAGAAGCCCGCGCGGATGTCGAGGGTCAGTTCCTTGTTGCGGAAGTTGTGCAGCTCCAGCGTGCCCTTGACCTTGGTGCGCCGGAAGTCATTGCCACCCACCCACACGACCTCGCGCTGGCCTTCTTCCTCCGTTTCCGCGGAGCGGGTCTGCAGGCTGAGCGCCTTGGTCACCCGCAGGCAGGTCGATTGGCCGGGGTTCACCCACTGGCTGAGGCTCTGACCGCGGAAGCGCCCGGCCTCGGTGATCACGACCGGGGCAGTAGTGAGGGGAAAGTCAAAGGGATTGGTGAACTTCAGCGCGTCCCATGGGTCGTTGCTTTCCTTCGGCTCCTCATGCGATGAGCGGTAGCGGCCGTTGCCATCGCGGGGATCCTCCACCACCCATTCGACCACGCGTTCGCACTTGGTCTCGGTCGCGGAGAGATCAAGCGAAAGCGAATCGCCGGGTTCAAGGCTGCGCTTGCCGATGGCCTCGTAATGGAGGTCGTCTCCCGCGCCCGCCTCTTGGAGATCCGGAAGCGTTGCCGCGGCGGGAGCAATCGAGTTGTACATCACCAACTGCTGCGATGCCGCACCGCGCGGACTGCCCGGCTGCTGACCGAGCTGTTGGAAAAAGGCCGTAAGCGTGGCGCCACCCCACAGCGCGGAATCGACGTGTCCGAACTCGATATTCGGGAAGCCGGAGATGAGCTGCACCTCGGTATCCTGGAGCGCGATCAATTCGTTGCGTACCATCGCGCTACGGCGGATCGCCAGTTTGCCACCGTCTCCCAGCTCCATGCGGTAAGAGGGTGCCCAGGCAAGGCCGCGGGCGAGGTAGGAGATGCGCACCCGGCCGCCGTCGCGCGGCGGTTCGGTCACCTCGAAGACCATTACGGGCTTCTCGACCTTGCGTGAGGCGAGGACCGCCGGTCCATCGACGGAGACCGAGGCGATCGAATAGAGCTCCAGGAATTGCCGGCCGCGCTCGCTTTCGAGCACCAGGAAATTCCCCGTGGTGGCCGGCGTCTCAGTGCGCGACTGCGTCGCCGCCAGCCATGGATTCGGCGAATTGAAGAAGCCGCTGTCCCACGACTTCCTCGCCGGCTGTTCGGGAAGCGCCCACACCTTGCCCGACACGACCGGGGCTTCGCCGCCCTCGCTGCCTTTCTTCAGGCGGACGGTGACCGCTTGCCCCGCGAGGTCGCGCTGCAGGATGCCAGTGGGCGCGGCGGCCGGCTCATCGACCATCCGGGTGGTCGCGCGGACGCTCACCACGCCGTCGCTTTCGATCCAAAAGCTGCCGTGAATGCTGCGCGGCAGCTCATCCCAACGATAGCTGCCGGCCTGCTTCGCCTCGAACGACGCTCGCACCACGGCCACGCCATTCTTAAACAGGCCGACCGAATCGACCCGCGGCACCACCGGAAGCTCCTCGGCGGCATGGAGCGAGGCGACGAATACGGACGCGAGGGTGAGAGTGAGTTTCATCGTCCCCGGAATAGCCTGCGACCGGCCGCCTGTCCGTAAACCCTCGGTAAAAGTCCCGGAGACACGACTCCTCCGCGCTTCCTCCGCGACCTCTCCGTCTCCGTGGTTCGTTCCCACCCACCCTAAATTCCAAAACTTGGCGTCCTTGGCGTCTTGGCGGTCCAACAACTCCCCCGACCTTCCTCCCCATGCTCCTCCTTGACTCGCCCCGCCAGCGCCCGCACCGTGCCGCCCGCTTATGGCCGAACACCAAACCGCCGACCTCCTGGCGCTGGATACGGACGCTCTGAAGAGCCGTCTGACCCAGCTCGGGAGGTATCTTTGACGTCCCCACCTTGCAGCGCGAAATCGCCTCGCTCGAGGCTGCGATGGGTGACCCCGATTTTTGGAACAATCAGGAAAAGGCCCGCGCCACCAACACGCGGATCGCCGGGCTGAAGAAGAAGATGGGGGCCTTCGAAAAGCTGAACAGCCGTTACGACGACCTGCTCGCCGGCATTGAGCTGGCGAAGGAATTCGACGACCACGACGCAGCGGTGGAAGCCGTCAATGGCGCGGCGGAACTCGACAAGGACATCGCGTCCTTCGAGCTGCTGACCCTGCTCGACCGGCCGAATGATTCGTCGTCGTGCTACTTGGTCATCCAAGCCGGCGCCGGCGGCACCGAGGCCTGCGACTGGGCGCAGATGCTGTTCCGCATGTACACCCGCTGGGCGGAGCGCAAGGGCTTCACCTGCGAGACGATCTATTGGGAAGACGGCGACGAGGCCGGCCTGCGCGGTGCCTCGGTGAAGATCACCGGCGACTACGCCTACGGCTACCTCAAGAATGAGCGCGGCGTCCACCGCTTGGTCCGCATTTCCCCCTTCGACTCGGCCGGCAAGCGCCACACCTCTTTCGCTTCGGTGGACGCGACTCCGGAGATCAACGACGAGATCAAGATCGACATCAACGAGAAGGACATCGAGATCACCACGATGCGTTCCGGCGGCAAGGGCGGCCAGAACGTCAACAAGGTGGAAACGGGCGTGCTCTTGCGTCACTTGCCCACCGGCATCCTGATCCGCTCCACCAATGCCCGCTCACAGGGTGCCAACAAGGAACTCGCCTACGAGATCCTCAAGGCAAAGCTGTTCCAGCTCGAAGAGGACAAGCGCAAGGCCGAAGCCGAGCGCGCCTACGGGGAAAAAGGCGACATCGCCTGGGGCAACCAGATCCGCTCTTACGTCTTCCAGCCCTACCAGAAGGTGCTCGACCTGCGCACCGGCGAGGAGACCGGCAACATCCAGCACGTGATGGACGGCGACATCGACGCCTTCATCGAGGCCAAGCTGCGCGGCAAGGTCCGCGTGAAGGGCGGCAGCAACGACGACGACTGATCTTGTTCGCCCTCATCGTAGCTGGAGCGTCCCGCTCCAGTCCGTTGGCGAGGCGTCCCGCCTCGCGTTCCAAAAAGGGGGCGAGACGCCCCAGTTACGCCATCAGTGCTTTGGCAGTAGCGGCGTCAGCAGCTCCTTCCAGATCGCATAGCCGGCGTCGCTCATGTGCAGGCCGTCGGCGACGAAAAGCTCGGGGATGGCCTTGCCGTCCTTGTCCAAGAAGCGGTCACAGGAGCCGGCGACGTAAGTGATCCGCTTGTCGGCTTCCGCTGCCTTCTTGAAGCGCGCGTTGAGGTCCGCCTCCTTGTCGCGAATCGACTCGCGCGCCGGGCTCGGCCGCACGGCCATCACGATCAGCTTGGCCTGCGGCACCTTTTCGAACAGGCGGCGCTGGAATTCGGCAAAGTCCTCCTCCACCTGCTCCGGCGACTTCTTGTCCCAGAGGTCGTTCCCCCCGCAGTAGAAGATAACCAGCGACGGCTCGTAGCGCAGCAGGCAGCGGTCGAGGTAGTGGTTCACGTCCGAGGTGTGGCTGCCGCCGAAACCGCGGTTCAGCGCCTTCAGGCTTGGGAACACCTTGTTCAGGTCCAGCAGCCGGATGCTCGAGCTGCCGGTGAAGACGATGCCGCCTTTCTCCGGGGCCGCCTTCGCGTCCGCCGCATCGAATGCGGCGATCTCGTTGGCAAAGCGGGCCGGATCAGGATCGGGAGCCGCCAGCGCAAGGAGTGGAACGGACAGGAGCAGGAACAGCAGGCGCTTCATGCCACCCCGTTACCGCATCCCCAGCCGCCTTTCATCACCGGATCCGGTCATCGAGACGACGCCCGACCGGTACACGAAAAGGGGCCGCACACTCATGCGGCCCCAATGAATTTCGTCATGAAATTTTCATTCCCTAAAGGCCGGAGCCCCTTCGGATGAGCAGACTCTGACCGAAAATGACCGATCTGTCATGTCCCTAAGATTTGGGACACCCGCTAGCACGTCGCCGACTTGAGGAAGGTGGGCGCGTTCGCGAGAACGCGGAAGCAGGGGTAAATCGGACCTCTTCGGTGCCTTCCTTGGTGTCACCACCGCGCCTGCGATCAAGCGGCCGGAGAGGCCATCCGGGCAAAGAAAAGGGGCCGCACACTCATGCGGCCCCAATGAATTTCGTCATGAAATTTTCAT
>CBKZPU010000009.1:0-61277 GCA_966696705.1 uncultured Verrucomicrobiaceae bacterium | reverse complement strand
GGATCGTATTCGCCGCGATACCAGCCGATTTGGCCGTGGAGCGCTTCCATGTATTGGAACGCGCCGCCGAAGTCTTCCGGCGGGCAGGCGCGGGCGCCATCGATCATCAGCGGGCCGGCTTCCTCAGCGTCCTCTTTTTTCTCCAGCACAACCTCGTGGATCCAGTCCTCGGCGAAGTCGTAGCGGTAGAGCAGTCGCATCGGCAGGCGCTTCTTGCCGATGAAGTCGGCGAGCGTGATTTTCAGCTCATCGGTGAACTCGCCGCCCTTCGGCACTTGGTCGGCGAGGCCGACGGGACCGATGACGTCCTTGAGATTCTTGCCGGAGCCGTAGCGGAACTCGTGCGGGTGTTTGTTTTCCCAGCCCATCGCGTCCTGAATGGCGTCGTTGAGCTGGAGGAAATTGAAGGATGCGGGCACCGAAAAGCGCCGCCAGATCTGCGGGGTGATCTGGTAGAGGAAGACTTTGACGATGATGCGCGGCTGGGACATGCGCGGGAGCTTGGAAAACCCCGGCGCGGCGCGCAATGCGGGAATCCCGGTTGTCGTGGCAGCCTCCCCGGCTATCCTCGCCGCGGACAATGGGCGACACGGTAGATCCCGGCCTTGAGAAAACCCGGCGCTACCTGCCGTGGGTGGTGGCCGTGGCGCTGTTCATGCAGCAACTCGACGGGACCATCGTGAACACCGCGGTACCGACGATGGCGGCGGCGCTCAAGGTGCCATCGCTGAGTCTGAAATCGGTGCTCACCAGCTACACGATCGCCATCGGCGTGCTGATCCCGCTGAGCGGCTGGCTCGCGGACCGCTTCGGCACCAAGCGGGTGTTCGGCTTCGCGGTGGCGGTGTTCACGATCGGTTCCGTCGCCTGCGGGCTGTCGCAGAACCTGCCAATGCTGGTCGCCTCGCGCGTGCTGCAAGGCATCGGCGCCGCCTTCATGATGCCGGTGGGGCGCATCGCGCTGCTCAAGACTTTCCCCAAGTCCGGCATCCTGCGGGCGATGAATTTCGTGATCATCCCTGCCTTGTTAGGGCCGCTGCTCGGGCCGCTGACCGGCGGACTGATCGTCCACTGGCTGCCGTGGCAAATGATCTTCCTGATCAACCTGCCGATCGGCGTGTTGGGCCTGTGGCTGGTGAAAAAGCACATGCCCGATCACCGGCTGAACGAAGCCAACCGGCTGGATACGATGGGCTTCTTACTTTTCGGAAGCGGCGTCGCCCTGCTGTCGTGGGTGCTGGAAATCTTCGGCGAGCACTCGATGGAGACGCCGCGGGTCGCCGCGCTGGCCGCGCTCTCGCTGGCCTTGATCGGAGCCTACTTGTGGCGGGCGAAGCGCACACCCCAGCCGCTGCTGTCGGTGAAATTGTTCAAGCTGCGCACCTTCCGCGTGTCGGTCGCCGGAGGATTCGTCACCCGGCTCGGCATCAGCGGCATGCCCTTCCTGCTGCCGCTGCTCTATCAGCTCGGCATGGGCTTCACGCCGTGGCAGGCCGGCCTGCTGGTGATGCCCCAGGCCGGCGCGGCGATCGGGATGAAACTCCTCACGCAGCGGATCCTCGGCCGCTTCGGCCACAAGCAGGTACTGGTGGGAAACACGGTGTTGATGGGCCTGCTGATCGCCGCTTTTTCGCGCGTCGGCCCCGGCACCCCGGTGTGGGCGATCCTCCTCTTCAGCGTGGCACAAGGCTGCGTGTCCGCGCTGCAATTCACCGCGATGAATTCGCTGGCCTACGCCGACACCAGCGACGCGGAATCGAGCGACGCCAGCACCATCGCGAGCACCGCCCAGCAACTTTCGATCAGCTTCGGCGTCGCCTTCGCCTCACTGGTCACGGGAGCCTTCCTCGGCGGCATCGATCGCTCGAATGCCGCGCTGCTGGTCCCGGCGTTGCACAAGGCGTTCCTGCTGTTAGGCGCGGTCAGCGTGGCCAGCGCGGCAACGTTCTTCACGCTCAAGAAAGCCGATGGAGCGAATGTCAGCGGCCACGGCCAAGCGGAGCCGGAAGGTCACTGAAGCCACTTCTTCGCCGCCAGCCATAACAAGGCGGGGGCCAGCAAGCTGAACACGAGCGCCCAGCCCGGCGTCTCGCGTCCCGCGACGCCGATCCACGCGAAGAGATAGCCGACCGGCAGGCTGCCGCAGGTCAGCGCGGTCATGAAGCGCCCGAACGGCATGCGCACCAAACCGGCCGTACAGGAAATGGCTTCAGGCAGGATCGGCAAGGACCGCGACAATGCGATCATCCAGCCGCCGCCACCGGCAAAGAGGAGCTTGCCCCTCTCGAAATCGAGATCGCCCAGCCAGCGCCGCGCCGCCTTTTCGCCGATGAGCCGGCCAACCCCGTAGCCGCACAGCCCCGCGGTGATCGAACCCACGGTCGCGACAAGCCCGCCGATCGCCACGCCATACACATAGCCGAGCGCCGACATCACCACGGTCCCTGGCACCGGCAGCACCAGATCCGCCGCCAGCAGGCCGATCCCTGCCGCCCATGCCCACGGCCCCGCCTGGGCCAGCCACGCGACCGAGCCCTCAAGCGAGAAACTTTTCTCCAAGGAGCCGCCCCATAGCAACCAACTGACGAGAATTAGAACGGAAACGGCGATGAACCAGAACAGCAGCCTCATGCGCAGCGTAGCTTTTTGAGTGCAAGGACTCTGCAACGCTCGCCCGGATTCGCAACCGCAAGGTCACTCCTCTTCGTCCTCACCACTTTCGGCAAGGGCGGGCTCCAGTTTGCGGAAGTGGATTTGCCCCACGCGACGACCATCGGTGCTGGTGACCTTGGCCTCCCAGCCGTTGATCTCCATGGTTTCGCCGACTTCCGGGAAACGGCCGAGTTGCTGGGTGATGTAGCCGCCGACGGTGGTGACTTCGCCGCTTTCGAGCTCCAGTTCCTCCGCCATGCTGGCGAGGTCGTTGAGGGTCATCGAGCCCTCGATCACGAACTCGTTGTCGTTGATCCAGTTCGATTCCGGCTTCTCGTTGTCGAACTCGTCCTGGATGTCGCCGACCAATTCCTCGATCACGTTGTCGAGGAAGACGATGCCGACCGGTGTGCCGAACTCATCGACCGCCATGGCGAGGTGGGCGCGCTCCTTGAGGAAGAACTTGAGCAGCATGTCCAGCGGCATGGTGTCCGGGACCATCTTCAGCTCGCGCTTGATCCGCATCAGGTCGGGATCGGGCGTGCCGACCAGCTTGAGCACGTCCTTGATGTGGATCAGGCCGATGGCGTTGTCGAGGTGACCGCCCTTCACCAGCGGGAAGCGGGTGTGCTTGGTGCGGCGGGCGATCTCGAGCGCCTTCTCGAACGGCTCGTCGGCATTGAGCACCACGACTTCCTGGCGCGGGGTCATCACCTCGCGGACCCAGATTTCGTTCAGCTCGAGCGCATTGATCAGGATCTCGCGCTCGGTCTCGGTGACTTCCTCGGCGCGCTCGCTTTCAGCGACGAGGAGCGCGAGTTCGTCGGACGAGTGGATGTGCTCGCCCTCCGCCACCGGGTCAATGCCGAGGACCTTTTTCAGGATCCAGTTCGCGGTGCCATTCAGCACGCGGATGGCCCAGTGGAAGGACTTGTAGAAAACGTGCAGCGGCGCCGCCAGCAACAGGGTCGTCGCCACAGACTTGCGGATGGCAATGGACTTCGGCAGCAGTTCGCCGATCACCACGTGCAGGAAGGTGAAAGAGGCGATGGCCAGCACGAAGGAAATGCTCGAAGCGGGGTTGATCGTCTTGCCCCAGACGTACCATTCGGAGGGCACCCCGATGCCGCGCAACAGAGGGGCGACCAGCGCTTCCACGAAAGGCTCGCCCAGGAACCCGAGCGCCAGCGAGGCGATGGTGATTCCAAGCTGGTTCGCCGAGAGATAGCCGTCGAGATGGCTGACGATGTGAAGCGCCGTGTCGGCCCGCTTCTCCTTGGAAACCGCCTCAAGCTGGCTCGGGCGAACCTTCACGATCGCGAATTCCGAGGCCACGAAGAAGGCGTTCAGCAGCAGGAAAAAAACGATGCCGACGATGTAAAGCGCGATCATCCCGCCGGTCAGCGGCACATGCGCTTTCTCGGAGCCGGCTTCCGCCAAGAACAGGAGATCGGGAAGAAAGTTCATCCCGGACTAGAGTTTTTCGTAAACGCCCTGGTCGCGGCGTTCGAGCACGGTAAAGCCCGCCGATTTGGCGTCGCTCACGGACAGCGGTTTCGCGATCCGCGGCGTGTTCACCTTGGAAATCACCTTGCGCACCGGGTGGCGGCAAAGCGGGCACTCCTCGAGTGCCGGGCGGTCGATCGGCCGCCTCAGTTCAAACCCCTTGCGGCAAATCCGGCAAGATCGTTCGGGATCCTCGGGGTTTTCGGAAAGGTATTCGTAGATGGGCATGGATAAGACGGAAGGACGGGCAGTTACCGCCTTCCGTCAACCTAAGCGGGCGGCGTGCCGGAAATTACCAGCTCGACTTCGTCACGCCCGGGATCATGCCGTGCGAGGCGAGCTCGCGGAAGCTGATACGGGACAGGCGGAAGCGGCGGAGGAAAGCGCGGCGGCGGCCGGAGAACTCGCAGCGGTTCACCAGACGGGTCGGGCTGGCGTCGCGCGGCAGCATGGTGAGGCCGACGTAATCCTTCTCCGCCTTCAGTTTGTGACGGAGGTCGGCGTATTTGGCGACGGTGCGCGCTTTGCGCTCGTTGCGGGCAATCCAGCTCTTCTTGGCCATAATTCGGGGCGCGGTGAATAGCCGATGGAGGGACCGGTGCAAGCCCAAACTTGGGATTTTTCGCAGGCGGAATCGTCACCGGGTCGCGATCGGCCGCTGCCAGAACTTCGACGGCGGCAAATCGTTCGGCCGCAGGACCACGATTCCGGCGTGCTTCGAGCCTTGGTTGAGGTAGTCGGTGATCGGGCGGTCGATGATCGTCATCCGGCCCTTGTCGCGGTCCGAGGTGGCGTGGGTGAAATAGGCGCGGCCTTGGAGTTTCACGATCAGCCCGACGTGGGAGGTGTAGCCGCCGCTGCCGTTGTAAGTGATCGCACAGACGTCGCCGTCCTGCAGGTAGCCCTCGATTGCCCGGACTCCCCGCTTCGGGATGTGCCAGACGGGCAGGTTTGAAACGCGGGCCTCGATGCGGCCCATTTCCGGCAGCAGGGACGGATTGTTGCGGAGGTAGCGGTAGCTTTTCCACTGCACGGTCATTTCGCGGATCTCGCGACGCAGCCGGACGGCCCCGGGGAGGCGCGGGGTGATGTTTTTGGCGAAGCCGCGGCGCTCGTTGTCCCAGAAGACCTCCTCCAGGTGGTGCATCCGGCTGAGGTAGTTGCCGGTGCAAACGCCACCGCGGTAGCGCTCGACCTCCACCATGTGGAGCAGGTCCTGCGGCGTGTAGGGCGCCGGCTTGTAGCGGAGCATGCGGGCGAAGGCCAAGGCGTTCTCGTAGTAAGTCCAGCAGTCCATCGCGCCAAGGTTCACCACGGGCGACTCGACGCGATTATCGACCTCCAGCGTGTAGTTCACATAAGGGGTGCCGACCATCGCCCGCGCAACGCGGATGGTGCGGGCGCCGAGCGGAAGCTGCCGCCAGTTCTCCTTTTCCGCCTGCTGGACGAGGGCGCGGAATTTCGCCTCGCCCTTGAAGACCGTCCCCATCGGCAAACGCGCCGGACTCGGCGGGGTGACGGTGTGCTGGGCAGCCACCGGCAGCACGGCCAGCAACAAGGCGGAGAGAACGGCAAATTTCATGCGTCGCATCCTACGGACATCGCCGGAAAAGCAAAGGAGCATTCCGAATCGAGTGATACGTGGTTCGCCGCAAGGGCAATTGGGATTCCGCCGCCGACAGAACCGCCTTGGCCGAGCTACCGCTTCGTAATGTTCTTGTACTTCTTGATGCCCTGGCTGATCGATTTCGCAAGGCTACTCTGATACCCCTCGCTGTGGATGAGCCTGGCGTCCTCGGGATCACCCAGACAACCCACATCGAGAAATATCGCCGGGTGCTTCAGCGTGGAAAAGACGGGGTCGAAGGAAGGCTGGATGCCGAGGTCAACCATGTTCGATCTCAGAATTCCAAACGCCGATCCATGAACGGCAGTGGCCAGCACCATGCTCGCCGGACCCATGTTTTCTTGCACGAGTCTATCGTCCGCCGGGGCGTCCTTCCTGAGAGCAAGAGGAGCAGTCCCAATGCCCCGCTTTTCGTTTCCGCCGCTGCCGAAATGAATTCTGATGAACACGGCGTTGCCTTGCACAGCGTTTGCCAACTCGAGGCGCTTCTCCGGCGTCACCGCGACATCATCATCGCGAGTCAGGACGACCTTGCAGCCTGTGCTTTCCAGTTCCTCCGCTGCCAGCTTGGCAATTTGGAGGGTATAGTCCGCCGCGCTGCCGCGGTCGCTGGCGGAGCCCCGGTCGTCTCCACCGTGGGCGGGGTCGAGAATCACGGTTTCCAGCCGCCCGCTGGTTTTGACGAATTCCGCCCGAAGCACCGGATCCAGTATCCGGGTGAGATCCGAGCCCGAGATTTGGACTTGGGCATTCGCTTCCGTCACGGGCGTCTCAAAGACGAACTTGAGGCCGTTCATCTCGCACAGGAGAGAGCCAACCTCCATGCTGATCCGGACCTTCTTGCCATCGTCCAGGACGACCTTGTTCCCATCGAGGCGGCTGACTTTCAACTTGTAGAATTGGCCGATCTGCTCGGCGGAAAGATAGTCGCGCCCCCCGATCCGGAGGGGTTGCCATTTGAGATCCCCCTCGGCGCGAGCCGTAGCAGGAGAGATCCATGTGAAGAGGGCGGCGGTGCAGCCCAAGAGACCAGACCAACGAAGGCACGGCAGGGTTTTCATGAAGGAGGGTCCGATTGGACTTGGTGCAGCATACCGAGGGCGCGAAGCGGGAATTTCAGAGATTCGCATTCCTTTGGAGGCTTGTGTTGATAGTCAGGATTTGCAACCTGTTCACATGACTCCTAAGCATGAAGTTCCCCGCAGTCCGCGCGATGAAATCGACGGTGTCATCTACTTTCCCCGGCTTTGCCACAAGGTCCGCCTGCACGCCGCCGGGAAGCTCGATCCGCAATACCACGCCAACCTCGGCTCGGGCATGGACCTGTGGACCTGCCAATTCCTGGGCGTGGAATACCCCGCACTCGCGGATCAGATCCGCTCCGGCAAGTCCGACACCGAAGCGCTCGAGTGGGCGCAGGAAAACGGTGTCGCCCGGAGCACCGCTGAATTCGCCTGGTGGTCTTCGTTCATGCGCACCCGCGGCTTCCGCGACGACCTCGCGGCGAAGCTCGCCCAGCGCAAGGCCGAGTCCGGCCTCGAGCACCGCGACAATATCCAGACCTTCATGGACTACATCGACGCCGACGAGGGACGTTACTAACAGATCACTCCAGCAAGTGCTGGAGCCCCTTCGGGTCCATGGCATGGCGGACGGCGGTTTCCCGGTCGATGATGCCCCTGCGGACCAAGCTGGCGAGCGAGCGCTCCAGCGTGACCATCCCCTCCTCCACCCCGGTCAGCATGGCATTGCGCAGGTAGTGATCCTGCCCTTCGCGGATGCCGGTGGCGACCGCGGGCGTGACGATGAGCTTCTCGATCGCCGGAACCTGCCTCTTCGCCTTCGTCGGCACCAGCCGTTGCGACACCACCGCGCGGAGCGACAGCGCGAGTTGCACCCGGATGTGTTGCTGCTGGTGGCCGGGAAAGACATCGACGATCCGGTTCACCGCCGAGTTCGCGGTGCCGGAATGCAAGGTCCCGAGCACCAGATGGCCGGTTTCTGCCGCCGTCAGCGCGGCGGAGATTGTCGCGAGGTCCCGCAATTCGCCTAACAGGATCACGTCGGGATTCTCACGCAAGGCCGCCCGCAGGCCGGCGCTGAAGCTTTCCACATCCGCCCCCACCTCCCGCTGGTGGATGAGGCACTGGTTCTCCCGGTGCTCGTATTCCACCGGGTCCTCGATGGTGATGACATGGCGCGGCCGGGTGCGATTGAGGTGATCGACCAGCGCGGCGAGGGTCGTCGATTTCCCTGAGCCGGACGTGCCGGTGACCAGAACGAGCCCGTTGGGAAAAGAAACCAGATCCAACAGGTCCTCGGGCAACCCGAGATCCGCGAGCGGCGGGATCTTCCGGCGGATCGGCCGGAGCGCGGCGGCCACCCCGTCGCGATGGCGGAAGACATTGATGCGGAAGCGCCGGCTTCCTTCGGAAAGATCCCAGCGGGCGGCGAAATCGACGCTGCCGCTTTTCTCAAATTCGCGGCGCGACGCTTCATCGGGGATCAGTTCCAGGATCTTCGCGGCGTCCGGCGGGTCCGCATCGAGAGAGGAAAGGACGCCATTCCTCCGCACCCGCGGACGCTTCCCCGCGGACAGGAAAAGGTCGGACGCATCGAGCGCCGCCGCTTGGTCGATGAGCGCGAGCAGATCCGGACCGGAGCGGACGGGCGGCGGGCTTTTCGGGATCGTGGGTTCGTGTGACCTGGCAAATTCGGCCACCGCCTTGGTGAGCGGGTCGTCCTCCTCCGCGGCCGGCGGCATGGCTCCGGCAGCGTGGACCTCGATCCGCAGTTCTCCCGCGAAGGGAAGAACCGCGTAGCCGAAGGCCGCCCCGTCCGCCGCCCGGAAGCTTCCCTCCCGGCGACCCGAGGTCTCGTCGCCGGTGATCTCCCGTGCGATCCGCCCCAGCATGTCCTCCCGCAATGCCGGCATCGACAGCTCGATCGTTTCCCCGCCCTTCAGCAAATACGGGACCGCGTCCGAGACCAGCACCAAGCGCTCGGCGCGCTTTTCCAACATCAGTTTCAGGAAAGTATCGATGACTGCCATGGCGCACGTCCTTTCCAAATGCCGCGTGGGGCACGGTTCGTCTCCAATTGCCGTGCGGGCCAGCGGAAATGAAAGCTTGCGCATCATTTCGGATTTCTTAAATATCTCCGCATCTTCCGCTGCATCGTCGGATTGTTCCGCCTGATGCACGGCCCGAAACGATGCGGTTCCCTGCTTCCAAAGCCGTCCTGTTTTCCGCCGCGTTGGCCTTGCCCGCGGCGGCGCAAAACGTCCCGCCGGGCGACCGGGTTCTCGAGAACGCGTTTTACGCCACTGACATTCCCTTCGTTTACGACCCGGGCCCGATCGTCCAGCCGCAGCTTGCGGGCTTCAACCTCCAGACGGTGAACGGCTTCGGACCCGGCTACGTCTATGATTTCTGCTCCGACTTTTTCACCGGCGCGGACAATGGCGCGACCTATCAGGTCTCTTCCGGCTTCAGCGGGCTCGCCCCCTACGAAAGCGAGATCCGCGTCCTGTTTTCCAATGCCCTGCCCGGCTTCAACAGCCTGCTGAATCAGTACATCGCCCTCAACGGCGGCGATTGGGCCTACAACGCGACCTATGCCGCCCAGTACGACCAGTTGCAGGGCTACGCCGCGGGCATGCAGATCGCGCTCTGGGAAATCATCCACGAGCAAACCTCCGATCTGTCCATCGATGACGAAGGCGCTCTAGCCGGCAGCTTCCGGATCGACGTGAGCAATCCGCCCAACGCCCGGGCCGACTTGGGCGACAATCGCGCGGAGGAATTTCTCACCAACATCCGCACCGGTGCGTGGACCGACCAAGGCAGCATTTCCTACTACTTCGCCGAGGGCGGCAGCGATCAGGACCGTCTGTGGATGGTCGTCCCCGAGCCGTCCACCGCGCTGCTCGGCGTTTTCGGCCTGCTGGCCCTGTTGCGCCGCCGCCGCGCCTGAAACCATCCTCCCCAAAAGATCCCCGTCCGGCCTCGTGCCGGCGGGGATTCATTTTTTCCCGGGACTGGACGCCCCGCGGGCCGCGCCTAAGCTCCCGCGCATGTCCGAATTCGTCTATCAGGATCCCTTCCCGCTCGGTCCAGACACCACCGGATACGAGTGCCTCACCACGGAGCACGTTTCGGTCTCGGAATTCGAGGGAAAGCCGATCCTGAAAGTCGCGCCCGAGGGCCTCGCCCTGCTCGCGAACGAGGCGATGAAGGCGATCAATTTCACCCTGCGCCCCAGCCATCTGGCGCAAGTCGCCGCCATCCTCGACGACCCCGAGGCGACCGAAAACGACCGCATGGTCGCGCTGATGCTGCTGAAGAACGCCGAGATCGCCGCCAAGGGCATCCTCCCCGCCTGCCAGGACACCGGCACCGCGACCGTCGTCGCGAAAAAGGGCCAGCAGGTTTGGACCGGTTGCGACGACGCCGAGTGGCTGTCGAAGGGCATCCACAAGACTTACCTGGAGGAAAACCTGCGCTACTCGCAGACCGCCCCGCTCACGATGTACGACGAGGCGAACACCAAGACCAACCTCCCGGCTCAGATCGACATCTACGCATCCGAGGGCGACGCTTATAAATTCCTCTTCGTCAGCAAGGGCGGCGGCTCGGCCAACAAGACCTTCCTCTATCAGGAGACCAAGGCCCTTTTGAATCCGAAGCGCCTGAAAGAATTCTGCATCGAGAAGATGCGCTCGCTCGGCACCGCCGCGTGCCCGCCGTATCACCTCGCCATCGTCATCGGCGGCACTTCGGCCGAAACCTGCCTCAAGACGGTCAAGCTCGCCTCGACCCGCTACTACGATGCCCTGCCAACGTCCGGCAACATCCATGGCCAGGCCTTTCGCGACCTCGAACTGGAGAAGGAGTTGTTGGAAGCGGCGCGCGACATCGGCATCGGCGCGCAGTTCGGCGGGAAATACTTCGCGCTCGATGTCCGCGTCGTCCGCCTGCCGCGTCACGGCGCTTCCTGCCCGGTCGGCATCGGCGTTTCCTGCTCCGCCGACCGCCAGGCCAAGGCCAAGATCACCAAGGACGGCATCTTCCTTGAAAAACTGGAAAAGAATCCGGGGCGCTTCATCCCGGAGAAGTATCGCGACTGGAAGTTCAAGGGCGTCGAGATCGACCTCGATCAGGGGATGGAGAAGACCCTCGCCACGCTGACCAAGTATCCCGTCACCACCGCCGTCTCGCTCAGCGGCACCATCATCGTCGCCCGCGACATCGCCCACGCGAAGCTCAAGGAAGTCCTCGATGAAACCGGCGAGCTGCCCGCCTACATCAAGGACTACCCGGTTTACTACGCCGGCCCCGCCAAGACGCCCGCGGGCTATCCCTCCGGCTCCTTCGGCCCCACCACCGCCGGTCGCATGGACAGCTACGTCGATCTCTTCCAAAGCCACGGCGGCTCGCTGGTGATGCTCGCCAAGGGCAACCGCTCGCAAGCCGTGACCGACGCCTGCAAGACTCACGGCGGCTTCTACCTCGGCTCCGCCGGCGGTCCCGCCGCCTTGCTCGCCAAGGAACACATCAAGAGCCAGGAAGTCGTCGAGTATCCCGAACTCGGCATGGAGGCCGTGTGGAAGATCCGCGTGGAAAACTTCCCCGCCTTCATCCTCGTGGACGACAAGGGCAACGACTTCTTCAAGAAGATCAACGAGTGCCCGGTGTGCGTTTGATGGATCCGGCACTTGCTTCCATCTCCGTCTCAAACTCCATCAGCATTCTCTCCTCACCATGAAATATTTGTCCATCTCCCTACTCGCCGTCGTCCTGCTCGGCTCATGCAAGTTCAAGGCGAGCATTTCATCGGGAACAGAACTGAAAGGCGAAGGTATCACGTTCCAAGTTCCCACCGAGAGTTCTTCCTCCTCGTCGGGGACCGGCGGGATCGAGTTCAACGGCGAAAGCGTGAAGGCCAAGACCGATGGCAAGACCCTGACCGTGGATGGCAAGGACTATGGCACCCTCAAGCCGGGCGATGTGGTCAATCTCCGGGAAAAAGGAAAGGTCCTCGTGAATGGAGCGGAGCGCTCACCGGTGACGCCTTGAACACGCTTACCTCGAAATCCCCCGCTTCGAGCCTTCGATGAAGGCGATCAGGTGCTTCACCGGCTCGTGGTTCGCGGGGCGGTCGGCTTTCAGCGAGCTGAGCTGGTTCGCGAGGTTGCCGTCCTTTTTGAGGAACAGCTTCTTGTAGGCCTTCTTGAGCGCCTTGATGTCGTCCTCGGCAAAGCCGCGGCGCTGGAGGCCGACGAGATTGAGCCCGCGGGTCGCGGCCGGGTTGCCGTCGATGATCATGTAGGGTGGCACGTCCTGAACCACCTTCGCGCAGCCGCCGACGATCGAGTGGCAGCCGATCCGGCAGAACTGGTGGATCGCGGCGAGGCCGGAGACGATGGCGTGATCCTCCACCTCCACGTGGCCGCCGAGGGTGCCGTTGTTGGAGAGGATGATGTGGTTCCCCACCTGGCAGTCGTGGGCGACGTGCGAGTAGCAGAGGAAAAGATTGTCGCTGCCAATGCGGGTCGGCGTGTGGGCGTGGGTGCCGCGGTGGACGGTGGAGTTTTCGCGGAAGACGTTGCGGTCGCCGATCTCGAGGTAAGTCGGCTCCCCCTCGTACTTGAGGTCCTGGGTCTTCCCGCCGACGGCGGCGAAGGAGAAAAACTCGTTGTCCTTGCCGATCCGGCACGGGCCGCCGAGGACCACATGGGAGTGGAGCACGCAGCCGTCGCCGAGTTCGACACCGGCCTCGATGACGCAGTACGGCCCGACGCGGACGTTCGCGCCGAGCTTGGCTTCCGGGGAGATGATCGCCGTCGGATGGATCACGGGCGGGATTCCGAACGACCCGGCCCGGGATGGCGAACGTTTTTTGCGCGGGATTGCCGCCCACGCTTCAGAGGGAATGAACCGCAAGCGCGAAGATGACAAAGGAAGGCTCCAATGGGTGTTTCCCTGTGATCCCTGCGCTCTTTGCGGTTAAAGATCATCGTGCCGGATCAGAAAATCCGCATACCTTTCCAAAAGCAGCGCGGAGCAGGAAACCCGGCCGGGTCCTACGCTGTGCGCCATGCTCGCCAGCAATCTACCCGCGTTTCACCGGTGGTTTCTCGCCGGAAGGACGACTTCGCCCGCCATCGTGCTGCACGGCTTCCCCGATCTCCCGTCCGGGCTCGCGGCCTCGTTGGCGGTTCATTTGAACGAGTTCGACGAAGACGCCGGCGGCAATTGGACCGCCTTCACACCGGAGCTGATTCGCGAGGTTTCGGAAACCCCGCACCAGCGCAATCTCTTGGGGCTCGGCGAAGGTTGCAAGGATTGCCCGCCTAACAGTCCCTGCGGCCGCCGCAAGGTGCTCGGTGCGCTCGCCCGCCGCGGCCATGCGGTGCTCGATGGCCTGCTTGCCGTGGAGGCCTGCGCCGATCTTGCCGATGTGTTCCGCGTCTCGCTGGGACCCGCACCGGCGGACGGCAAGGGGTTCCATCTCATCCTGCGGCCGGAACTGTTCAGCGACCGGGCGCTGCCGTCGATCATCGGCGACACCTATCTCGAGTGGAGCACCACCCGAGAGATGGCGGACACCGTTTGAGAAAATCCGCGCACTCTCCGGCAAGCGGCGCGGCGACGCGATCCCAAGGCCGGATTTCACTGTGCCCGATGCCATGAACGTCATCGCCCTGACCATCCTCGTGAGTTCCTGCCTCGCCGGGATTTTCATCTTCTGCTTCGCCGGCGAATTCCGCCGCGCCCGCCGTTCCTCGCCTGAACGCGATTCCCTGCTGCCCCTCGACGACGACACCCCGCTTTTGAAATGAACACCGCGACCGCCAAGACCACCACCATCACCTACGACGACCGCACGGTGCGGCAGTTCATGATCGCCTCCATCGTCTGGGGCATCGTGGGCATGCTCGTCGGCGTGATCTGCGCCACCCAGCTCTCGTGGTGGCAGATGAACGGCAAATTCCTCGAAACGCTCACCGGCGGATTCTTCAAGGGCGAAGGCCTGCAATACCTCACCTTCGGCCGCCTCCGCCCGCTGCACACGAACGCGGTGATCTTCGCCTTCGTCGGGAACATGGCCTTCGCCGGCATCTACTATTCCACTCAAAGGTTGTGCAAGACGCGCACGGCCTCCGATCTCCTGTCCAAGATCCACATGTGGGGCTGGCAGCTGATCATCGTGGCGGCGGCGATCACCCTGCCGGCCGGTTTGACCCGGGGAAAGGAGTACGCCGAGCTGATCTGGCCGATCAACATCGCCGTCGCGCTGGTGTGGGTGGTCTTCGCCATCAACTTCTTCTGGACCTTGGCGAAGCGCAATGAGCCCAGCCTCTACGTCGCGCTGTGGTTCTACATCGCCACCATCGTCACGGTGGCGATGCTCTACATCGTCAACCACCTCTCGATCCCGACCTCGTGGATCCACTCGTACCCGGTCTTCGGCGGCCTGCAGGACGGGCTGGTGCAGTGGTGGTATGGGCACAACGCCGTCGCCTTCTTCCTGACGACTCCGATCCTGGGGATCATGTATTACTTCCTGCCGAAGGCGGCGAACCGGCCAGTCTATAGCTACCGCCTGTCGATCGTCCACTTCTGGTCGCTGGTCTTCATCTACATCTGGGCGGGTCCGCACCATTTGCTGAACACCTCGCTGCCGCGCTGGCTGCAGATGCTCGGCATGCTGTTTTCGCTCATGCTCTGGGCCCCTTCCTGGGGTGGCATGCTCAATGGCTTGCTCACCTTGCGCGGAGCATGGGCGAAACTCCGCACCGATCCGGTGATCAAGTTCTTCGCCGCCGGCATCACGTTCTATGGCATGGCCACCTTCGAGGGCCCGCTGCTGTCGATCCGCGCGGTCAACTCGCTGTCGCACTACACCGACTGGGGCATCGGCCACGTCCACTCGGGCGCGCTCGGCTGGAATGGCTTCATGGCCGCCGGCATGTTCTACTGGCTCGCCCCCCGGCTGTGGCGGACCAAGCTGTGGTCGCAGTCGCTGGCCAACATGCACTTCTGGGTCGGACTCGTCGGCATCCTCCTTTACGTCGCCGCGATGTGGACCGCCGGCATCACGCAGGGCCTGATGCTCGGCGAAGTCGCCGAGGGCGGCACCACGCTGAAGTACGAGTTCGTGACAACGCTCAAGGCGATCCAGCTTCCCTACATGCTGCGATCGTTCGGCGGCACGCTCTACCTGCTCGGCTTCTTCCTGTGCGCTTGGAACATCTTCATGACCGCACGCTCGGGCAAGGCCGCCGACGACACGGTGGAAGTCGCCGTGCCGGAGAAAACATACGATCGCATGCGTTTCGGCGAAGCCCTCTTCAACGACCCGGTCGCCTACTGCGTGGCCGCGCTCGCCGCGATGATCCTGTGGTTCTTCCTGCCGCCCCACGCCGACAAGGCCGCGCTGCTTGTCACCGCGCTCCTGGTCGTTAAAGCGGTCCGAGTTTTCCAAGCAAAGGGCCACCAGTGGGACCAGTGGCACGAAAGCCTGTTGCGCAACTACCTGCCCTTCACCCTGCTCACCTTCATCGCCGTGGCGATCGGCGGCAGCGTGCAGATCGTGCCGTCGCTGCTGGTGAACCGCGAGAAGAACATCGAGGGCCGCCTCCAGGAACTCTACACGCCGCTTGAGCTCGCCGGCCGCGACCTCTACGTCAGCGAGGGCTGCTACAACTGCCACTCGCAAATGATCCGCACGCTGATGCCGGACGTGATGCGCTACGGCCGCGCCGGCGTGAAGGACGACTTCTCCCACCTCGGCGAGTCGCTCTACGACCACCCCTATCAATGGGGCTCCAAGCGCACCGGCCCCGATCTCGCCCGCGAGGGCGGCGGCTTTGTCCAAGGCTCGGATCACGTTCGTTCGGGCAAGCGCGACAACAAGTGGCACTGGTTCCACTTCATGAACCCGCGCTGGGCAAGTGACGACTCGAACATGCCGCCCTACCCGTGGCTCTACGAGAAGAAGACCGACTTCAAGTCGCTGCCCGGCAAGATCGCCGTCCAACGCCAGCTCGGCGTGCCGTTCCCGGCGTGGACCAAGGATGAGATCGACCAACAGGCCCGCGAACAGGGCATGGCCATCGCCCGCTCGCTCTTCGAAGGGTCCTCGCCGGTTGGCTACGAGCCGATGAAAGGGGCGAGCACCGAGGAACTCGTCCGTCACTTCTCCGAGAGCCAGGTCGTCGCGATGATCGCCTACGTCCAGAAGCTCGGCACCTACCGCGAGATCCACAAGGAGGGCGCGCCCGTGCCGACGCCGCTCGATCCCGACAGCTATCGCAACATCACCGAGAAAACCGAGGCGCTCCGCCGCGGCGAAACCTCGGCCAACCCGTGATCCAGCCATGTTCAAACGCGTCATTCTCGAAGACTGGGCGAACCTCGTTCCGATGATCGCCTTCGGCGTCCTCTTCACGGTCTTCCTCGTCACCACGCTGCGCGCGATCCGCCTGAAACCGGCCGAGCAGAAACGCATGGCCGACCTTCCCCTTCAAGATTCCGACAATCCTTCCAATCCATGAACCCCGACGAAATCAAACGCGGCAGCTACGCCAAGGAAAAGGGCGAGGTCGTCCTGCGCGAGCACGAGTACGACGGCATCCAGGAGTTCGACCAGAAGCTCCCGAACTGGTGGCTGTTCACCTTCTACGGAGGCATCGTGTGGTTCGTGGTTTACTGGGTGCTTTATTATCACACGGAGGTCTATCAGACCGACCAGCAGAGGATCGTCGCGCAAGTCTCCGCGCTTGAGGAAAAGAAGGACGCCGAACTCGCCGCCACGCTCGCATCGCTCGATGACTCCACCCTCGTTTCGAAGTGGTCCATCGATCCCGCGATCGTGGCCTCGGGCGAAGCGACGTTCTCCCTCAACTGTGTCGCCTGCCACGCCGCCGACCTGAGCGGCACCATGGTCGTGGGCGAAAGCAAGATCCCGCTTCCCGGCTTGTCGCTCACGGACGGCCAATGGAAGTACGGCGCGAAGCCGATGGACGTCTTCAACCTGATCAACAAGGGCACGCCTCCCGACTCCCCCGGCCACAACGGCGCGAAGATGCAAGCCTGGGGCCAAATGCTCACGCCGAAGCAAGTTGCCGAGGTGACCGCCTATCTGATCTCGAAGAATCCGAAGGACTTCGGAAGCTGAGTCCGTTCCCCTCTCCCCCCCATGAGAACCAACGAACCCGACCCTTATCCCGATCTTCCCCGCCTTCACGAGCGGCTGATCCAGGCAATCGTCCAACCCGTTCCCGATAGCTTGGCGCTTTGCGAGTTCGAGTGCTCCAAAAGCCAGTGCTCGGCCGAAGAGTGGCAGCACTGCAAGCGGAGGCTGGAGGCGCTCGCCCATTGTAGCGGCGGCGGTCTGTGACCGTCGCTGGCTGGCGGCATTCGCCGCATCTTTGTGCGCTCGCAGTTGAACTCTCGCGGCGCGGCCGATGCCGCTGAAGCGCGACGGTCATGGACCGCAGCCACAAGCGGAATCCGCGCATTCTCTGCGAGGGGATGCGCAGCCGCAGCGGACCAGGCTTGCCATCGTTTCCGCGTTCCTTTCGTCATGCCCGTCCCGGTCCAAAAGCGCCCGAATCTCGATTCCGTCACCACGATCAACCAGGACGGCTCGCGCTTCTTCCTCCACACCGCCGACGTGTCAGGGAGATGGACCACCGCCCGGCGGATCTTCGGCGCGATTCTGATCGCCATCTACATCGCCCTGCCGTGGATCCCCATCAATGGCAGTCCGGCGCTGTTCTTCGATGTCGAGCAGCGGCGCTTCCACGTCTTCGGCCTGACGCTGGTGCCCCAAGACCTGTGGGTGATGTTCTTCGGCGTCACCGGCCTCGGCTTCACGTTGTTCTTCGTGACCGCCCTGTTAGGCCGGCTGTGGTGTGGCTGGGCCTGCCCCTACACCGTCTTCCTTGACCACGTCTTCCGCCGCATCGAGCGCTGGACCGAGGGCGACGCGGTCGCGCGCCGCAAGCTCGATGCCGCGCCGTGGACCTCGGGGAAGATCGCCCGCCGCGGCACCAAGCACCTGCTCTACGCGATTTGCGCCACGCTCATCGCCCACGTGTTCCTTTCCTACTTCGTCTCGATCCCCCGGCTCTACGAGCACATGCATGAGGGGCCGCTGGCGCACGCGACGTCGTTCGGCATCGTCGCTTTCCTCACGCTGGTGCTGTGGTTCTGCTTCGGGTGGTTCCGCGAGCAGTTCTGCGTGATCATGTGTCCCTACGGCCGCTTGCAGAGCGCGTTGACCGATGACGACACCGTGAACATCGGCTACGATGAGAAGCGCGGCGAACCACGTGGCGCGAAGGGCAAGGCCAAAGGCGACTGCATCGACTGCCGGCGCTGCGTGAATGTCTGCCCGACTGGCATCGACATCCGCAATGGCTTGCAGCTCGAATGCATCGGATGCGCCGCTTGCATCGACGCGTGCGACGACATCATGACCAGGATCGGCCGGCCGAAAGGGCTGGTCCGTTACGATTCGCTCAACGGCTTGACCGGAAAGAAGCGCCGCTTCATTCGCCCGCGCGTGATCGCCTACACGCTGCTCGGAGCGCTGGGACTGATCGCCTTCGCGATCGCCGGCTGGCGTCAGGCGCGGCCCTTCACCGCCGACTTCACCCGCATGCGCGGCCAACCGTTCTACGCCGATGCCACGGCGGTGCGGAACCACTACCAGGTCCGCTTCCACAACAAGCGCAACCAGCCCGCGCGTTTCACGCTGCATCTCTCCGGCGCGCCTGACGGCTACACGCTCAGCGGCGCGGATGCGGCGGTCGAAGTGCCGCCGCACGGTGAAGTCACCCGCCCCGCCATCGTCGTCTCTCCCACCGCCTCGTATCGCGGGGCGACTGACCTCGGCATCGAGGTCCGCGCCGAACCCGGCGGCGTGGTGCTCCGCCACGAGATGCGCTTCCTCGGTCCTGAACCTTCTTCAATTCATCCCTGATCCGCCATGAACCCCGAACGTCCCGCCTTCCTGATCCGTCATCCTTGGATCTTCGTCTGCCTCGCCTTCCTGTTGTTGATCGGCGCCTGGAGCGCGCTCATCACCGTCGCCGTGAAGCACGCGCCGCAGCAGATCGAAGTGAACGCCAAGTAAAGCAAGCCACGCCATGGACCTGACCCTCGCCGGAGCCCTCGTGGCCGGACTCGCCACCAGCCTGCACTGCGCCGGCATGTGCGGTCCGCTGGCCTGCGGGGTCGGCATGCTGGCGAAAAGCGAGAGCGAGCGCATGGCCGCGGCCTCGGCCTACCACGCGGGGCGACTATCCGCCTATACCACGATCGGCGCGCTGTGCGGGGCTTTGGGCAAGGAGCCGCTCGGCTGGTTCTTTCACTCGCCGGCAGTGCTGCTGCCATGGGCGCTGGTGATCGCGCTGCTGTTATTGGCCACGGGTCTGGAGAAGAAGATCCCGCGGCCGACCTTCCTCATGCGCTTCATCGCGCGGCTGCGCTTCAAGACGCAGAAGCTGCCGGTGATCGCCGGGGCGGGATTGACAGGCCTATTCACGCCGTTCCTACCCTGTGGGCCGCTGTATGCGGTCTTTCTCGCGCTGCTCGCGTCAGGTTCGGCGGCTCGCGGCGCGGAAGTCGCGCTCGCCTTCGGCCTCGGCACGGTGCCGCTGCTGTGGGTCGCGCAGCACCAGTTCCAGCGGCTGCGGAAAAAGCTCACCCCCACTGGCATGGCCCGCATCCAGCGCGGACTCGCCTTGGTCACCGCCCTTGTGCTGGCCTGGCGTTTGCACGACACGCTGCCGACCACCACTCCGGAGGTGGTTCAAGAGAAAGTACTGCCGTCCTGCTGCCACTGACCGGTTTCAACGGCCGAGGATCAGCCCGCTGAAGTACCACTCGGCGAGTTTCCAGCCGCCGAACATCCAGGTCAATGCGCCGAGGATGAGGAAGGGGCCGAATGGCAGGCGCATGCCGAAGCCGATCCGCCCGAGCACCGCGGCGACGATCGCATAGAGCGACGCCGCGAAGAGGCTGAAGAACACTCCGGCCCAGCCGAAGAAGGCCCCGATGGCACCCATCAGGTGCACGTCGCCCATCCCCATGGCCTCGCGTGGGATCACGGCGCGGGTTCCCATTCCGTCCAGCGACTTGAGGTCTTCCAGCGGGATCACCGTTCCACCCGGCAGCTCGACCTGTTGTTCGCGGATCGTCACTTCGCCGGCGCCGTGGCTTTCGCCATTGGCGATGACCTCCGTGGCGTCGATAATCAACCGGTCGGTCTTGCGGAAAAAGAGATCCCACCATCCGGTCTTCTCGCCGTTCATCTCGAAGAAGATCGGGTCCTCGTCGTTGTCCGGCTCGATCAGTTTCCATGCGACCGGCTCGGCGAACTCGACCTTCTTCTTCCCGAAGGCGAGCTTGCCTAACAGCACCATGCTCCACAGGCCGCAGAAACCGATGATCCAGCCGAGAGCCGACTGCTTCAGGCCATCCGCCAGCATCGGATCGAGAGTCGCCCAGCCGGAGAGATCCGGCAACCGGGGCCACAATGCCGCCGCGGCCAAGCCCGCGATCGAAATCGCCGTGGTGAACGAAGTAGGAATGATCAGGTGCTCGATGTCGATGAAGGCGATCGCCACGAATAACGCGGCCATGATCCACAGCGGCAGGAGCACGCCCAGCTCCGACCGGAGCAACGCACCAAGTGGCACCGAGGTCTGCAAGAACCACCAGGTGGCGGCGAAAAGCAACGCGGTCAGCAGCTCGACGCCGAAGTAGCGGAACGCGATCGGAGCCTTGCAGTTGGCACATTTCCCGCGCAGCCACAGCCAGCTCACCAGCGGGATATTCAGCCGCATCGGAATGTCGGCCTTGCACTTGGGGCAGAACGAGCGCTTCGGCTCGTTCACCGAAAGCCCAATGGGCACGCGGTAGATGACCACGTTCAGGAACGACCCGATGCAGGCGCCGACCAGGAAGGCCGGCACGTACCAGACGGGATGGGCCAAGGATGGGAAAATCTCGATCAAGGTGGCGGCATTCAATCGTAGCGGAAGCATTTCGGAAATCCGAAATTTCCCGGGTGCCGGGCGACCTCCCCGGGCTTGCCTCTCCGTCTCCAACAGGCATTGTTCGCGCGTGATGCGGCTACTTGCCTTGTTGTTATGTTTTTCCGGGGTGCTGCACGCCCTGCCCGCGCCGCCGGACCCCGCTTCGGTCGCGGTCCTCTACAATTCGACGTCCGCCGATTCGAAGGCGCTGGCGGAGTTCTATGCCAAGGCGCGCGGCATTCCGGCGGACCATCTGATGGGACTGGAGCTCCCCGACACCGAGGAGATCTCCCGCAAGGATTTCGATGACAAGCTGCGCAACCGCCTGATCCGCGAGTATGACCGCCGCGAGTGGTGGATCCGCGGCCGCGACCCGCAAGGCAACCTGACGCCGACCCAATCGAAAATCCGCATCCTGGTGTGCATGCGCGGCGTGCCGAGCCGGATCACCGGTACGGGACCGGCCTTGCCGCCCCCGCCCGGCAAGCAGCCATTCACCCACACCACCCAAGCGGCGGTGGACTCGGAACTCGCGCTGTTAGGCATCGATGGCCTGCCGGTCGAGGGCATGGTCAACAACCCGTATTTCAAGCAGGAGAAGACCGCCGCGGAGGCCAGATTGCCGATGACCTTGGTCGGCCGGATCGACGGCCCGACCAAGGAAATCTGCGCGCGAATGATCAAGGACGCGGTCGAGACCGAGCAGACCGGGCTGTGGGGAATGTCCATCATCGACCTGTCGCAAAAGTACCTGGAGAACCAGGAGGGCGACCCGGCGATGGAACGGGTGGCCAAGGCCTATCGCGACGCCGGCATTCCGGTGATGGTGGACCGCTTTCCGGACACCCTGCCGACGAACTTTCCCCTGCGCGACGCCGCGCTCTATTTCGGCTGGTACGATTGGAACGTGAACGGCCCCTTCGCGAACCCGAACTTCAAGTTCAAGAAGGGGGCGGTGGCGGTGCACCTGCACTCGTTCAGCGCCACGCAGCTCCGCGACGCCACCAAGAACTGGTGCGCGCCGCTGCTGGCGAAGGGCGCGGCCGCCACGCTCGGCAATGTGTACGAACCCTACTTGCCGCTGACCCACAACTTCGACATCTTCAATGCCCGGCTGATGGCGGGCTACACCTTGGTCGAGGCCGCCTACATGTCGGTGCCCGTGCTTTCGTGGCAAAACGTCGTGCTGGGCGACCCGCTCTACCGGCCCTTCCTCCACCTCGACGGCAGCGGCGAAAAGGCCGACGCCGACCGCGATTACCGCGCGATCCGGCTGGCGGCGATGCGCTGGAAAGAAGATCCGGGGCAGTTCGAGGCAATGCTGCGGGATGCCGCGGACCGGATGAAAAGCGGCGTATTGTTAGAAGCGGTCGGTCTTTCGCTCGCCGCACGGCGGGAGGAATCGGCCGCGGCCGACGACTTCCGCAAGGCCAAGCTCTACTATGCGGACAAGCCGGACCGGCTGCGCATGGACCTGCATCTCGCCTCGATGGAGCGCGAGGGCGGCAAGAAAAATGAGGCGATCAAGCTGCTTCGCGGCGCGCGCACGCTCTACGCGGACATCCCGGAAGCGCTCGCGGCAGCCTCGTGGCTGACGATCCTGGATCCTCCCCCCCCGCCGCCGGTCCAGCCGCAACCGCCGAAGAAATGAAGAACTACGCAGGGCTGCTCGCCGCCGTGTGGGACCGGTCCGCCGTGGGCGAGCCGTCGCCGTTTTCCCTGCCGCCGGAGCTGGAACTCCAGGCGCTGTGGTTCGCCGGGGCCTTCGGGCGGGATTTCCAAGACGCCGCGGGAAATGCGGTGCGCATCGTACAATTCGGCGAGTGGAACCGCTCGGCCGGCCCGGATTTCCTGCACGCGGCGGTCGAGATCGCCGGGGAACTTCGCGAGGGACCGGTTGAACTCGACCTGCGTCCGTCCGACTGGGAAGCGCACGGCCACGGCGCGGATCCGGCATTCGAGGACACGGTGCTGCATGTCGTCTTCGGTAACGGTGGGCCGCAGAGCTTCACCCGCACGCTCGGCCACCGCGAGGTGCCGCGGGTGACGATCCCGCGCGATTTGTTAGAGGAAGCGCTCCAGCGCCCGCGCAGCGAGACGGCGATCGCCAAGCCGGGCCGCTGCGTGCATCCCTTGGCGGCGATGCCGCCGGTGGCCGTGGGCTCGCTGCTGCGCGAGGCAGCGGAGCATCGGGCCGCACGGAAGGCCGCGCGCTTCCTGCGCGTCGCCGACGCCCATGGCCGCGACGCCGCACTCTACCAAGCGGTGGCGGAGACGCTCGGTTATCGAGCGAACGCATTGGCGATGCGGCTGCTTTCCCGGCGGATGCCGCTTGGCGCGCTCCGGGAAGATCCGGCGCATACCGAAGCGTTGCTATTCGGAGCGGCCGGCTTCCTTGCCCCCGATCTCCACGAAAAGGCGCCGCCGGACACCCGCGAGCATCTGCGCGAGTTGTGGGAAACGTGGTGGAAGGCGCGCGGCCGGTGGGAATCCGCCCACGCCATCCCATGGAAGGCGGGTGGCCAACGACCGGCGAATCACCCGCACCGGCGCGTGGCGGCACTGGCCGCCGTGGTGCGGGACTGGCCGAAATTCCGCAAGCTGGCCACCTCACGACCGCTCGACGCGGAAGTGCTGGTGAAGTTCCTGTCGAAGCTCGATGACCCGTTCTGGACGAAGCGCTACACGCTTGCCTCCGCCGCCACCGCGCGGCCACTGGCGCTTTTCGGCAAGGCGCAGGCGATCGAGTTGCTGGCGAATCACTTGTTCCCGCTCGCCTTGCACGAAGGCGAATCCTTTGACGGCTACCTCAAGCTCGCCGCCGGTGCTCGAAATGAAAAGGTCCGGCGTTGCGCGATCCGGCTGTTTGGTAGCGAGGACGCCGCGGCGACTTGGCTGAAGAAGGCCGTGCACCATCAGGCGCTGCTGCAGATCTACCGCGACTTCTGTCTGGAAGACGCGAGCGATTGCGCCGACTGCCCGTTTCCCGAACAGCTCGGCCAGTGGCGTCCCTAATTTCTCGTCTTGTGTCTTGCGTCTTGAAGTCTTGCGCCTCCTCCCATGACCACCCTTGAAGCTCTCGTTGCTCTCAACCTCTTGCCGAAGATCGGCCCCGTGCGGGTCCGCCGCTTGTTAGAACGCTTCGATTCCGCCGAGGCGGTGCTTGCCGCGACGAAGGACCGGCTGATGCAGGTGGACGGCATCGGCGAGGAGACGGCGAAAATCCTCGTAAAATGGCAGGATCACGCCGACCCGGCAAAGGAGCTGCAGGAGGTCGCACAGCGCGGGCTTTCCCTGCTCACGCAGGATGATCCCGCGTTTCCACCTGCCTTGCGACAGGCCTACGACGCGCCGCTCTTCCTCTACGTCTGGGGCAAGCTGGAGGAACGCGACCGCCACGCGATCGGCGTGGTCGGTACGCGGCGCATCACCCACTACGGCCGCGAAGCGACCAAGAAACTCTCCTATCAACTCGCCCACGCCGGTTTCACGATCATCTCAGGCTTGGCACGCGGCGTTGATACCGTGGCCCATGAAGCGGCGCTCGCCGCGGGTGGGCGCACGGTCGCGGTCCTCGGCTCGGGACTGGCCAAACTTTTCCCCGCCGAGAACCTCGGGCTCGCCGAAAAGATCGCCTCCGGCAAGGGCGCGGTGGTGAGCGAGTTCCCGCTTCACACTGCCCCGGACAAGCAGACCTTCCCGCAGCGCAATCGCATTGTCGCCGCATGGTCGGAGGCGCTGCTGGTTACCGAATGCCCCGCTTGGTCCGGCTCATTGATCACCGCGAATCTCGCCAGCGACTACGGCCGGCCAGTCTATGCCGTGCCGGGGCCGATCAATGCGCCGACCTCCACCGGCTGCAACAAGCTGATCCGCGACGGCGCGACGCTGGTGATGGACGCCAGCGACATCGCCGACGACCTCGGCGAGCTGCCTTTCGCCCGCCAGTCATCACTGCCGGAAAAGGACAGCCAAGCCGTGCCGGAGCTACCACCCGAGGAGGCGACGGTTTTCTCGGCGCTCGGCGACGGCGAATCGGGCGTGGACCGCTTGATCGAGCGGACCGGCCTGCCCGCTCCCACCGTCACGGCGACGTTGATGAAGCTCGAGATGCGCCGGCTGGTGCGAGCCTTGCCAGGATTCCGGTATGTGAAGCGATGAATGGGATGCCACCATTCGTGCGAGCTTTGGCAGCGAGATTACCCGCCCACCTCGGTCTGGAACTCCTCGAAGCCCTGCTGGCAATCGCATGCGTGAGCGGTGCTCTCACTGCAATGGCGATGTTTGCAAAAAGAGAGCCGGTAGCCGGTACGTTTTGGACGGGCGGTGCAGCAATCGTTGCTTTCCTGCTTGTGAGGACTTGTCGGACTCGCCGGTCGAGGGGGCAAATCTGGCGCGCGAAACTGATCGACCAACCGCCTCCATTCGATCCCGGGCAATGAGCTCCGGAAACTCGCGAACCAGCCTACGACGGCAGGCGATTGACCCGGCCGACCCGGGCCACGGAAAAATCCATCCCCTACGGGGATCCCCCGCCAGTTTCAGGAAAGCCCTTGCCAAGTCGGCCCCGGCCCGTCTAGTGCGTCGCCGTCGACCGACCCGCCGATTTCATGGGAAAAATCCTCATCATTGCCGAAAAGCCCTCCGTCATGACCGACCTGAGCAAGGCTTTGGCCAAGGCTCTGGGCAAGTTCGAGAAGGCCGGCTCGGGGCGGGATTCCTATTTTGAGAACGACAACGCCGTCATCACCTCCGCCGTCGGCCACTTGGTCGAGCTGCGCATGCCGACCGGCCCGAATGGCAAGAAACTGCCGTGGAAATTCGAGGTGCTGCCGGCGATTCCCGACCGCTTCGAGCTCGACCCGATCCCGGATTCCGAGGCGCGGCTCAAGCAGGTGCTCAAACTGGCCAAGCGCAAGGACGTCGATCAAATCGTCAATGCCTGCGACGCCGGCCGTGAGGGCGAGCTGATTTTCCGTTACATCATGGACATCGGCGGGATCCAGAAGCCGGTGAAGCGACTGTGGATGCAGTCGATGACCAATCAGGCGATCATCGAGGCTTGGGAAAAACTCCGCTCCGACGAGGAGATGCGCCCGCTGGCCGATGCCGCGAAGTGCCGCTCAGAGTCCGACTGGCTGGTCGGCCTGAATGCCACCCGCGCCCTGACCTGCTTCCGCTCCCGCCATGGCGGCTTCAACATCACCGCCGCCGGCCGGGTCCAGACGCCGACGCTGGCCATCCTTGCCGCCCGCGAGGCGGAGATCCAAGCCTTCAAGCCCAGCCCGTATTATGAAGTGCACGCCACCTTCGGCGTGGCCGCGGGCGACTACCTCGGCAAGTGGATCGACGAAGCCTTCAAGCGGAACGAGACCAACCCGCACGGTCGCCCCGAGCGGATCTGGGATCTCGTTCAAGCCGACGCGGTCAAGGCGCGTTGCGACGGCAAGACCGGCACCGTTTCCGAGGACAAGAAGGCGCAGTCGCAGATCGCCCCGCAGCTCTACGACCTGACCACGCTGCAGCGCGAGGCCCCGTTCACCGCCAAGGGCACGCTCGCCATCGCCCAGGCGCTCTACGAGAAGCACAAGATGATCACCTACCCTCGTACCGACTCCCGCTACCTGCCGGAGGACTACGGGGACACCGTGCGCGAGACCTTGCGCGACATCGCCAGCTCCGACCTCGACGTGGCGAAATACGCCCAGGCCGTGCTCGCCGGGAATCAGGAAAGCGGCCCGCGCTTCCACAAGTCGAAGCGCGTCTTCGACTCGAAGAAAGTATCCGACCACTTCGCGATCATCCCGACCGGCAAGTTCGTGAAGCTGAGCGATACCGAGGAGAAGCTTTACGACATGATCGTGAAGCGCTTCATCGCCGTGTTCTTCCCGAGCGCGGAGTTCGAGCAGACCACCCGCCTCACCCGGATCACGACCGGCGACATCACCGACACCTTCAAGACTGAAGGCCGCGTGCTGGTGAAGCCCGGCTGGCTGGAAGTCTATGGCCGCCGCCCGGGCGTTGCCTCCGGCAAGGACGAGCTGACCCAGGTCGCCGCCGGTGAGAAGGCCTCGGTGAAGGAAATCGAAGTGAAGCACGAGCAGACCAAGCCGCCCGCGCGCTTCACCGAATCCACCCTCCTTTCCGCGATGGAAGGTGCGGGCAAGCTCGTCGATGACGAGGCCCTCGCCGAAGCCATGTCCGAGCGCGGCCTCGGCACGCCCGCCACCCGCGCCGCGATCATCGAAGGCTTGATCGCGCAGAAATACATCGTCCGCGACGGCCGCGACCTCCACGTCACGCCGAATGGGATGCGGCTGATCCACATCCTCAATGAGATGAACATCGCCGGCCTGACCTCGCCCGCCATGACCGGCGAGTGGGAGTACAAGCTGCGCCAGATGGAACACGGCCAGCTCCAGCGCGCCGCCTTCATGAAGGAGATCGAGGATTACACGAAGGACATCGTGGTCCGCGCCAAGTCCCTCGCCGCCGAGATCAAGAACCGCGCCTTCCCCGACCTCCAGGCGACCTGCCCGAAGTGCGGATCCGAAGGCCTCAAGCAGACCGATGACACCTACGAGTGCCGGACGCCCGACTGCGGCTTCAAGGCCAAGAAGTACATCGCAGGGCGCCTGCTCGCGGAAGACGAGGCGCGCGAACTTTTCAGCAAGCGCCTGGTCGGCCCGCTGGAAGGCTTCAAGAGCAAGTTCAACAAGCCCTTCGATGCGGCGCTGGAACTCGACGACAAGTTCAAGGTCAACTTCGTCTTCGGCGACAAGGACGAGCCCGAGGTGGAACTGACCGACGAGATGATCGTCGGCTCCGCAGTGCTGCCGGATGGCCGGCAGGTGAAGATCTACGGCACCGAAAAGGCTTACCTGATCCCCGAGCTGAAGACCAAGAAGGACCCCGAGGGCGTGCGCATCGGCAAGACCATCCTGCAAAAGGAATTACCGCAGGATCAGGTGCTCAAGATGCTGACCGAGGGCAAGACCGACCTCATCAAGGGCTTCGTCTCGAACAAGACCAAGCGCGGCTTCGATGCCTTCCTGACCTTCTCGATCAGCGACGGCAAAGTCGGCTTCGAGTTCCCGCCGCGCGCGCCGAAGGCGGCGAAGTGACAAGCGGCACCACAGGGACCGCGGCCTCCTTCCGCGAGCCAATTCAAGGGATCATCCGGGCGGAATGACCTCCGCGCCCCGGCATTGGCCGGAGGCAACCAATCCGGCCTCGGCCCTGCTGTCCGCTCCGGGACCCTTTGATTCCGGGTTCCGTTCAAAATCCGCCGATTTTGGACGTCTCAAGAACCCCATAAGATCCACTTGAATCAAACACCATCAATAAATCAGGGTTTTCTGAAATTTTATATATATTAATAAATACCCGTGGAACCCTTATTCCACAAGGAATCCAACCCCTTGAAATCCATCCCCGCTACGAATTTCGGACCTCCACCATCATATACTCCACTAGGTGTTCTCTTTCGCAAAAACATCTTGCTAGATAAATCAAATACCTTTTAATGGGCGCGTCCCTGACGGGACACCCGCGCTAAACGGTTACCCCCTCCCCATAGCGACGGAACATATGGATGAACTGACGGAGCCCCCGATCCCGAAGGAAGTCCCGAGACACCCGGCAGCCTGATTCCCCCCGATCCACGCCGCCGACTTTCCCCCCGAAGTGTGTGTGTCGTCCGTGTCAGCCGCCCGGCGGGTCAGCTCCCCGATCCGCCGGGCGGACTGCTCCGGAAACTCCAGCCGCCCTTTGCCGGGCGGCTTTTTCTGGTGGCGGGGGCCAGCCCTTGCGCCGGGCGGCGATCCGGTCTTTCCTGCGGCCCCGATGGTCCGCTTCACCCTCTTTGGCATTCCGGTTGAAATCCAGCCGTGGTTCTGGCTCACCGCGGCCTTCTTCAGCGGAGCCTTCTTCAGTCCCACGCCGGAGGTGATGCAGTACGCGCTCATCTTCATCCTCGCCGCGACCATCTCGATTCTCGTTCACGAGTTCGGCCATGCGCTGACCGGCCGGCGACTCGGCGGCGGCCACGCGAAAATCGTGCTATGGGCCTTCGGCGGGCTGGCCTACAACCAAGGTGGACGGTTTACCAAAAGCGGTCGCTTTTGGATGATCGCCGCGGGGCCCGGCGCGGGCTTCCTTTTGGGTGGCTTGGTCTTTCTGATCATGGTGTCGGTCTTCGGACCGCGCGACGCCACCGGCTTGGCGGGGTGGTCGCTGTTCGGGCTCAGGCCTTCCCTCTCGATGGACACGCTCGCCTTTGTCGAGAGCCGCTGGCCGCTGGTTTCACTCTTCCGCAGCATGCTGTGGATCAATTTCTGGTGGGGAGCCCTCAACTTGCTGCCGGTGGCACCGCTGGACGGCGGTCAGATCGCCCAGCTTTTCTTAAAGCCCCAGAAGCGGGTCCACCAAGTCGCCATCGTCACCGCGGTGGCCATGGCGGGGGTGGGCCTGTGGCGGGAATCGATCTACATGGCACTGCTGTTCGGCTACCTCGCTTGGAAGAACTACCAGGAGCTGAAGAACTACACCTGGCAGTGAATCACGCCAGCAGCAGGCGGGCGGCGACCAGCAAGGAAAAGCCGATCACCATCCACTCGAAGATCCGCTGCGAAACGCGCAGGACCAGCCACTTGCCGGCCCAGATGCCGGCGAAAATGGCGGGGAGGCACTTCAGGTTGTCCAGCAAGGTGGCCGGAGTGATGAGATTGAAGCTGCCGCTGAGCGGGACCTTGATCAAATTGACCAGCAGGAAGAATCGCGCGCCGATCCCGAGCAGTTCCATCTTCGGGATGCGTCGCGAAAGCAAGTAGAGCTGGATGACCGGGCCGGCCGCGTTTGCCAGCATGGTGGTGATCCCCCCGGTGACGCCGGCGCCAGTGCCGAAGGCCCGCGAGTTCGCCAAACGCGTTGCCAAGTCCGACTTCCACGCGCGCAGCGCCTGCAATGCGACCATCCCCAGGATGCAGCCACCAATCACGCGCCGGGCGATTTGGTCGGACGACTCGTGGGTGAGGATCACCTTGAGCAGCCAGATGCCCGCGGCCAAGCCGACGAGCGTGGCAGGAAGGAGTTTCCACACCGGCTTCCACGAGCCGTGCTTGCGGAAGGCCGGATAGACCGCGAGGTCCGCGGCGATCAGCAGCGGCAGCATGATTCCAGTCGAAGGCACCGCTCCGTAAAGTTCGGCCATCAGGAAGACGGCGATCAACGAGATCCCGCTGAAACCGGCTTTCGACATGCCGATGCAAAACGCCGCCAGCATGGCGAGGGCTAAGGCGGTGGGACCATCGGGCACGGCATGGCCTTATGCGCCCGCTTCCATCGGAGCAAGTGCCGCGCACGGCACATCAGGGCTGAATCACTTCCACGATGCCGAAGATTCGTGGCGTGGTCGCCGGGTTGCGAGGCTCGTCCACGACCACCCGCTCCCAAGCGAGACCGATGGGAGTGACCGTGACCGTCCCGCCCATCGGGGCGAAAGATCCGGCGGCCAAGGTGGTCGAAACTTTCGGCGTGTAGGTCAGACCGCTGCCAACCCGGCGCAGATACTCGGCGCGCAGGACGGCCTGCGCACCGCTGCCAACCAGGCGGAATACCGGTAGCCCCGCCGTTCCCGTCCCGGGTGTCAGAGTCCGGACATCGGCATGGTCGCCATCGAGATTGAAGGCGTATTTGAGCAGGTTCGACACGCCGTCGTGGAAAGGAGTGGCCGAAGACTGTGCGTCGGGCCCGGTCAATCCTTCCCCCGCCGCCCACGTGGCGTAGAGATCGCCGGCAGCCATCGTGCTGGCCGAGAACGAGACTTCGAAGGGCGACTCATCGCCATCGTTGCTCGGCACCTCGAGTGTCGCTTGGTAGCTGCCGGTCGATGGCGCGCTGAAAGTCACCACCAGCGTGCCTTCCTGGCCACTGGCGAGTTGTGCCGGCAGGTTCGCGGCATTGATCGAAAAGCGCGCGGCATCCGCGCCAGTCATGACGGGAATGCCGGGAATCAACGGTTCACTGCCGGCATTGCGGATCCGCAAGGAACAGGTGACGCTGCTGCCATTGGCCGCGGGCGCGAAGGCAATGCCGCTACCGCCGTCGGAAAGCTCGGTGTCTTGATGCCATAGGGCGATCTCGGGAATTCCGAGGACGGGGATGGAGAACAGGTAGGCCGCCCCGGACCACGGCGCCGAATTGCTGGACTGGCTCCCATGGACGCCGGAGGCATCGCTCGACTCGCGGGGCGCTCCGACCACCACGATGCCGTTGGCGATCGCCAGTGCCTTGCCAAACTCATCCAAGGCCCCGGTGTTGGAGGCCTTGAGATACGAGTATTGGCTCCACAGGCCATTGACCCGCGAGAAGACATAGACAGCACCGGACGAAGCGGCCGCGTTGTCCACCTGGTTGCCATCGATCCCCGTCGCCGCGCTGTCCTCGCCCGGCGCACCGACGATCAAGGCGGAGCCTTCGAGCGCGACCGTGCGGCCGAACCCATCGCTGGCCGCGGTGTTGGATGCCTTGAGATAGGCTTGTTGGGTCCACGTGACCCCGCTGCGGGTGAAGGCGTAGGCCGCGCCCGCCCCGGTGGCGGTAGTGTTGGCTTGGTTGCCATTCACGCCCGTGGCATTGCTCGCCTCGCCGGGAGCCCCGGCCACGACCGTGTCGCCGGAGATCGCCACCGCTTGGCCGAACCACGAGGAAGCAGCGCTGTTGGACGCCTGCAGGCGGGCTTGCTGGCTCCACGCCGTGCCGCTGCGGGTGAAAACATAGGCAGCCCCTGCCCCACTCGCCGCCAAAGGAGAGCCCACGATCAGCGACTCACCCGAAAGTCCGAGCGCGGATCCGAATTCGGCTCCGGCCGCGGTGTCGGATGCCTTCACGTAGGCCTGCTGAGTCCACGTGGTGCCGCTTCTCACGAAGACGTAGGCAGCACCGGCCGCGAAGGCCGCGTTGTTGGCTGAATCGCCATTGATGCCGGTCGCCTGACTGGCCTCGCGGTTCGCGCCGATGACCGCGGTATTTCCCGCCACGGCGACTGCGGAACCAAAAAGATCCCCTGCTCCCGCGTTCGAAGCCTTGAGATAGGCCTGCTGGGTCCAAGTGATACCGTTCCGGGTGAAGACATACGCCGCGCCAGCCCCGGAAGCACTGTTGTTCGAGCCGCTACTGTTGACGCTGGTTGCATTGCTGTCCTCTTGGTAGGCGCCGATCACGATGGTGTCGCCGGAGATGCCGACGGACCATCCGAAGCCGTCGCCCTCGCCGGTATTGGAGGCCTTGAGATAGGCCTGTTGCGACCAGGTTTCCCCGATGCGGACAAAGACATAGGCCGCACCAGATCCCGGCGCGTAGTTATTGAAGCCGTTGCCATTCACGCCGGTGGCGTTGCTGGATTCCAAGGGCGCGCCGACCACGACGGTGTCCCCCGAAACGGCCACCGAACTGCCGAAGCCGTCCTCGCTTTCGGTGTTGGACGCTTTCGCATAGGCCTGCTGGGCGATCGGATCGATGGTCACCGGGTAACGGGCTCCGAGGGCGTCCACGGTGAGGACAAGGTGACTGGCACCCTTCAGACTGAAACCGGCGGACAGGTCGCGCCCATCGGCATCCCATGCCTTCAGGCCGCGGTAGGTGACGGCATCGACGCCATCGGCATCCTGAAACACGAGCCCGAGCCGGTCGGGATCAACCTGCGGTTTGAGGCCGCCGCGAATGTGGAATTGCAGGCTCAACTCGCCGTTCGCGGGAGGTTGGTGAATGGTCCAGCCCTGCTGGAGGCCGTGCCGGTCGTTGACGAACCACTCGGTGATCCGGTCGTCGCGGCGATGGGTGATGCTGCCGTCCTGGGCCCGGATCGCACCGCGGGCAGCCCCCGAAAGTTCCAGCCCCCAAGTCCACTTGCCGTGATCGGGAGTCACCGTGAAGCCGGTGGCATCAAACGCCGCCTGCCACTGCTGGCCGGGATTCGGTGCGACGAAACCGCCCTCCGCCTGCGGGAGGATCGCATGGCAGGCCGCCTCATGCGCCGCGCGGATTTCCCTCCACTCCGCCGACCACAGTTCCGCCGGCTTCCCGTCCGACTGCTCTCCGGGGGACTGCGCCTGGGTTTCCAGCGCGAGCAACAGGGGGGGGCAACAAATGAGGAGGAGCAGTTCGGACGGGGTCATATCCAGCGGCCTCTCGCCGGGGGAGAGACGATCAGCCGATCAATCATCGGGGGGCCAATCCGCCGTTTCGTTCCCTTCGGGCTTTTCCGGTGACGTCCCGGAAAATTCGGGAGCGAAAACGGCAGATCGTTCCGGGGGACTAAACCTTGGCCAGCGATGCGGCAAGATCGAGGTCGGCCATCGTCGCGAGGGAGCCCACGCGCCACCGCACCCGGTCATTTTGTTAGTTCATTCCCAACAACTTGTGAACAACCTTCGATCCCGTGACTCCCGCCACCTCTTCGAAACCCGGACGAGGAAAATATCACAGTAGCCGAAACGATTTTCAGTTCGCCGGCATGTTTCGCGTTCCCGAGGTCGGATTTCCCCGCGGTGGCAGCCACCGCTCCTTCTACAGACCGCCGGCACCCTGGGTCGCCGCTTGGCGCTCCTCGCGGATCCGGCGCAGCCGCACCTGCAAGTCACCGAGCGCATTCATGAAGTAGATGTAAGCGTCGTAGGGACTGCTGTAGGGCGAAAAATACTGGTGAACGCTGCCGTCGGTGCCACCCTTGGTGGACATCCAGTAGAAGTGGTCCGAGGTCTGCAATTTCGCCCACACGTGTGTCAGGTCGGGATCCTTCGCGGCGAGTACCTCCTCCTCCAGCCGGTGGATTTTCGCGATGGCTTCCTGCTGCATCACGTTGCCGGTCCACGCGCTGAGGTCGCGCTCGGCGTCGGCCCACGAAGTCGGCCAGTGGCAGTCATACTCGCGGTTGGCGCTGAAAAGATCGACGACTTCCCCGGGCGTCACCCAGTGGACGCCTTCGTCGAGCATCACCTCCGGCAGCTTTTCCCAGAACTCGAAGACACCGGTGTCCTTCCACTGGTGTTCGCCGACGGTCTCGTAGTCCATGAAGAGGTTCACCACGTCGCCGGGCGCCTCCTTCACCCAGCCGGCGAACTTTTCCGGCGTGAGCGGCCACTCGCTCCAATTCTGGTCGGAGAAGCGGAAGCCGAGGTCGTCGGAAAGCGGGGCATTTCGCAGCAAGGTCTTGAGCCGGGTGA
Organism: uncultured Verrucomicrobiaceae bacterium; assembly: GCA_966696705.1. Taxonomy (GTDB): domain Bacteria; phylum Verrucomicrobiota; class Verrucomicrobiia; order Verrucomicrobiales; family Akkermansiaceae; genus Haloferula. Next base: position 27,214 of record CBKZPU010000009.1, on the reverse strand, counting down.
CGTAGGGAGCGCGATAGACATAATTCGGCGACTGGCCGTTGAGCACCCATGGCACACCCTCGGCCATGATGCCGTCGAAGCCCATGGTCTCCGCCTGCGCGGCGATGGCGTTGTTGTAGATCAGCTCGGTGTTGCGAAACACGCGCGGCCGCACGTGGAAGACCGACTCCAAGGTCTCGAGATGCCGCTCGACCTGGCGCTCGAATTCCTTCTTCGAATGCAGGATCGCCAGTGAATGGTAGTAGGTCTCCGCCAGTAGCTCGACGCTGCCAGTGGCGACGAGATCCTTGAACGACTTCAGCACGTCGGGCCGGTGGTGCTGCATCTGCTCGATCACCGTGCCGCTGATCGACAGCGTCATGCGAAACCGGCCGTGGGTCTTCTCGATGAGCTTCTTGAAGAGCGCGTTGACGGGCAGGTAGCACTTCTCGGCCACCTTCGAGAGAACCTCCGCATTGAGACCATCGTCCTCATAGAAGGCGTGCTGGCCGATGCGGAAAAAGTCGTATGGGATCAGCCGGTTGGGCTGATGCACCTGGAAGTAGAGACAGGCGTGGGGCATGGGCGACGAAAATGGGACCGCGTACCGTCAGTCCCGGAAAAGGCTCAGCGGGTCGGCAGACCCGGGCGGTCGCGGCGGACGCGCGGCCAACTCCTCGTAGATCGCGACCACCTTCTCGGCGGCGGCGTCCCACGTGGCGGCGGCGATGTCTTGTTCCGCCTGCTTGACGACGCGCTCGCGCAGGGCGTCGTCCTCCAACAGATCGATAATGTGCTGGGCCATCACATCGACGTCCCAGTAGTCGGCCTTGAGCGCGCCCTTCAGCACCTCCGCCACGCCGGACTGCTTGGAAATGACGGCGGGAATGCCGAACTGGGCGGCCTCCAGCGCGGACAGCCCGAAGGGCTCCGAAACGGACGGCATGCAGTAGATATCGGTCATCGAGAGCAACTCGTTGACCTTCTCCTTGTTCAGGAAGCCGGTGAAGTGGAGGTAACCGCCCAGACCGCGGAAGGCGGTGCTTTCCGCCAGCGGCTTGAGACGCTCGCCGGTGCCGGCCATCACGAAACGAACGTTCCGCGTTTTCTCCAGCACCTTCGCGGCGATCTCCAGAAAGAACTCCGGCCCCTTCTGCGCGGTCAGGCGACCGAGGAAAAGCACCAGCTTTTCCGGGAAGGGCTTCTTGGTGGTGAAGGGCTTGACCGGCTCGGCGCCGTTGTGGACCGGGTGAATCTTCGCGGGATCGATGTTGTAGTGCCCGGCGCAAATCTGACCGGTGTAGCGGCTGACCGGGATGATGGCGTCCGCCTGCTCCATCCCATACTTTTCGAGATCGTAGATCCAGCCGCGGGCATCGGCCCCGGCGCGATCGTACTGCGAGGCATGGACGTGGATGACCAGCGGCTTGCCAGTCGCCTTCTTCACCTCCACCCCCGCCAGGAAGGTCATCCAGTCGTGGGCGTGGACGATATCGAAATCCAGCAGCATGGCCATCTTGGCAGCTACCTTGGAAAACTCGACCACCCTGGTGCCGAGATCCGCGCCGTAGAGCTCGCCGGTCTTGAATTGCTCGAGCTGGTTGCGCGTGGTGTGGGAAAATCGGATCTCGCCGCCGGGCTCCCTGATGATGCATGAAGCGGTCGTTTCATCCGAGTCATAGGGATCGAGATGAATCGGCACGCGCTGGATCTGGGCGAAGCTCTCGTAATGATATTTCCCTTCCACGGTCTGCAGGTCCTCCATCCGCAGGTTGTTCAGACCTGTCAGCTTGAAGCCCTCGAAGCCGGCGTCCGGCGCGGAACGGGGCACGATCACCTGGAGATCGACGTGCTTGGCCAGTGCTTGCGAAAGACCGAGACAAGCGACTCCGAGGCCGCCATTGATCAACGGAGGAAACTCCCAGCCGAGTTTGAGAATGCGAATCCGATTCATGGAGGGAATGAGGCCGATGGATGCCTGCATCCACAGGTCAGACAAGCCGCCATCGTCGTGAGCAATGGCCGCGCCAAAGTCGAGACCTTTCCCGTGACGCAAGCCTCAGACCCGCACCTCTATGCGGCTCGCGTACGCCGGATCGAAATGTCTCCAACAGTTAGTTGATTTATCTCGATCCATCGACTACGAGATTTTACCCAGCACGGGCTATCAGGTCGGCACGCCGTCTGCTGGTTCGGGTTATTCACAATTTCGCCACCCGGTTTGAGTGGCCCGAGCCTTGGAGCAATGCCTTGTTGTCCTGCTGCAAACTACCGTCCACCCCCTCCAGCCTCTTCCGTCGCCCCGCCCCATGTCCGACCACCTGTCTGCCAAGCCGCCGCGAATCCTCATCGTTACGCCTGAAATCACCCACTTGCCCGAAGCGCTCGGTCCCGGTGCCGGCTTGATCCGGGCGAAAGCGGGCGGCTTGGCCGATGCGACCGCGGCGCTGATTTCAGGCTTGGTCGATCTCGGCGCGGAAGTGCATGTGGCGGTGCCGAATTTCCGCCGGCTCTTCCAACGCGATCACCATGGCCGCCTGCCGGACGAGATCATCAACACGTCGGTTCACCCGCGCGACCAGCGCATCCACCTGGCGGACGACCTTGCCTTCCATCACCTCGACCGCGTCTATAGCCACAACCCGCACGAGTGCCTCCACACCTCGCTGGTGTTCCAACGGGAGGTGATGCAGCAGATTGTCCCGAAGGTTCAGCCGGACATCATCCACTGCAACGACTGGATGACCGGCCTGGTCCCCGCGATGGCCAAGCGGCGCGGCATCAAGTGCCTGTTCACGCTGCACAACATCCACAGCCGCGACGTGACGCTGGAGCGCATGGAGTCCGCCGGCATCGGAGCGGCCGACTTCTGGAACCAGCTCTATTTTCTCCGCCCCCCCGGCCAGTATCACCAGTGCCGGGTCACGGTGCCGGTCCACATGCTCGGCACCGGCGTGTATGCCGCCGACCACGTCACCACGGTGAGCCCCGGCTTCCTCCAGGAACTCGCCGAAGGCCGTCACCACGGCGGGGCCTTCCTGCGCGGCGAAATCTGCCAGAAAATGGGCAGCGGACGCGCGTCCGGCGTGCTCAATTCTCCCGACCCATCGTATGATCCCGAGTCGGACCCGTCCTTGGAGGCGACCTATGGCGACCACGACCACGTGAAGGGCAAGGCGATCAACAAGCTCGCATTGCAGCGCGAACTCGGCCTCGAGGAGGATCCGGAGGCCGCGATCTTCTTCTGGCCGTCGCGGCTCGATCCCATCCAAAAGGGCCCGCAACTCCTCTGCGACATCCTCCAACGCACGGTTTCCGATTATTGGGATCGCAAGCTCCAGGTCGTGGTCGTGGCCGATGGCCCGCACCAGCACACCCTGCATCACATCAATAACCATCATCGCCTCCACCGGCGGGTCGCGATCCGCGACTTCGACGAGCGGCTGGCGCGCCTGGCCTTCGCCGGCTCGGACTACATGCTGATGCCGTCGCTGTTCGAGCCCTGCGGGCTGCCGCAGATGATCGCGCCGCTCTACGGCTGCCTGCCGGTCGTCCACGCCACCGGCGGCCTGCGCGATACCGTCCGCCGGATCGATTCCGAAAACTCGCACGGCAATGGCTTCTCCTTCGACCACCCGAATGCCGCGGGCCTGCGCTGGGCGATCGACGAGGCGATGTGGTTCCATCTCCGCCCGAAGGAAATCCGCGAGCGCGAGATCGCCCGCGTCATGCGCCAAAGCCGCAGCGAATTCGATCCCGCCCGCTTCACCGCCGGCTATGCCGAAATCTACGAGCGCCTGATCGGCCGGCCACTGGTCGCGCCGAAGCTGGATGAGATCCTCCCCGAACCCGAGCCACGTCCCGCGGCGAAGCCCGTGCTGCCGAAATCGATGGCCTCCCGCTCGCGCCCCGCGGCGTAACGCGGCTACGGCATCCTACCGCGAGCCTTTCCGCCACGGCTTGCGGCAGGATGCCGCAGCCACTGGTTCCCCTCCGCGGCGAAGCGGATAAGGTGATCGATTTCGAACCCCTTCAATCCCATGTCCACCTTGGAAAGCCATATTCCGCCGATCTGCGGCGACGAAGACGCGATCGCCGCCACCATGGCCAATACCGGCCCGGTCGCGCTGCCGAACAGCGACATCGATTTCGGCAAGGCGCGCGCTGCCTTCGCCATCGCCCTCCACATGCACCAGCCGCTGATCCCGGCCGGCGGTGGCGACCTCCACACCGCCGCGGTGATCGGGAATCTCCAGAGCATGATGGAAAACCAGGGCATCGGCGACAACCACAACGCCCCGGTCTTCGAGTGGTGCTACAGGCGCATCGGCGAGTTTGTCCCGCAGCTCGTTGCACACGGTAAGAAGCCACGCGTGATGCTGGAGTATTCCGGCTGCCTCTTTGACGGCTTGGTCTCGATGGGTGCGACGCACGTCATCGACGCGCTCCGCCCGCTCACCAGCGACCCGGCCTACTACCGCTGCGTCGAATGGCTCGGAGCGCCGTGGGGCCACGCGGTTGCGCCTTCGACCCCGGTGCAGGATTTCCGCCTCCATGTGAAGGCGTGGCAGAACCACTTCGCCGCGCTCTTCGGTCATGAGGCGCTGAATCGCGTGCGCGGCTTCTCGCCCTCCGAGATGGCGCTGCCGAATCATCCCGACGTCTGTTACGAATTCGTCAAGACGCTCAAGGAGTGCGGCTACCGCTGGGTGCTGGTGCAAGAGCACACGGTGGAGGAATGCGGCACCGGCTACGGCCTGAAAGCTCCCCATTTCCCGCATCGCATCGTGGCGAAAAACTCCTCGGGCGAGGAAGTCAGCATCATCGCCATCATCAAGACCCAGGGCAGCGACACCAAGCTGGTCGCGCAGATGCAGCCCTACTACGAGGCGAAGAGCCTTTCCAACACCGAGGTGAAGGGCAAGACCGTGCCCCGCTTGGTCACCCAGATCGCCGATGGCGAAAACGGCGGCGTGATGATGAACGAGTTCCCGCCGAAATTCCTCGAAGCGATGACCGAGGCGACCGACAGCGAGACGCCGGCGGTCAACGTCACCGAGTACCTCGAGTACCTCGAAACGCTCGGCATCGGCGAAGCGGACTTCACCGCCATCCAGCCGTCGATGCAGCAAAAGATCTGGGACCGCATGCCGGACGGCGGCGGACCGGAGGTGCTGGCCAAGGTGATCGAGGACTGCAAGCAACACGCCCTGCCCTTCCACATGGATGGCGGGAGCTGGACCAACGACATCTCGTGGGTGAGGGGCTACGACCACGTGCTCGGGCCGATGGAAGAAGCTTCCGCCTTGTTCGACGAAAAGATCACCAAGGCCGGTATTGCATCCTCCGACCCGCGTTATCGCAGCGCGCTCTATCACCTTCTCTGCAGCCAGACGAGTTGCTACCGATACTGGGGTGAAGGCCAGTGGACCGACTACGGCCGCGAACTCTGCCGCCGGGCGATCGAGGTGCTGAAGAACGATTTCTAGCGCTTCGATTCCCAGAATCCGCGCCGAATTCGGCTTTTTCCGTCTGGAATAAGAAACAAAAACCGCTTTTATGGCGTTTTCACGCCATGAAGCTTCGTCACGCCCCTTGCCTGCTCCTCCTTGCCTCACCGGCGTGGGCCGCGCCGCTGAATGTGGAGCCTTTTCAATCGGACGCGAGCTGGCGGCTGCCCGGCGGCGAGCAAGGGATCCTGCTGGAGGCGGGGAAGTCGGCTGCCGCGGGGGTGACGATCCCGGAATTCACGGACAAGGAAAAGGATGTCGGTGGCAAGTGGCGCGGCATCCTTTCCGTCGATGCCCACGGCACGGCGGACGGGACGAAGGGCGCTCTGGTGCTTGATGCGCTCGATCCCCGCAGCGGTCAGGTCTTTGCCACCGCGGAAACGATGGTGACCGGTCGGGCACCCCGCGCGGCATGGGCAGTGATCGCGTCGTCCGAGCAGGGCGGAGCGGCGGCGGAGAAACTTTTCGACGGAGATCCCAAGACCGATTGGCATTCGCGCTACGGCCAGGACCAAGCGAAGCCACCGCATTGGGCGGGCTTGGAATTCGGCACCCCGCGGAAGCTGGAAGGCGTTCGCTATACGCCGCGGCCAAGTGGCTTCACCAACGGCGTGGCGAAAAAGTATCGCGTCGAGATCCGCAAGCCGGGCGGCGCGTGGGAAAGCGTCAAGGCCGGCGAAACCGACAGCACGGTGGCGAACGAGCGCAAGCCGCTGGAGGTGAAGTTCTCCGCGCCAGTGACGGTGGATGCTTTTCGCTTCGTCATCGAAAGTGACTGGAGCGGCGGCGGTTTCGGCACCGGCGGGGAGATCGAACCGCTGGGCGTGAAGTGGCCGGAGAAGCAGGAAGTGGCAACGCTGGCAGACTCGCGCGCGTGGCTGGAACTGCCGGACGAACTGATGAAGCAGCTCATCGGCAAGAGCTTCGGCCTGCGCGTCACCGCGAAGAACGGCGGCGCGGCGGTGATCGTGGGCGCCCCGCAATTCAGCCGGGTCCACGAGTTGCCGACGGCAAAGCTTTACGGTCGCTCGAACGGCGGCACCGGTCCCGACAAGCTCGGGGCGGGTCTGTTAGGTTTCGACGCGTTGACGGAGCACCGTCAGTCGGTCCTCACCGTGATGGAGGTGCGCAAGAGTTCGCCGGCCTCCAAGGCGAAGCTCAAGGCTGGCGACGCGATCGTGGCGATCGCCGGCAAGCCGCTCGCGGTGAATGACCTCGAACCGGGCTGGCAATGGTTCCATCGCAGCCATGAGGCCTTGCTCGGCCGCGCGACGGAGGCGGCGCTGAAGGCTGGAAAGAAGACGCTTTCCCTGACGGTCCTGCGTGAAGGCAAGCCGGTGGAGCTCGCCTTCGAGCTGCCGCGCGCCAGGGCCTTCACCTCCATGAACCCGGCCAACGATGCCGAGGCCGCGGCGCTGCTGAAGGATCTGCTCGCCTATCTGGAAAACACCCAGAAAGAAGACGGCTCATGGTCCGGCGACATGATCCGCACCTGCTTCTCCTCGCTGGCCCTTTTGGCGACCGGCGAAAAGAAATACCACAGCCGCGTGAAGCGCGCGGTCGAGTGGGCGATGGCGAAGTATCCGAAGCCCGACGACTACGGGAACCTCGGCTTCTGGGCCGGCGCCTATGCCGGCATCCTCTACAGCGAGTGGCACCTGCGAACCGGCGACCGCCAGGTGCTGCCGAATCTGGACGCCCTGCGCGATTGGGCGGTGAAGGGACAACACCAGTCCGCATGGGGAGTGCCGGCGCTCGGCCACGGTCCCGGCGGGCTGCCCTACGAAAACAAGGCGCTGGTCGCTCCCGCGTGTCACCTGCTGGTGTTCGAAGCACTGGCCCAGCGCTGCGGCATGAAGTCCGGCATCTGGGAACTGCTCACGCCTTACATGGAAATGGCGTGGTCGGATCCGAAGGATGGCGGCCACGGCGCGCTCGGCTACAATCGCTCCTACAAGGACACGGAGGAATTCTGGTCGCGCAGCGGTCAATTCGCCATGGCCTGTCACCTGCGTCGCCAGCGGCCGGACATGCGTGATGCCATGACCGCCTTCATGCGCGGCCATCACCCGTGGTTCCGCAACAGCCACGCCTACGGCGAACCCGGCGGTTCATGGGGTCTGCTCGGCCTGAACCTCGCCTCGCCGGAAGCCTATCAGGAGATTATCCGCGAATACGGCTGGTGGTTCTCCCTCGCTTGGGAACCGGGCTACGGCCTGCGTTTCACCACCCCGCACATGGGCGCGCCCTACATGGGTGAAGACGACCTGATCAATGCCACCTACGCGCTGGTGCTCCAGGGTCCGCGTCGCACGCTTCACCTCACCGGCCTCTCCGGCAGCGCTCACGATTGATGAAACTACGATATTCGCCGTACTTCCTGACGCTGGCACTCGCCGCCACGGGGTCGCCCCGCGGTGCGCAAGGAGGACAAGGCATCGCGGCTCAAGCGAACCAGAGCTTTTCCAGCTTCTTCAGGTAGCGGTCTTCCTCTCCCGAAATCCCGTCAGCACCCAGCACCTTGGAAAGCCAGGTCAGCGCCGTGGATTCCGCGCCAGCGTTCTTGATCACGCCGGCCCGGGCGGTCAGGTATTCCTCGGTTTTCAGCTCGCTGCCATGCGCTTCACGGGCCTTGGAAAAGGCATTCAGAATGCAGATATCCCGCGGGTGGGGCGAGTCCCAGCCGATCGATTCGAGGGCGCTGCTGACCACGGCATCCTCGGCCAGCGACAAGTGGTCGTCCAGATAGAGGGCCAGGAAAAGCAACTCGATCAAAGCTTCTCGGGAGTCTTGCGTCATGCCCCGTTGAACTACCAGCCCCACCGCTTTTGACAATCCGATTCCCCGTCCGCCGTATCCTGCCCGTCTTCCGGACATCTCCTCCGCGAATCCACGACGCCCTGTGAAAATCGCGTGAAATCGTCCAGTCTATTCCACAATCGGCCGATTTTTCCGGGAACGGAAGATCGACAAGAACGCATTCATTGATACACGCTTCGACATATGAAATCCGCTCGCGCCCTCCTCGCCGCCCTGCTCCTCCTGCCGCTGCATGCGGACGAGAAGGACAAGATTCCCGCGACCTCGCTGGATGCCGTGCTTTTCGACGAAGGGCTGTGGACGAAGTCGCTTGAGGACTTGCAAACCTCGACCAAGCCTTCGCCGGAAGTCATCAAGAAGACCGAGACCACTTCGGTGAGGCGTCTCCTCAAGGGGATGGAATGGCTCTCGTCCACCAAGGACGGCCTGCGCGCGGAACCGGCATCCTATCAACTTCTTGGCAAGAAGGTTGGCGAGGTGATCATCCGTGGCCGCGAGGGCAAAGCCGGCGAGGCCACCGTATCGCTCTTCAACCGCGGCGACGATGGCGAGATCCCGATCGTGACCTACGAGGCCAAACTGAAGGAGTGGAAGGGCCTGCTGGACGAGAAGCTTGCCGTCCGCCCCGAGGTGCGGAACCAACAGGGCGCCGTCGCCTTGGAAGGCTGGATGTGGAAAAAAGGCGACACCGCCGTGCTGCTGGAAGGCAGCATGAATCGCTCCGAGAAGCGCGCCGAATTCATCCGCCTGCGGCTCGCCTCGATCAGCGCCTCCAAGAATTCCCCGACCAAGATGGCGCGCCGCGACAGCTTCGCCGCCAACGTGAAGAAGGACGAGAAGGGCTTCACGTGGATTGACGGCGTTCCGATGGTCGATCAAGGCCAGAAGGGCTACTGCGTCGTCGCCAGTGTCGAGCGCGTCGCCCGCTACTTCGGTGCCAATGTGGACCAGCACGAGATGGCCCAGATCGCCAATACCGGCGACCACGGCACCTCCGGCAACGACATGGAAAAGGCCTTCCAGCGCGTCACCGGCAAGATCCACCTGCGCACGCTCAAGCACATCGAGTACGATGAAAAGCGCGCCGAGCGCGACCTCCGCAGCTACAACTCCGCGGCGAAGAAGGCCGGGGTCAAAATCATCGATATCGACACCGACCGCTATTACGTCGATCCCCGCCAATTCTGGTTCAATGCCCACAAGGAAACCTTCCGCGACATGAAGCGCGGCCAGCAGGGCTACGAGCACTTCGAGCGCAAGGTGAAGGAATACGTCGATCAAGGCATCCCGCTGTGCTGGACGCTTTACCTCGGCATGTTCCCGGAAAAGGGCCTGCCGCAAAGCTACGGCGGCCACATGCGCCTGATCATCGGCTACAACTTCAGCTCGCCGGACTCCGGAGAGCACCAGATTTACTACACGGACTCGTGGGGCGATGGCCACGAGAAGAAGGCCATGCGCGCCGACGAGGCCTTCTGCATGACCATGGCCCTCTACTCGATGGTGCCGAACAAGTAAGTGCCCGGCGGAAGGACGCGTGATTGAGCGTGGCTGCCCCGCCTTTCCGGCATCTGTCCAGAACCCCAACGGGGCGAAATGAAATAGCCCGGGGCAAGCGACTGCGCAGCCCCGGGTTTCCACGCCCGGAGGACGTCGCCCATGTCGAAATGAGGCGCGAACTACGAGATACCCCGTAGTTTCCCTCCTGCATCACCCCTCAGTGGCCGCGGCATCCTGCCGCCGTTACAAGAGCTCCGGCGGCAGCTTGCCGGAGAGCTTTTTGATCGCGTCGGCCTGATGGCGGTTGGCGATGAGCAGCGCGTCGTCCGTCTGCACGATGATCAAGTCGTCCACGCCGAGCAACGCGACATGGCTCCCCTTGCGGGCGTTGAAGACGATGTTGTTCTCCGAATCGATCTCGGACACCGGCGCGTTCACCCGGTTGTCGCTGCCGACCTTTTCGAGGTAGCTGGCCACGGAAATCCAGGAACCGACATCGTCCCAGTCGAAGGTCGCCTCGATATTGAGGACGCGGCGGGCTTTCTCCATCAGCCCGTAGTCGATCGAGATCGGCGTGAGCTTCGGAAACTGCGCGGCGACGGTGGCGGCGAGATCCGAGGAGCGGCGGAGTTCGGAAATGAACGACGCGAGTTCCGGTTGGTGGGTGGTCAGCTCGCGGATCACGTTCGGGATGGACCAGACGAACATGCCCGCATTCCAACAGAAGCCGCCTTGGGCGAGGAACTGCTCGGCCAGATCGGTGCTCGGCTTTTCACGGAAGCGCTTCACCTCGGCCGGCAATTGCTCGCAGACGAGGCCCGGAATCGAGGCGCGGGAGCCTCGCTCGATGTAGCCGTAGGACGGACACGGCCAGGTGGGCTTGATGCCGATGGTGACGAGTCCGTCGGACTTCTCCGCGATCGCCAGAGCGTCGCGCATCACCGCATGGAAGGCGGCGGTATCATGGATAAGCTGGTCGGCCGGCAGGACCATCATCAGGGCGTCGGGATTGCGCGCCGCGACGAGGCCGATGCCGAGCGCCACGGCCGGGGCGGTGTCGCGCTTGGCGGGCTCGGCGAAAATGTTCTCCGGGGGAAGCATCGACGCGACCTCGCGGACGCCGGCTTCCTGCTGGGCATTGGTCAGGATGAGGATGTTTTCCACCGGCACCAGCCCGTCGAGGCGGGTGATCGTCTGCTCTAGCAGGGTCGTGTCGCCGAAGAGGTTGAGCAGTTGCTTGGGCTTGGCATTGCGGCTGAGCGGCCAGAAGCGGGTTCCGGATCCGCCGGCGAGAATGAGGGCGTAGGTGGTGGAGGGATCGGGCATGTCCGGGAGGAACCTAACGCCCCGGGCCGCGGGGGAAAGGGTGAATCGCAGGGCATTTTCCGGGATTGTCTGCCGCCGCGAGGGTGTTAGGCTTTCTTTCATGAACCCCGATGACGACGGCGAGCGCGACTGGACGGAAGCAACGGCCCTGGCAGCCCCTGCCTTGCTGGGTGCGGCGGCCGGCCTGATCCTCGGCGAAATGATGCACGCCCGGGCGCGTCGTGGCGTGGCCATCGGTTTCGCGGTGATGGGCGTGGCGACGCTGTTGCCGCTGGCCATCGGCGGGGTGGTCAATCTCGTCAGCGGACCGGAAAGCAAGTTCGGCGCGCGCCGCCGGCTGCGGAAGATCCGCGACACCGGAGCCCACGGCGACTACGACGAACCGCTCGGCATTTGAGCGATGCGGCTGGCGATCACCGGCACCACGGGTCGCGTCGGCCGGGCCTTGGCCGACCGCTTGGCGGCCCGTCACGAAATCATCGAGTTGCCGCGCACCCGGCTGGATCTGGGAGCTGACGGCTGCGAGCGCGTGCTGGAGACGGTGGACTTCGACGTCCTGCTGAATCCCGCGGGTCTGACGAGTTTGGAGCAGTGCGAGGACGAGCCGGAGCTGGCGTATCGCGTGAATGCCGATGCGCCCGCGCGGTTGGCGAGAGCATGCCACGGCCGGCCGGTCCTCCATTTCAGCACCGACTACGTCTTCGACGGCGCCACTCCCGGCTTGAGGCACGAGGATGAAATCCCCTCCCCGCTTTCGGTCTATGGCAGGACCAAGGCGGCGGGCGAAGCCGGCGTGCTGGCCGTGGGCGGCACGGTCATGCGCGTGTCATGGGTCTTCGGCCCGGAGAAGCCGTCCTTTCCGGATCAGATCGTGGCCAAGGCCTTGGCCGGCCAGGAACTCGCCGCGGTGGCCGACAAGGATTCGCTGCCGTGTTTCACGCCGGACCTTTGCGAGTGGGTGAATGGCTGGCTCGCGGCGGGTTGTCCCGGCGGGATCTTCCACGCCTGCCAAAGCGGCGAGCCGGTGAGCTGGCATGGCATGGCCCTCGAGATCGTGAGGCTGCTTTCCGAAAAGGGCATCGCAGTGCCGGAAGTGAAGGCCCTTTCGATGGCGGAAATGACCGCCTTTCGCGCGCCGCGCCCGCGTCACACGGCGATGGCGACTGACCGGCTGGCGGCCCTGCTGGGAAAAGCTCCGCGAGATTGGAGATCGGCCCTGCGTATGCACGTGGAAGCGCTCCTGATATCCCGTTGACCCCTCCATGGGTGCATGGCAGCGTGATGCCATCTTCATGAATCGACACTTCCTGACCCTCGCGCCGCTGGCGCTCGTCATGGCCTCCTGCGAAACCGGCACCGTGATCTCCAGCGGTGACTTCGACCCGTTGACCCCGCCCGGAGCCACCCGCACGCCCACCGTGGCGACACGTGGCCTGAAGCCGGGCTCTTATGTCCGCTCCAGCATGGACACGGCGTTTTTCAAAGGCCGTCCCAGCGGCAATTCCACGGCGGAAAAGATGCTGCCCGCCAACACCGAGATGAAGGTCATTTCCGACGATGGCAGCTATGCGAAGGTCGAGCTGGCGAGCGGCGAAGTCGGCTTCGTGCCCTCGGTGCTGGTCAGTGACCAGGCCGCCCAACCGGAAGTCTCGCCCAACGCCATCCAAGTATATCCGCCGGTCCCGGGAAGCATCCCGCCGGTGGTGGATCCGAACGCGCCGACGATCCCGCCGGTGATCGACCCCGATGCGCCGGAGGTTCCGGACGTTCCGCCCCTTCCCGACGCCGCGCCGTCCGAACCTGCGCCGCTGCCCCCCGGCAACGAGGCCGAGAGCGATCCACCGGTCGAGCGCTGACCATCATCTCCTTGAATGCAAAAAGGCCGCGGGGATCACCCGCGGCCTTTTCCTTTCTGGAGAAGCTCAAGCAAGCGACTGGAGCGCGGCCTTCACCGCCTCGAAGTTCGGCAGGTCCTTCGGGTGGTCCTGCGCTTCGGCGTAGCGGATCACGCCTTCCTTATCGATCACGAAGGCCGAGCGCTTCGCCACGCCGCCCATGATCAGGTTCGCCTCGGGCAGGAACTGCTCGTAGGCCACGCCGTAGGCCTTTGCCACCGCGTGTTCGTAGTCGCTCAGCAGCGGCAGCGTGATGCCCGACTTCTGCGCCCAGGCTTCCTGCGCGAACGGATTGTCGCCGGAGATCGCGAACACCTTGGCGTCGAGTGCCTCATACTCCGCAATCCCGCCGGAAATGTCGCACAGTTCGGTGGTGCAGACGCCGGTGAAGGCCATCGGCACGAACAGCAGAACGAGGTTCGACTTGCCGATCTGCTCGGACAGCTTCACGAGCTGCGGGCCTTCGGCGGTCTTGGTAACGAGGGTGAAGTCGGGGGCTTTTTCGCCAACTTGGAGAGGCATGGTTTTCAGAGGTTGTTCTGGAAAGAGCGGCCACTATAGGTTCCATCACCCGACGGTCAACGGCACCCGCGATATGACACAGGAATTCTCCAACTTCGGCCGGCAGCTTGCCGGCGGCAGCGGCATCGAGGAACTCATGGATGACTTGGGCCACGCGCTGGCCACCGGTGGTCCCGACATCTGCATGCTCGGCGGCGGGCAGCCCGCGCACATCCCGGAGGTCAATGCCCTGTGGCGCCGCCGCATGGAGGAAATCCTCGCCGAGCCCGGCGCGATGGAGCGCATGCTGGCCAACTACGACCCGCCGCGCGGGAATCCGAAATTCATCGCCGCCGTCGCCACCCTGTTCCGCCGCGAGTTCGGCTGGAAGCTGGGCCCGGAACACGTCGCCGTGACCTCGGGAGGTCAGACCGCGTTCTTCTTTCTCTTCAACCTGCTCGCCGGCGAGATGCCGGATGGACGCCGGAAGAAAATCCTGCTGCCGCTGGTCCCGGAATACATCGGCTACGCGAACCAGGGATCTTGCGGCGACCTGTTCCGCGCCGTGCCGCCGAAGATCGAGAAGACCGGTCCGCACGAATTCAAATACCGCGTCGATTTCGATGCGCTTAAGGTCACCGACGATATCGCGGCGATCTGCGTGTCGCGCCCGACCAACCCGACCGGCAACGTCCTCACCGACGAGGAGATCGCCCGGCTTTCCGATCTCGCGAAAGCCCACGCCATTCCGCTGATCATCGACAATGCCTACGGCGCGCCTTTCCCCAACATCATCTTCACCGGGGCCAAGCCGGTGTGGGACGACCACATCATCCTCACGCTCAGCCTGTCGAAGATCGGCCTGCCCGGGACTCGCACCGGCATCGTGATCGCGAATCCGAAGATCGCGGCGGCCGTCGCCTCGATGAGCGCGGTCGTCGGCCTCGCCAATCCGAACATCGGCCAGGCCATCGCCCAGCCGCTGGTGGAAAGCGGGGAGATCCTGCGACTCGCCAATGAAACGGTGCGTCCCTTCTATATCGAAAAATCCCGTCAGGCCCGCGAGTTCGTCGCCGAGAGCTTTGGCGAGGACTTCGACTACTACATTCATCGTAGCGAAGGCGCGCTTTTCCTCTGGCTGTGGTTCCCCGGCCTGCCGATCACGTCGCGTGAGCTCTACGAGCGGCTCAAGAAGCGCGGCGTGCTGATCATTTCCGGCCACTTCTTCTTCTTCGGTCACGATGACGAATCGTGGCGACACCGCCACGAATGCCTGCGGATGACCTTCACCATGGACGAAAGCATTGTCCGGCGCGGGATCCGAATCATCGGCGAGGAAGTGCGTCGAGCGCACGAAGAGGCCGCGGTCGGGGTCTAAGGAGGGTGGACATTCTGTCCACGCAGTGTCGCCAGGATGTCGACACCCCTTACTTCGTCGGCAGCACCGCGTAGTCTTCCGGCGGGCGGCAGTTGCGGAGCATGTACTTGCGCATGAAGCTCACCAGTCCGCGGCTGTACTTCCGACGCGTGAACGCCCCCGAGGCCATCGATGCGATGTGCTTCGTCATGTGATTCTCCACGAACCGGATCCCCGGCCAGCCCTTGAACTGGGCGGAGAAGTTCGTGCCGGTCTCATACATCGAGAAAATCCCGCCATCGTAGAAGTGGCGGATCAGTTCCCACCAGCTCTCGTGCCAGTCGTGCAGCTCGGCCTCGGCTCCAGCGAAACCAGCCGCTAGCTCCTGCGGCTTGCCCAGCACTTCAGGCCCTTTCGAAAACACGTGCTTTTCGAACAAGCGCGCCGCCTCCAGCGCCATGAACAAACCCGGCGACAGCATAGGATCGACAAAGCCGAACGAGTCCCCGCAGGCTGCCCAGCCCGGGCCGTGGCCGCGGTCAGAGACGAGCTGATAGTTCGTATAGGTCATCACCGGCGTGATCCGCTTCGCATTCTTCGCGTTCTCCTTCAGCAGTGGCTCGTTTTTCAAGGCGAACTCGAGTCGTTCCTCCGGCGTGTTGCCATAGGTCTTCGCCGCGTCCTTGTGAACGACCACGCCCACCGAGATCCGGCCGGGCAGCGGGATGCGCCAGCTCCAGCCTTGTTCGAGAATGGTGATGACCACCTGCCCGTCGGGCGGGAAGTCATGTTTGAAGTCTTCATAATGCGCGAAGTAGGCGACATCGCTGCGTTCTCCGGTTTTCGCTCCGATCCCCAGCGTCCTCGCGAACAAGCGAGCCCGGCCGGTGGCATCGATCAAAAGGCGCGGGTGTCCGGTCAGCCCCGCCGCAGCGAGAGACTCCGCGGAAAGCTGGATCTCCCGCTCCCCACCGCCCTTCTCAACCGTCGCCCGGTGAGTCACGAACCGCGCGCCGAGCTCCTCCGCGCGTTCCCGCAAGGTATCGTCGAACTGCGGGCGGGGGATGTTGTAGGCATACGGCAAGGTGCCGGCGACAACCCCGAAGGTGAAATCGACCCGGCTGCCGTGGCGGTGCAGGAAGGTCACGCCCGGCTTGTGTTGCGAGTAGCCCTTCACCTTCTCCTCGATGCCCAGCCGCTGCATCACCGGCACGGTCGCGGGCACCAACGACTCCCCCACTAACAGCTCGGGGCGCTTCGCGTCGTCGAAAACCAGCACCTTGAACCCGCGCTGGGACAAAAGCGCGGCCAGCGTCGAGCCCGCCGGCCCGGCTCCGAGGATGGCGACATCAGCAGTCATGCGGCGGGAGAGTTGCCGCCCCGTCCGGGTCTGCGAAGCGAAAAGTCCCGCGACCTCGCTGGTACCAAAGAATCGGTGTAACAGCAGCGGCCAACCGTGGTAAGGGATGCCAAGCCCATGCCCCAGCACGACGCCGCTTTCTTCGCCACCACCCGCTGGACAATCGTGGCCGATGCGGCCCGCGGCGGCGATGCCATTGCGACGGAGGCCCTCGGTGCCCTGTTCCGCACCTACTGGCAGCCGCTTTACCGATACGCGCGGCGGCGGGGAAAATCGAAGGAGGACGCGGAAGACCTGGTGCAGGGATTCTTCGGTCACCTGCTGGAAGCCCGGGCCCTGCGCGACACCCGCCGCGACAAGGGTCGCTTCCGCGCCTTCCTGCTGGCGTCCTTCAATCACTGGATGATCAACACTTGGAAACGGGAAACGCGACAGAAGCGTGGCGGCGGCGTGCCGGTGCTGTCCTTCGATTGGGATGAGGCGGAGTCCGGACTGAAACTGGAGCCCGCCGATGAACGGAGCCCTGACCGCTTGTTCGACCGGGAATGGGCGCTCACCCTGTTAGGCAAGGTGCTCGATGAGCTCGAAGCCGCCTGCCGGGAGGAAGGCAACGTGCAGTTCGAGAAGCTCAAGCCCTGCCTGACCGCCGATTCGAGCCGCATCCCCTACGCCTCACTGGCCGAGGAACTCGGGATGAGCGAGGGCGCGCTGCGGGTCGCCGTCCACCGGCTGCGCAAGCGCTACCGGGCCTTGCTGACCGACGAGATTGCGCGCACGCTCTCCTCGCCCGAAGCGGTGGAGGATGAAATGCAGGCCCTGTTCGCGGTGCTGGCCGGCTGAGGATCTCTTTCTTCGTAACAAATTTCACGACGGCTTTTTGACGGAGGAAGAGCACCATGACCCAGCCCCATTCTTCCTGCCCCGACTGCGGCGCGCCGCTGCCCGCCGATTCCCCGCAGTCCCTCTGCCCCGCTTGCCTGCTGAAACAGGCGCTGGCTTCCCGGACCATTGTCGCCGGCCAAGCAAGCACGCCTCCCCCGCCGCCCCCGGCTCCGGAAGAGATCGCGGACAAGTTCCCCCAATTCGAAGTCACCGAGTGCCTTGGCAGCGGCGGGATGGGCGTCGTTTACAAGGCGCGCCAGAAGTCCCTCGACCGCTGGGTGGCGATCAAGATCCTGCGGCCGGAAAAGACCGGCGACGAACGCTTTGCCGAACGCTTCTCTCGCGAGGCCCAAACCCTCGCCCGGATGAATCACCCGAACATCGTCACCGTCTTCGACCACGGCGAGACCAGCGGGCTCTACTACATCGTAATGGAGTTCGTGGACGGCGTGAACCTCCGCGACCTGCTGCGCGAGGGAAAGCTGGAGCCGGAGCAGGCGCTGGCGATCGTCCCACCGATCTGCGAGGCGCTGCAGTACGCCCACGAGAAGGGCTTCGTTCACCGCGACATCAAGCCGGAGAACCTTTTGTTAGACCGCGATGGCCGGATCAAGATCGCCGACTTCGGCATCGCCTCGCTGGTCGGTGCCGGCGGCGAGGCATCCGGGACGCCGCCCTACATGGCTCCCGAGCAACAGGGCCCGAGCAAGATCGATCACCGGGCGGACATCTACGCGCTCGGCGTGGTGCTCTACGAGATGCTCACTGGCGAACGACCCGGGAAGGATCTCGTGGCGCCTTCCAAGAAGGCTCACACGGATGTGCGGCTCGATGAGATGGTGATGCGGGCCATGGATCAGGATCCGGAGCGACGCTACCAGACCGCGGGCGAGTTCCGCACGATGGTGGAGACGATCCAGCCGGAACCCGCTCCACCGCCATTCCCCGCAGCCAGCCCCCCGATCCCAGCCGAACTTCCCGGCATGTGGCGCCGCTTCTGGTGGGTGGCGCCCTTGCTGATTCCCATCGGCATCGTACTGGGACTTGGCGGTGGCATCCTGCAGAGCCACTTCGCTCCGAAGAAGTATGTATCGCAGGCCGTGGTTCAGGTGTTGCCAGACCAGGACCCCGTGCATCTTACACCAACGGAAGTCCTATCGGTGAAGCTCGGCCTGCTCACCTCACCAGGATCGCTGAACGAAGTCGCGTCCAAGTTGAATCTCGGGCAACGCTGGAGCCTCAACCCCGAGATGGTCGAGCACCAGTTGCGAACCAAGATCGAGGCTCAGCAGATCAAGGGAACGAATCTGGTAAAGATCGTGGTGACCGACTCCGACCCGCGAGAAGCAGCCGAAATCGCCAACTCGTTGGCTGGGGTATTCCGGACCAAGACCAAGGCGCTGATCCTCGAAACCGCGATGCCCCCGGAAGAGCCTCTTCGCCCGGCGCTGCTGTTGGTCTTGGTGAAGTCGTCCCTCGTCGGGCTACTGTTCGCCGTTGTTGCCGCCCTACCGTTGATGCTTCTCGCGCATCACCGCTATCTCAAAAAGAACGGCATCCCATCCCGCGCCCGCGGGCTGAAGATCTTCGTCGGCTGCCTGCTGTGCCTAGTGGTGATCGTCTATGCAAAGCCGGGGATTTTTCCGGATCGCCTGAGCCGCGGAGACGACGAGCCATTCCTTGGGCGGGTCAAAGTCGAGTTCACCCATCCGGATGAGCTTCACGGTAATTTCTCCCTCGGCTTCGGGGTGAGACAGGGACAGACAAGCCCATTCCGTCCGGCTTACGGACAGACCTTGTCCCTGAAAGGCGGCCGCACGGGATTGGGCAGATGCCGCGTCGTGTCGCATGGAAGCGGCTCCCCCGTCGTGGTTGTCTCGACCTCACTCGATGGCAAGACCTGGGAAACCAAGGAAGCCGTGCTCGATTCATGGCCGACGGGCAGCAAGTTGAACCTGGAGTTTGCCAACGGCTTCCAGTCGCAGGTCTCATGGGACCGTGGTACCGAGGCTTCACCAAGATCCAAGCAAGGAACCTCGTGGTTCGCCGTGATCGCCGGTATCGCGCTGCTGGTTCTCGTCGCGCTGGTCGTGCTCATCGTCGCCATCTCGAAGGCCAGATCCGGCGCCGCGAAGACACTGGGCATCATCGTCGTGACCCTGCTGATCCTCGGGATCCTCGGAGTCCTGCCCTTGATGTGGGTTGTTGGTTCCCGCACCCATAATGCCCCCTTCCCGGCTCCGGCACAGCACGGCATGAAATGATCCGGAGAAATCGTGCCGGCGATCCAGAACGACTGACGGCCCTTTCCTTCCGCTGGAACACCGATGCCTCATTCATCCCGGCCATGCCGCCAACGGATCAGCGCCGCGACGACGAGCGTGCCGGCGAGATTGGAAACCAGATCCCAGCCGGTGTTCTCGAAGTCCCCGATGTTCGTCCCCGGCCGCAAGCGGGTGGTGATGAACTCGACCATTTCGTTCAGCGCCCCCAGCCCCAGGCCGAAGGCGACGCAGATCGCCAGCACCCCGGCCGTCGGGCGCAGCGGCGAGCCATCGGCGCGGTGCAGGGACCGGCTCATCCCATGCCAGCACAGCCACGTGCAAATGCCGAAGCCGTAGGCGTGGACCACGTGGTCGAATCGCAGGTATCCCGGCACCAGCCACCAATTGTAGAGGAGCGAGCCGGCCCCGCCCCGTGGCTCCGGCAGCAGTCCGCCGGCCATGTGGAGGAGGCCCCAACCGCTGAACGCCCACATCAGCGAGCGGGTCAACGGCAGCTTCCGGTGGAGCATCCAAGCGAGCGGCACCACCACTGCCATCAGCCCGAGGTAGAGCGGCAGTTCGCGGCTGCCGCGGAACAACGCCACCGCGGTCAGCACCGCCATGTAGAGGCCGGTGAAAGCGAGGGCCGGTTTGGAGTTCGGAGGCACGGGAGTCGCTTCTAGCAGGAAAGCCGCGGCCTGTCAGGCCGTGGCTTTCCCATCATTCTCGCCGCCGGTCACTTGTCACTCCGGTCGTGGGGTACGACGAGCGCGCAACTGGCGGAGGCGGCATTTCCCGACCAGTCTTCTCCCACATCGGCCAAAGTCTGATGGTTCAGTGAACTTCGCGGGGGTCCCCCGCTAATCGTCATTCTCCCTTTCCCTCTGCAGTTGTTCCTTCAGAAGCGCATTGGTCTCCCGGATGGCATACGCGTTCTTTTCGGAGTAGTAGGCGGTCCACGCAACATCCGGATCTCCCCCGCCTGGTGGGACCGCTTGGCCGTAGGCATCGAACTGGTCCTCGTAATACATTCGCCAATGGATCTCGTTCAAATCCGTTGCCAGAGGCTTGGACACTCTCGGCTCACTCATGCCGATGCAGGATGTAAGCGTGACCATGGCGACCACGCTCAAACTCAGCAGACACGCATTGATCTTTTTCGTGATCATTTGTTTCGATGGTTTGATTCGATTTTCGCAAGCGACTCGGGGACCGCATTGCAAGTGCTAACGGTGGAGCATCTGAACAGGTCGGGCGAGCCGACCAAGGGCACGACCGCGCAGTCCGAGACCAAGAGGGGCACACCGAATGCCCGAAATGAGGAGGATTTCATGAGTTTCGAGTACGCCAACTGCGGGCGAATCCCGGGGCTTGGCGGCGGGGGCGAAAGCGAGGGACTGAGGGAAGCGGCCGGGGGCTCCGCGTTCCTTTCCCAGAATATTGATATCATCCGCGAAGCCGCCGCGTGGCGCTCCGCGTGAGTTGCGATTTTCGCAGCACCGGTTCTCCAACAGTTTCTTGCGGACAGGACGATCTTGCCCCGCGCCGCCCGGTCGCCTACCACCGGGGGCGTGACCGAAGCCCGCGCCATCGCCGTCTCGTTCGCCCGCCGGCTGAAGTCAGCGGGTCACGTGGCGTATTTCGCCGGTGGCTGCGTGCGGGACAAGTTGTTAGGAAAAAGTCCGAAGGACTACGACATCGCGACCTCGGCGCTGCCCGCACAGGTGATCAAGCTCTTCCCCGGGGCCAGCGAGGTCGGCGCGCACTTCGGTGTGGTGATCGCCAAATCGCACGGCCACCATGTCGAGATCGCGACCTTCCGCACCGACGGCTCGTACCGCGATGGCCGGCGGCCGGAAACGGTGAGCTTTTCCACGCCAGAGGAAGACGCGCAGCGGCGGGACTTCACGATCAACGGGCTTTTCGAGGATCCGGAGACCGGCGAGGTGATCGACTTCGTCGGCGGCCGCGCCGATCTCGCGGCCGGCGTGTTGCGGGCGATCGGCGATCCGACGGCACGCTTCGCGGAGGATTCCTTGCGACTGATGCGGGCGGTGCGGTTCGCCGTGACGCTCGGCTTTGAAATCGAGGCCGCGACATGGGCGGCGATGTGCGAACACGCGGATGGCTTGGCGCGGATCTCCCCGGAGCGGATTCGCGACGAGTTCTCGCGGATGATCATACTGCCCAAGCGTGCCCGCGCGCTGGAACTGCTCGTGGACTCCGGCTTGATCCGCCACTTCCTGCCGGAGGTACTAGCGATGATCGGCTGCGAACAACCGCCGGAATGGCATCCCGAGGGTGACGTGTTCACGCACACCAAAATCATGCTCACCTTGTTAGAGGATGATTCGCCGCTGGAGCTTTGCCTCGCGGTGCTGCTGCATGATATCGCCAAGCCGCCGACGCGGACGCTCGATGGCGAGCGGATCCGCTTCAACGGCCACGATGCCCTCGGCGCGACGATGGCAGAGGAAATCCTGCGCCGGCTGAAGTATCCGAACGACGTCATCGAGGCGGTGAGCTTCATGGTATCGCGGCACATGCAGTTCATGCACGTGCAGCAAATGCGGGTCGCCAAGCTGAAGCGCTTCATGGCGACGCCGACCTTTCCCATGGAACTGGAGTTGCACCGGGTCGATTGCGCGTCGTCGAACGGCTTCACCGAGAACCTGGAGTTCGTGAAGGCGAAGCAGGCGGAGTTTGCCGCCGAGCCGTTGATTCCGCCGCCGCTGGTGACGGGACGGGATCTGATCGCCTTGGGCCTGAATCCCGGACCACGATTCAAGGAGCTGCTGGAAGCGGTGCAAACGGAACAGCTGGAAGGCCGCCTGTTAGAACGCGAGGAGGCACTCGACTGGGTGAAGGAGCGCCTCTGAAGCGGCTTCTTTCGTTCCAACGGCACGGCCCATAAAAGCCCGGCACGAAGTGCCGGGTAAACAAGCAGGAGGTGGGCGTCCTGCAGGGACGCCTCATGCGGTAAGCGGCGTCGCCGCGAGAAAGGCGCTTGGGAGCAAACCGGTCGCGCCCCGCATAAGCCGTCCCTACAGGACGGCATTCGTTCGCGCTCTTTACCCGGCACTTCGTCCGGGCTTTTATAAGTGGTCCCTTTGGGACCTAAACCCTCCGTAATTACCAAAACCACGTGAAGCTCGCGCGCAGCGTGCGCGGCTCAGCCGGGTGGAAGTGAATGTCGTCCACACCGCCGGCCGGTTCGCCGGGAAGACGAGAGGTGTAGTAGTACTCGATGTCGTTGTCGGCGCGGTCGAGCAGGTTCAGGCAATCGAGCGCGAGTTCCCAGTTCTCGGTGCGATAGCCGGCGCGGGCGTTCACCATGAAGGACTCGCTGCCCTGCACGCCCTTGGTGGCGGTCAAGGGACGCTCGCAGAAATAGCGGCCGCGCAAGGCACCGAAGAATCCGGTGCCCGCACCCAGCGTGATGCCGCTCGAAATCACCACCGGCACTTGATTCTCCACCCACGGACCGCCGGTGGACCAGATGTCGTTGTAGCGGCCCTCGGCCAACGAGATTTCCGCATCCACGCCGAGCCAGTGGTTCGGGCGATAGTAGCCCGCGAACTCGATCCCATAGCGCGTGGTCGCCGGGCCGGCTTCCACGTTGCCGGCGTCGCCGACGTAAAGCAGCTCGGAGTCATTGAACAGCGACCACAACGCGACGGTGGTGGTGAAGCACTGCGTCCACTGGCTGCGGGTGCCGAGCTCCGCGCCCCACGTGCGCACCAGCGGATCGACGGCTTGGGCGGGAGCGCCGGTATTCGGATCGATCTTCAGGTTCGCGCCGCGCGGGTCATTGCTGTGGAAGCCGCCGCCAAGATTCAGGTAGTACTCGTGATGATTCCCGGGGCTGAAGATCAGGTTGAGCTTCGGCACGATCATCGCGTCCACTTCCCCGCCGCTGTTGGCGGGCAGGTCGCTATCGACGTCGCTCACGAAGAGATCGCCGCGCACGCCGGTCTCGGTGCGGAACCACTCGGTCCACGTGGTCTTGGATTCGGCATAGAGCGAGTAGCTGCCGATGAAGACGTCGTCCTCGCGCACGGAGGAGAGTTCGTTTCGCGCC
Organism: uncultured Verrucomicrobiaceae bacterium; assembly: GCA_966696705.1. Lineage (GTDB taxonomy): Bacteria > Verrucomicrobiota > Verrucomicrobiia > Verrucomicrobiales > Akkermansiaceae > Haloferula. Next base: position 3,739 of record CBKZPU010000009.1, on the reverse strand, counting down.
ACGGTGTGCGAGAGCCCGAGGTCGCTGATCCAGTCGTTCTGCGTCTGGAAACCGAAGGTGTAGGTGGTGCCGGCGTTGAAGATCTGCCGGTTTTCCAGATCCACGGCGAAGTCGGCACCGGCGAAGCCACGGGAGTCCGCCTGGTGGAACTGGTCGCCATTGACCGGATCGTCGAGGAAGTAGGTGAAGTTCGAGAACAGATCGAGGTCGTAGTATCCCGCCCACGCCTTGCCCCGGATGACGGTGTCCTGATCGCGAATTCCGAAGGTGGTCGAAAGCGAGTAGCGCTGCGACTCGCCGCCGTCGGTCGGATCGATGTAGCCGAAGCGATCGATCTGGCCGCCCGCCACCGCGCGCATCGGGATCTGGTCGGTGGCCCGCCACTCGCCCTGCGAGCCGAGGAAAGTAATGTTGAACCAGTTGTCCTCGTCGCCGCGATGCCAGCGAACGATGCCATTGAAGCGGCTCGCGTCCTCATCGAGCACCCACGGGCCTTCATAGTAGGTCGCTTCGCCGCCGAAAGTGAGCACGCCGCCCAAGGCATCGACCGAGTCGCCGAAAACCCCGCGCCAATAGTTGTCCTCACCGAAGCTGATGCCCGCGAAGCCGTGCTGCAGTTCGTCCACCAGCGTGAACTCCGCCGCACCGGCGGTGGTCATGTCGCCCCGCTCGGTGAAGAACGGCCCCTTCTGGTAGTCGAGCTGCTGGACGAATTCGGGAATGATGAAGTTGATGTCGGTATAGCCTTGCCCGTGGGCATGGGCGCGGTTGTTCGCCGGCATGCCATCGACGAACACCCCGAAGTCGGTGCCGTGGTCGAGATTGTAGCCGCGGACGAAGTACTGGTTCGCCTTGCCGTCGCCGGAGTGCTGGGTGACCACCAGCCCGGGCACGGATTCCAGCAGCTCGCCCTTCCGCAGCCACGGTCGCTCCAAAAGTTCTTCCCGGGAAGTCTGCCCCTGGGACGCCGTGTCCGCCTCGCCGAGCAGGAATTCCGCCTTGCCACTGACGATCAGCGGGGTCAGCTCGCTGGCGATGTCATGCGCGGAAAGCGTGGCAGTTCCGAGGGCCAGGAGGAACGGTGAGCGGAGCGACATGCGTCCGATTCAAGCGCTCGGATAGGGGCTGGCAACCGCTTTCCAGACGCAATTCCGACCCGATGCATTTCTGTCATACAAATTTTTGACTTTCCCCGGCGCTTTGGGAAAAGTCCGCTCAGGAAACCCGTATCCATCCACTCATGCGTCCGCACACTCTCGTCGCTGCCCTGCTCGGCACTCTCCCGCTTGCCGCCCAGCAGGGCGATCGCAAGGAGCACACCAGGATGGACCCGGTCGTTCCGGAGAAGGAGATTCCACCTTCGCCCGTGCTGCCGGTGGAGGACGCCTTGAAGAGCTTCAAGATCGCGCCCGGCTTCGTCATCGAGCCGGTCGTCACCGAGCCCTTGGTGGAAAAGCCGGTCTGCATCGACTTCGATCCCGCGGGCCGGATGTGGGTCTGCGAGATGCGCGGCTACATGCCGGACATCGACGGCAAGGGCGAAAGCACCCCGGAAGGCCGCATTTCCGTCCTTGAGGACAGCGACGGCGACGGCAAGGCCGACAAGAAAACCGTCTTCCTCGACAAGGTGCTGCTCCCTCGCGCGGTGGCCGTCTTCGATGACGGCATCCTTTTCCTCGACGAAAACCGCCTGTGCTGGGCCAAACGCGATGGCCTGAAAGCCGTCGGCGAACCCGAGGTGATCGACGACAGGTTCAATGGGGGCGGCAACGTCGAGCACAAGCCGAACGGGCTGATGCCGAACCTGGACAACTGGCTGTACCTCGCCAAGTCCGAGAAGCGCCTGCGCCGCGTCAACGGCAAGTGGCAGATCGAGCCGACCACCTTCCGCGGCCAGTGGGGCATCGCGCGCGACGACTGGGGCCGCCTTTACCACAATCACAATTCCGCCTTCATGTTCGGCGAAAGCCTCGCTCCGAACCTGCTGCAGGCGAACCCGGCGGTGAAGATCAAGTTCAACGACTCGAACGCCCTCGGCGGCAACCGGACCTGGCCGATCCGCGTGACCCCGGGCGTGAACCGCGCCTACCTCTCGAAGGCCAATGGCTACGACGAACAGACGCTCGACCCCAAGACTCACAAGCTCATCAACTGCACCGCCGCCGCCGGCCTGACCGTCTATCGCGGCACGAATTTCCCGAAGGACTGGTATGGCACGGGATTCTCGACCGAGTCCTCCGTCAACCTCGTGAAGGCGATCAAGATCGAGGAAAAGAACGGCAACCTGAGCGGCACCCATCCTTTCGGCGAGAAAGAGTTCCTCGCCTCCACCGACGAGCGCTTCCGCCCGGTGAACGTGTACACGGCGCCCGATGGTTCGCTCTACCTGGTGGACATGTATCACGGGATCATCCAGCACAAGACCTACCAGACCAGCTACCTGCGCGAGCAGCACCTGTCGCGCGGGCTGGACAAGCCGGGCTTCGGCCACGGCCGCATCTACCGTATCCGTAGTACTTCGGGGAAGCTGGAGCCGAAGGTCGACATTGGAGCGCTTCAAGGCCTCGACCTCGTGAAGATGCTGATGCATCCGAATTCCTGGCACCGCGAAGCCGCCCAGCGCGTGATGGTGCAGCGCAAGGATCCGGCACTGGTCCCGCTGCTCGCGAAGCTCGCCGCCAGCGGTTCGCCGGTCGCCCGCGTCCATGCCTTCTGGACGCTGGAAGGGATGGGCGAGCTGAAGTCCGAGCATCTCGTCCCCGCGCTCAAGGACAAGGATCCGAAGGTCCAGTCGTCCGCCCTTTGGGCCTGCACCCGCCTCGATGCGACAGAGCTTTCCAAGCTGGAAGCCGGACTCGTGTCGCTGAAGCCCGCGGCACCGGAAGCAGCCCCCTACCTTGCCCGCGTGCTCGGCTCGCTCGGCACCCAGAAAGCTCTCGATGCGCTCGCGGCGCTGTTGAAGGACCAGGCCAAGACCCGTTTTGTCCGCGAGGCGGCGGTCTCCGGTCTGCGTGGGCACGAAGCGGAGTTCGCCAAGCTGGCCGACCCGAAGGACGAGGCACTCGCCACCTGGCTCGAGCAAGGGGCCAAGAACGCGGTGGCCAAAGGCCCGACGGGCCCGTCGCTCAAGGGCGAGGAGCTGGCTTCCTTCAACCGCGGCAAGGCGCTCTTCGCCGGTGAGGCGGTCTGCTTCAGTTGCCACGGCCCCGACGGGGGCGGCGTCATCGCCCTTGGCCCGCCGCTCGATGGTTCCGAGTGGGTCACCGGAAAACCGGAAACCCTTATCAAGATCATGCTCCACGGCATGACCGGCCCGGTCACCGTCGCGGGCGAGGACTACGCGCCGACCGCCGACATGCCATCGCTCGGAATGAATCCGATGTTCACCGACCAGAAGCTCGCCGACATCGCGACCTACGTTCGCAACGAGTGGAGCAACAAGGCCTCCGCCGTCACCGAGGAAACGGTGAAGAAGCAGCGCGAGGCGACCAAGGACCGCGTTGGCAAGCCATGGACCGCGGCGGAGCTCTTGAAGTAAGAAGCGATTTTCCAGATTCGCGGCCCGACCGGACTCCGGTCGGGCCTTTTCTTCTTTCCGATCATGGCGGACCCTCCCGTTCCCGATCATGGCGGACTCCTTTTTGCGGATGCTGAGGCTCACCCGTTTCCTGACCTTGGGCAGCCCCTGCCGCTCTCCCGACCGCGTAGTGGGTCAAGGACGGTAGCAGCGGGCTTTCCG